>NZ_JBSRZM010000033.1:0-40622 GCF_054057635.1 Arthrobacter sp. UYNi723
TGGCAAAGCCGGGCAGTTCATTGAGCGGGGTGCCGTCGGCCTTGACCGGCACCATGGTGCAGGCCGTGAAGTCAGTGGCTATGCCGACGACGGCGGCCGGGTTGATCCCGGCGTCCGCGATCGCGGCGGGGACGGCGTGGCGGAGGACGTCGCGGTAGTCATTGGGCACCTGAAGCGCCCATTCCCCGGGAAGCCGGGCGGCGCCGTCGCCCGCAGCGCCCGCTACATCCGCCGGCAGGGCATCCGTGACCACCGCGTGTGGATAGTCGAAGACACCGCTGCCCAGTTCCTTGCCGTCACGGACCCGGACCACAACGGCCCGCCCCGAAAGCGTTCCGTAGTCCACGCCGATGACGTAGCTGTCTGTGCCGTCCACTGTGACGTCCATGAAGTCCTCCAATAGCTGGTCCGGTTTGCGCGGATTGGTTCAATTGTGAGCGCTAACAATTGGAACGTCAAGTCCCGGGCATCGACTAGGACGATTAGGAAAGAATCAGGCGGGAGCGGACGTGCTGCTGCGGACAACCAGCTCCGGCTCCACCACGGTGGTGCCCGCACCCGCGCCGCCCTCAAGGGCGCTAAGCATGACATTCATGCAGCGCCGGCCGAGTTCCTCGAAATCCTGGCGCACGGTGGTCAGCGGCGGCGTGAAGTAGCCCGACTCAGGCTGGTCATCGAAGCCGACCACGGAGACGTCGTCGGGCACGCGGACCCCCGCTTCGCTGAAGGCGCGCAGCAGGCCCAGGGCCATCTGGTCATTGCCCACAAACAGGGCCGTAGCCGTGCGGTCAGCGGCAAGCTGCCGGCCGATCCGGTACCCGCTGCCGGCGCTCCAGTCCCCTTCGATCAACAGGTCATCAGCCAGGCCGGCTTCGCGGAGCCGCTCACCCCACCCCTCGGCACGCGACCTGCCGTCCACCCAGTCCTGAGGCCCGGAAACATGCCCGATCCGCCGGTGGCCCAGGTCGATCAAGTGCGAGACCGCCAGACGCGCGCCAAGCTTCTGGTCCACCAACGCTCCGCTGAAGAGCCCCCCACCGGCGGCACCTACAAGGATCACGGGAACGTCCAGGGTGAGGCCCTCCAGCGCCTGAACGGTACCGTCGTGGGGCACAATGACGATGATCCCGTCCGCGCCCTGGTCCGTGAGATGGCGGACGGCGTCCGAGATAGTATCCGCTCCAGCCTCCTTGATGGCCTCGATGCTCACAAAGTAACCGGCCTCCCGGGCAGCCTGCTGGACTCCGAGGAGAGTGTTGGCCGGGCCGTACTGCCCCATTTCGGCCGCGAGCACACCTATGGTTTGTGAACGCCGGGTGACCAGACTCCTGGCAGCGGTATTGCGCCGGTAGCCGAGTTCGGCAATGGCCGCCTCCACCTTCTCCCGGGTGGCGCTGCTGACATTGGGGTGGTTGTTGATGACACGCGAGACCGTCTGGTGGGACACCTTTGCCCGCGCCGCCACGTCTTCCAGGCGTGGGAGGCGTCGGTCAATGCTGCCGCCCATACGAGGGACCCTTCGGTGGGAGGACAAGGTGGTGTCGAACAGTCTATGGCCGCGACCGATATCCGAAAGCAGCGACGAAGCCTGCACCGTAAGGGCCACCGCACTGTCCCTCACAGCCTGTGCAACGGACATGCCCATTGACGTCAACAGGGATATCTGCGATATTTCTTCGTATACGATTTCGTACTCGATGAGGAGCAGCACTTGGATCAGGTCACCGACCACACCCTGGCCGCGGCCCGCAAGGTCATCGCGGTGCACATCAACTACCCCAGCCGCGCAGCCCAGCGTGGGCGCACGCCGGAGCAGCCTTCCTACTTCCTGAAGCCGTCTTCCTCCCTGGCGTACGGCTCGGCCGAAGCCCCTTCCGTCGTGGAGCGTCCGGCCGGCTGCGAACTCCTCGGCTTTGAGGGCGAAATCGCCCTGATCGTCGGCAAGCCCGCCCGCCGCGTCGGGATGAAGGACGCCTGGAACCATGTCGAATGGGTGACCGCCGGCAACGACCTCGGCGTCTACGATCTCCGCTACGCGGACAAGGGCTCCAACCTCCGGTCCAAGGGCGGCGACGGCTTCACCCCGATCGGCCCCGGTTTGATCCGCGCAGACGCCGTGGACCCCGCCAAACTGCGCATCCGCACCTGGCACAACAGCGACCTCGTCCAGGACGACACCACCGCGGATCTGCTTTTCCCGTTCGCCCGCCTCATCGCCGACCTGTCCCAGCTCCTCACCCTCGAAAAGGGCGACATCATCCTGACCGGCACCCCCGCCGGCGCCTCCGTGGCCAAGCCGGGCGACGTCGTCGAGGTGGAAGTCAGCACCGTTGAAGTCAGCACCGTTGATGCCAGCACATCCGCCAGTCTTTCCACGGGGCGGCTGGTCACCCGGGTGGAGGAAGGTACGACGGCGTTCGCTGACTTTGGTGCGCAGCCCAAGGCTGATGACGCGCAGCGGGAGGAGGCGTACGGTTCGCGCGCAGCGGCGGGCCTTCCGCCCAATGAAATCGCCGCCGTCGGGCAGGTCCTGACCCCTGAGCTGAAGGCCAAACTGGAAAGCGTCTGCACCGCCACGCTCTCCTCCCAGCTGCGCAAGCGCGGCCTGAACAACGTCAGCATCGACGGCCTCACCGCAACGCGTCCGGAGAAGCGGATCGTGGGCCTGGCACGGACCCTGCGGTATGTGCCCAACCGCGAGGACTTGTTCAAGACCCACGGCGGCGGGTTCAACGCCCAGAAGAAGGCCATCGACTCCGTCAATGAGGGCGAGATC
The DNA here is from genome assembly GCF_054057635.1 of Arthrobacter sp. UYNi723. NCBI lineage: Bacteria > Bacillati > Actinomycetota > Actinomycetes > Micrococcales > Micrococcaceae > Arthrobacter > Arthrobacter sp. UYNi723. The sequence continues at coordinate 2,777 of NZ_JBSRZM010000033.1, forward strand.
CTGGTGATGGACGCCCGCGGCGAGAAGGGCACCGGCACCATCGGCGACATCCTGGCCCTGCGCGCCCAGGTCCGCGGGGCCGCGGCCATCATCACCGACGGCGGCGTCCGGGACTTCTCCGCCGTCGCGGCCATGGACATGCCTACTTACTACGCCAACCCGCACCCCGCCGTCCTGGGGCGCCGGCACATCCCGTGGGACACGGACATCACCATCGCGTGCGGGGGCACCACCGTGCAGCCCGGGGACATCATCGTCGCGGACTCGGACGGCATCCTGGTGATCCCGCCGGCCTTGGCCGAGGAGGTCGCGGACGACTCCATTATCCAGGAGCGCGAGGAAACGTTCATCGCGGAAATGGTGGCACAGGGCCACAGTGTGGACGGCCTCTACCCGCTGAACGCCGCCTGGCGCACCAAGTACCAGGAATGGGAAGCAGGCACAGCCAATGACTGAAACGGCAACCGCCGCAGGTGTCCAGGCCGGAACCGGACCAGCTGCCAGCAAGTCCGAGCAGGCCTACGCGGCCGTCAAGGCACGGATCGTGGACGGAACCTACTCCCCCGGCTACCGGCTGGTCCTGGCCGCCATCGCCAAGGATCTGGGCGTCAGCGTCGTCCCGGTCCGTGAAGCGATCCGCCGGCTGGAGGCCGAAGGACTGGTGACGTTCGAGCGGAACGTCGGCGCTACGGTCTCCGGGATCGATCCCACCGAGTACCTCTACACGATGCAGACCCTGAGCATCGTCGAAGGAGCCGCCACCGCATTGTCCGCGCCGCTGATTGGCCCGGCGGACATTGCACGCGCCCGGGCCGTGAACGAGGACATGCGGGAATGCCTCCAGCACTTCGACCCCGTCCGCTTCACGGCGCTGAACCAGGACTTCCACAGCATCCTCTTTGAGCAGTGCCCCAACCCGCACATCCTGGACCTGGTCCACCGGGGCTGGAACCGGCTCGCCTCGCTCCGGTCCTCCACCTTCCGGTTTGTCCCCGGCCGCGCCCACGAATCGGTGGACGAGCACGAGGCGCTGCTCCGGCTCATCGAGGCCGACGCCGGCGCGGAAGAGATTGAGAAATCCGCCCGCCGGCACCGCTCCGCCACCCTGGACGCCTACCTCGCCCAAAGCAACGCGGGGTCACTTAACGCCCGATAAACGGCCCCGCATGGGCAAGAAGTGACCCCGCGTTGCACTATCAGTTAGGAAACAACAATGACGTTCACCGCCGAACAGACCACGAACCATTACGTGCCGCAGGACCTCCCCACCCACATCCAGCACTACATTAACGGCCAGTTCGTTGACTCCGTGGGCGGAGCGACTTTCGACGTCCTGGATCCGGTCTCCAACCGGAATTACGCCACGGCCGCCGCCGGCCAGAAGGAGGACATCGACCTCGCCGTGGCCGCCGCCCGCGAAGCCTTCACCAACGGACCGTGGCCACGGATGAAGCCACGCGACCGTGCCCGCATCCTCAACAGGATCGCGGACGCCGTCGAGGCCCAGGAGGAGCGCCTCGCCGAACTGGAGACCTTCGATACCGGCTTGCCGATCACCCAGGCCAAGGGCCAGGCGCTGCGTGCGGCCGAGAACTTCCGGTTCTTCGCGGACCTGATCGTGGCCCAGTTCGACGACGCCATGAAGGTACCCGGCGCCCAGATCAACTACGTGAACCGCAAGCCGATCGGCGTCGCCGGTCTCATTACGCCGTGGAACACGCCGTTCATGCTGGAGTCCTGGAAGCTCGCCCCGGCCCTGGCCACCGGCAATACAGTGGTCCTCAAGCCCGCCGAATTCACGCCTCTCTCCGCCTCGCTCTGGGCGCAGATCTTCAAGGACGCGGGCCTCCCCGACGGTGTCTTCAACCTGGTCAACGGCCTCGGCGAGGAGGCCGGCGATGCCCTGGTCAAGCATCCGGACGTCCCGCTGATTTCCTTCACGGGCGAGACCACCACCGGGCAGACGATCTTCCGCAACGCCGCCGCCAACCTCAAGGGCCTCTCCATGGAGCTCGGCGGGAAGTCCCCGTGCGTGGTCTTCGCCGACGCCGACCTCGACGCCGCGATCGATTCCGCCCTGTTCGGGGTCTTCTCCCTCAACGGCGAACGCTGCACCGCCGGTTCCCGCATCCTCGTCGAACGCGCCATCTACGACGAGTTCTGCGAAAAGTACGCCGCCCGGGCGAAAAAGATCGTGGTCGGGGACCCGCACGATCCCAAGACCGAAGTGGGTGCCCTGGTCCACCCGGAGCACTACGCGAAGGTGGCCTCCTACGTGGAGATCGGCAAGTCCGAAGGCAGGCTCCTCGCCGGCGGCGGCCGCCCCGACCACCTCCCCGAAGGCAACTACATCGCACCCACCGTGTTCGCCGACGTCGCCCCCGACGCCCGGATCTTCCAGGAGGAAATCTTCGGCCCCGTCGTCGCCATCACCCCCTTCGACTCGGACGAGGAAGCCCTGGCCCTGGCGAACAACACCCGCTACGGCCTCGCGGCCTACATCTGGACCCAGAACCTGACCCGCGCCCACAACTTCTCCCAGAACGTCGAGGCCGGCATGGTCTGGCTCAACAGCCACAACGTCCGCGACCTCCGCACCCCCTTCGGCGGGGTCAAAGCCTCGGGCCTGGGCCACGAAGGCGGCTACCGCTCCATCGACTTCTACACCGACCAGCAGGCCGTGCACATCAGCCTCGGCACCGTCCACACCCCCAAATTCGGCGCCTGAGCGCCAAGCCCTTTCAAAGAAGAGAGAATCCCATGACTGACTTTGTCCGCACCCCCACCGTCCCGGCACCGGACATCGTCCGCTGCGCCTACATGGAGATCGTGGTCACCGACCTTGCCAGGTCCCGCGCGTTCTACGTGGACGTCCTGGGCCTGCACGTGACCGAGGAAGATGAGAACACCATCTACCTGCGCCCCCTGGAGGAGTTCATCCACCACAACCTCGTGCTGCGCAAGGGACCCATCGCCGCCGTCGCCGCCTTCGCCTACCGGGTGAAGTCCCCCGCCGAAGTGGACGCCGCCGAGGCCTATTACAAGGAACTGGGCTGCCGCACCGAACGCCGCAAGGAAGGCTTCACGAAAGGCGTGGGCGATTCCGTCCGCGTCGAGGACCCACTGGGCTTCCCCTACGAGTTCTTCTACGACGTGGAGCACGTCGAACGCCTCACCCAGCGCTACGACCTTTACTCCGCCGGCGAACTGGTCCGCCTGGACCACTTCAACCAGGTCACCCCGGACGTGCCCCGCGGCCGCAAGTACCTCGAGGACCTCGGCTTCCGCGTCTCCGAGGACATCCAGGACTCCGACGGCGTCACCTACGCGGTCTGGATGCACCGCAAGCAGACCGTGCACGACACCGCCCTGACCGGCGGCAACGGCCCGCGCATGCACCACGTCGCGTTCGCCACCCACGAAAAGCACAACATCATCCAGATCTGCGACAAGATGGGCGCCCTGCGCATCAGCGACCGGATCGAACGCGGCCCCGGCCGGCACGGCGTCTCCAACGCCTTCTACCTCTACATCCTCGACCCCGACGGCCACCGCATCGAGATCTACACCCAGGACTACTACACCGGCGACCCCGACAACCCCGTCGTCACCTGGGACGTCCACGACAACCAGCGCCGCGACTGGTGGGGCAACCCCGTGGTCCCCTCCTGGTACACCGAGGCCTCCCTCGTCCTGGACCTCGACGGCAAGCCGCAGCCCGTCGTCGTGCGTGAGGAAAAGAGCGAAATGGCGGTCACCGTGGGCGCCGACGGCTTCTCCTACACCCGCAAAGACGGGGCCCCCGAAGGGGACCGGACGGGCTTCAAGCTCGGGGCGCAGCTGTAGCCATGCTGGACGCGAAGACGATTGAGGCCATCGCCGACGAACTCTTGGCGGCCGCCCGGACCCGCACCCCGATCCCCCGCCTCACGGCCCGCTACCCGGAGATGACGGTGGAGGACTCCTATGCCGTGCAGCAGCTGTGGCGGCGGCGCAACGAGGACGCCGGCCGCACGCTGGTGGGCCGCAAGATCGGCCTCACCTCCAAGGCCATGCAGGCCGCCACCGGCATCACCGAGCCGGACTACGGCGCCATCTTCGATGACATGGTGCTCGGAACCGGCTGCTTGGTGGAATGGGACCGGTACACCCATCCCCGGGTGGAAGTTGAACTGGCATTTGTGCTGAAGAAGGACCTGTCCGGACCCGGCTGCACCATCTTCGACGTCCTGAACGCCACGGACTACGTGGTGCCGGCCCTGGAAATCCTGGACTCCCGGATCGAAATGGAGGGCCGGACCATCGTGGACACCATCGCGGACAACGCCGCGATGGGCGCCATGGTGATCGGCGGGAACCCGGTAAAGCCCGACGCCGTGGACCTCCGCTGGGTCTCGGCAATCCTCTACAAAAACCACACCGTGGAGGAAACCGGTGTGGCCGCCGGCGTCCTGGACCACCCCGCCAACGGCGTGCACTGGCTCGCCAACAAAATCGCCGCCCACGGCGACAGCATGAAAGCCGGGGACATCATCCTCGCCGGCTCCTTCACCCGCCCGCTGTGGGTGTACAAGGGCGACACCGTCCACGCCGACTACGGACCATTGGGGGCCATCACATGCCGCTTCGAGTAGAACCCGGAAATCCTGACTACGCGAACACGTTCCGCCACGCCCTCGCCGCGGCTGACCGCCCCCTGGCGGGAATGTGGGTCTGCTCCGGCAGCCCGCTGATCGCCGAGCTCTGCGCCGGATCCGGCCTGAACTGGCTCCTCATCGACGCCGAACACAGCCCCAACGGCCTCGAATCCATCCTCGCCCAGCTCCAGGCCGTCAACGGCTACCCGGTCCAAGTCTTGGTCCGGCCGCCGGTCAACGACACCGTGCTGATCAAGCAATACCTGGACCTGGGAGTGCAGAACCTGCTGATCCCCATGGTCAACTCGGCCGCCGAAGCCCAGGCCGCGGTCGCCGCCACCCGCTACCCGCCGCACGGCGTCCGTGGCGTGGGATCCGCCCTCGCCCGGGCCTCACGCTGGAGCCGTGTCCCTGACTACCTCGCGCGGGCCAACGAAACCGTCAGTGTGACCGTCCAGATCGAATCGACGGCGGCCGTCGAAGCCGTCGAGAAGATTGCGGCAGTGGACGGGGTGGACGCCATCTTCCTGGGACCGTCAGACCTCGCCGCCTCCATGGGTCTGCTGGGACAGCAGGAACACCCCAAGGTGCGCGCCGCCGTCGAACACTGCCTCGCAGCCGCAAAAGCAACCGGGAAACCGGCCGGCGTGAACGCTTTCAACCCAGCCACCGCCCGCAGCTACCTGGCGGCCGGAGCCGCCTTTGTCCTGGTGGGCGCCGACGTCGCCATCCTGGCCCGCGGCTCCGAAGCACTCGCCGCCGCGTTCACTAAGCCCTCCGACGGCGAAACCCCCGCCAGCTACTGACGAGGGAACACCACGGATTGGCTCAGGTGGGGCCGCTGCCCGGCGGACCGCTGAGTACGGTGGGGATGTACTCAAGCAGCTGGAGCCGACCGTCCAACGTCCTGCTGTTCACCATCTTGAGCGAGATATCCGGATAGCCGTCGTAGATCCGCTCACGCCCGGTGCTGCCTGTAATCACCGGGAAGACGACCAACCGGAACCTGTCCACGAGGCCAGCGGTCAGCAGCGACCGGCAGAGACTCAGGCTACCCAGGGTGCTCAGGGTCCCGGTCCTGGTCCGTTTCAGCTCCGCCACGGCCTGGACCGCGTCCCCGGTGACCAGCTCCGTGTTCAGCCACGTTAGGGGCTCCTGCAGGGTGGAAGAGAAGACGACCTTGGGCACGGCGGCAAGGCCGGTCAGGCTGGCCCCTTCATCCTCGGAGAAGCTGGAGGCGTCGGCCGCTGCTTCCTCTGACATGCTGGACATCAGCCGGTAGGTGTTCGCCCCGAGGAGGAAGGTGTAGTCCTTCTCGCCCTCCTGCCCGAGCCAAGCCAGGTATTCAGGCCCCTCCAGACCCCACCAGCCTGGCCACCCCTCGGCCGAGGCATACCCGTCCAGGGAGATGATCAGGTCGACCATCAGATCCGCTGAGGACGCCTCTGCAGTTGTCTCGCCCATGGCTGTCTCCTCGATTGATCGACGTCGGCACCGCGTTGTACAGGTGTGGCATCTGTACAGGTGTGGCATCGGCGCCCGTGCCGGCAATGCTAGCCCTGCAGCGCTCAGACGTTCAAGGGGCGGCGTTGGCTCACCGGTTCGGGACCAGCTTGAGCGCAGCATGTCGCGTACCCAAGCGACCGACGTCGCGTTCCCGACCCACCGCCAGCGCCCGGTTCCGCCCTTCAGTCACCCCGGGAGGATTCCCAGGGAGTCAGGTCGCCTGCGGCCCACAGGATGCCGGCGGTGGTTATCTGCGCCAGGAAGGACAGGAGGGCCCGGGCTGGAAGGAACAGCAGCACGGGCCACCACGAAAGGTTCCGGTCCGAAAACTGAATCCGGAGGGCAGCGGGTGAGCTATTCATGAACTGATCTCCCGCCATGGTTCCCCACACCCCGCCGTGTCGCTTCGTTCCAGGCGTAATGGATCGGCATTCTTCACGGCGCGGCGTTCGCACTGGCCGCGCGACTGATTGAGCGTATCTGCCAGGGTATCCGCGTGTGCAAACTGCGCATGAACGGTGCCGCAATGCTTGAAGGCGGTACGCAGCCGTCCCGTTGAAGCTTTCGCTATGTTTCGCGGGTCGCCTCGGCCTGCGGTCGGTGAGAACATACAGGCATGGCACCCATACAGCGCATCCGCCCCCAGGGGCTCATCTCGAGCCCGGCCTTCAGCCACGTCGCCATCGTGCCGCCCGGCGCGACCACCATCTACGTCGGCGGCCAGAACGCCGTCGACGTCGACGACTCACTCGTCGGGGAGGGCGATGTGGCCGTCCAGTCTGCCCGCGCCCTGGAGAACGCACGGACCGCGCTCGCCGCAGCCGGCGCTACCCTCTGCGACGTTGTGCAGTGGACAGTGCTTTTCGTCGATGGGGTGGACCTCGCGGCGGCGTACGGGGCGATCGCATCGGAACTCGCGTCCGACGAACCGGCCCTGGTGACCGGAGCGCGTGTCGCGGCGCTGGGCGTGCCCGGGGCACTGGTCGAAATCAGCGCGGTCGCCGCCGTTATGCGGTGACGGAGATCCCGGCGAGGAGCTGGCCAAGCCCTCGGCTGGACGGTCACCGCCAATGTGATCGTCGACGCCGACCGCGGCTACGTCGCGTTCGGCTCCCGGCGCGGTGGTGGCCACTGTCGTTACGGGCCTTGTCCTCCGCCGGGTTCTCGGCGCCAGAACCGGGCCGTCCGCTCGCCCGGTGAGCGCCGCCGTCGGGCGTTCAACTGACGGACATTCAGCCGGCGCCGGAAACGCTGCCGGGGCGCAGCCGCGACCACCGCCGTCGCGGCAGGCGTGCTGCTGATCGTCCTGCCGCTGGCATTCAATGCCGCGTTCGCTGCCCTGGCCGCGACGTTCGATTATCCGGAAATCCTCCGCAAGCCCACCCAGGAAATCCTGCAGCGTTTCCGCGACGGCGGGTCAGGCCTAGTGCTGCTGTGGTGGTTGTTCGCGATGACGGCGGTGCTGCTGGCGTCGGCGGCGGTCCTGCTGTCCGGCGCGCTGCCCGGAGCGGACTCAACCCTGCTGGCACTGGGGTCGGCGGCGGGCGTGCTGGCCGCCGTCGTACAGTTCCTCGGACTCATCCGCTGGCCGTTCCTGGCGCCCTATCTCGCCCGTACGGCGACCGCCCCCGATGCCCCCGCAGCCCGTCAGGAAGCAGTGGACGTCGTGTTCCAGTCCTTCAACCGCTGTCTGCGCGTGGCTGTGGGCGAGCATCTGGGCTACCTGTTCAGCGGCGCGTGGAGCGTGCTGGCCGGCATGGCCATGATCCAGAGCACCGCCGTTCCGGACTGGCTCGGGATTGTGGGGATCGTCGTCGGCGCAGTGCTGGCACTGTGCTCGCTGGAATTTGTGGGATCGTTCGAACCGCATGGCTGGAAGCTGGCCGCGACGCTGACGCCGGTGACCTACGTGGTGTGGTCACTCTGGCTGGTGGCAGTCGCCGTGGTCCTGCTGCTTTGACCTGCGCGCACGGAGTGTCCGGCTCCCCTCCGGCCATCCCTCGTGGTGCAGCTGTTCCCTTCAGCAGGTCTGGCTGGGGCATCCAATCGTTGCTAGCGTGGCGGCATGAACCCGTCGAAGACCCCGGCCGAGATCCTCGACATTGCCGGCACTGAGGTGAGAATCTCGAGTCCGGACAAGGTGGTGTTCCCCGAGCCCGGGCTGACGAAGCTCGACCTGGTCCGCTACTACCTCGCCGTCGCGGATGGTGCGCTGCGCGGCGCTGGCGGCCGGCCGATGGTGCTCAAGCGCTTCCCGAAAGGCATCGACGCTGAACCGTTCTTCCAAAAGCGCGTGCCCGAAAACCACCCCGACTTCATCGACACTACAACGCTGCACTACGCGTCGGGGACATCAGCCGAGGAGGCCGTCATCCGGGATGCCGCGGGCTTGGCGTGGGTGGTGAATCTTGGCTGCCTGGACCTCAACCCACATCCCGTGCGCGCTGAGGACCTTGAACACCCGGACGAGCTCCGGGTGGACCTCGATCCGATGCCGGGCGTTGACTGGGCCCAGATCGTTGATATCGCGTATGTCGCGCGGGAGGTGCTCAATGACGTGGGGCTGGTGGGGTGGCCGAAGACGAGCGGATCGCGCGGACTGCACATTCTGGTGCGCATCGCGCCGCAGTGGTCGTTCCGCGAGGTGCGGCTCGCCGCCGAGACCCTCGCCCGCGAGGTCGAAAACCGCGCTCCCGGCCTCGCTACCGCGCGCTGGTGGAAGGAAGAGCGCGGCGAGAGCGTGTTCGTCGACTTCAACCAGAACGCGAAGGACCGCACCGTGGCATCGGCGTACTCGATCCGACCGTTGCCCGATGCCCGGGTTTCGACGCCGCTCACCTGGGATGAGGTCCGCTCCATCCGGCCGGAACAGTTCACGGTCCGCACGGTGCCCGGGCGCTTCGCCGACGTGGGTGACCCCCACTCAGGCATCGATGACGCGGTGGGCACACTCGACGGACTCCTGGCACTGGCGGCCGAGCTCGGCCCCGCCGAGAAGCCGCCGCGCAGCGGCGACGGCTCCGGCCGCCGGCAGTCGCTGATGCCGCTCATCGAGGTTGCCCGCACCAGGACCAAGCCCGAGGCCCTCGCGGCACTCGATGAGTGGAAGTCCCGGCATGCGGACGTCACCCCGGCCCTGCACCCCGCCGATGTACTCGTCGACGGAATGCGCGGATCAAGCTCGCTCTGGTACCGGGTGCGGGTGAACCTGCAGCACGTCCCTGAACCGGAGCGTCCGCCACAGGAGGAGCTCATCGCCGACTACGACCCGTGGGCCGGCAAGGAGTGGCCCGGGCGGCCAGGGCCCTGACACCGCAACGGAAACCGGACGTGCGCGCGTCGAGCGGGTCTTCAGCGATTCCCCCATCCCTGCAAAATGTGATAGACGCCACAACTCATCGGCATCAAACTAGTTGGATGGAAGATACGGAGAAGCACGACACCATCGCCAAAGTTACCGACCTGCTCGCCGCACGCTATCCCGACGCACCCCGGCCGGTGGTCGTCCGGGTCGTCACAGAGGAATACGAAACACTCGATGCCGGCCGGATCCGGACCTACATCCCGACCCTTGTCGAACACGGCGCCAGGAACAAACTCCACCGCGAGTTCTCCCGCCGGAACAGGGAAACCTGACGTCCCGCCGAACCGCGTCCGCAGCTGGTCGGGGACGCGCCATCTCATTCGAGGTGGCGGTTGCCCGGCATGGCCCAGTCATTTACCCTACCGGCGCGAAGCGGGCTGGGGCGTAAATGCTGACCGCGATGGTGCCCGCCACCGCGATGAGAATCAGAATCCAGAAACCGTAGTGCGGCTCCGGCCCCAGGAGAGCACCGTGCGTTCGGGTTGGAGCCCGGGGTCCTGGTGCGTGGGGGCAGCCGGAGCTCCCGGCACTAGTTCAGCGCGATCAGGGTGATCACGACGGCTGCAGTGACTGCCCCGCCCAGGCCGAGGAGCGGAACAATGAGCGGCAGGGGAAGTGGTTTTCCGTGCCGCATGCTCGACTCGATGGAGACCCACCGCACTGCGGCGCCGGCACTGATCAGCATCCCGATAGCCACCAGGAGTACGGCCAGCGCTTTGCGCAAGGGCTCGGGAAAGGCCTCAACCGCGAAGGCTTCCAGCGCCAGCCCGCCCGCCAGGAAGGCCAGGGCCGTGCGGACCCAGGCCAGGAACGTCCGCTCGTTGGCCAGGGTAAACCGCGGATCCGGCTCTACGCCGCCGGGCAGCACTCTGCGGGCCAACCAGCCGCGTCCTTGATCCGGTTCGGTCATTGTTCTCCTTACGGTGCGGGGTTTCCCCATCGTATGCCGCCGGAATAGCTTGGTTCGGTGCCGACATCTGCCGGCCCTGCCCGGATCAGGCCTAGCGAATCCCGCTGTCAACAACCAGCGTGATGTGAACGGGCCTGTCCGAGATGACCACAAGCTCGGTTGCCGTCGAAGCGTAACCGCCAACGTTGGTCGCTCTGATCACATAACGACCGTCCGGCAGAGCCAGATGGAAGGCACCGGTGCTATCGGTTTGTGTTGAGCCCCGGACGGCATCCCCGTCCAAGGCCACAACCGCGGCCCCTGATACGGGGCGCGGTGGACACTCCTGACCAACACGTTCGACGGGACAGACCGGGGCGGTCAGGACCACCCCGGCAACATCCCCGGAATGCCCCGTGACCGGACCGTTTGGACTGGTGCACCCGCACAACCACAGGACGGCGGCCAATAAAACCGAGACGGAACACTTCACCTCACTCACCAACCGCCTCGCGTAGGCGTATGTCCCTTTCGGGCATCGTCGGGCATGGCCATTTCGGCCCGCAGGCCTAGGAGTCGGATCGGACGGCCCGCTTCGATTCCTGCTGCGAGGTCCAAGGCCCGCGCGAGGATTTCCTCCCGGTCGAATGTCTCGGGAATCTTCCTCGCGTGGTTCTTGGTCACGAACGGCGCGTACCGAACCTTCAGAGTCAGCCCAACCACGGGCCGTCCTTCAGCCACAACATCCTCAAGGACACGAGCTGTCAGCTCCCTCACGGCGTCGTCCACCTGGGCGGGCTCGGTCAGGTCCCGCTGGAAGGTGGTCTCCCGGCTATGCCCGCGGGCAACCCACGGCGTATCGTCCACAGCGCTGGCGCCATCCCCGCGTCCGAGCTCCGCGTACCAAGGACCCATCCTGGGGCCAAACTCCGGAACCAGGTTCTGGGGCTCGGACGCGGCGAGCTCGGCCACTGTATTGATGCCGAGCTTGGCCAGCCGGCCCGACACTTTGGTTCCGACACCCCACAGGTCCTTGGTGGGCCGACTGCCCATAACGTCGAGCCAGTTCCCGGCAGTCAGACGGAAAACGCCGGCCGGCTTGCCGAAACCGGTGGCGACCTTGGCCCGGACCAACGTGTCGCCGATGCCCACGCTGCAATGCAGCTGCGTTCGCTCCAGGACAGCGGTCTGCACCTGCCGGGCGTAGGCTTCCGGATTCTCTGTCTCAGTGCCCATAAAGGCTTCATCCCAACCCAGCACCTGCACGGTGGCGCCGGGCTGCGCGCGCAGCGTAGCCATCACCGTTTCAGACGCCGCGAGGTAAGCCTCCTGATCGACGGGCAGGATCACAGCGTCGGGCACTTTCCGGGCCGCAATGCGTAAGGGCATTCCGGAACCCACACCGAACGCCCTGGCTTCGTAGGATGCGGTCGATACCACCGCTCGTTCCGTGGGGTCCCCCCGACCGCCGACAATGATCGGCTTCCCCGCAAGCTCCGGCCGCCGGAGTACTTCGACCGCCGCGATGAACTGGTCGAGATCGACATGCAGCACCCACCGGATTCCGCTCACGCCACCAGTCTGCCCTAAACATCCCTGGCAAGCATCGGCCTCCACCGGGCGTGGCCTCTGATCCCAATGATGATCGGCTAAAAGGCCTGACCCGTGGCCCGGATCGCCACTTCTGAGACGTCGACGCCGGCGGGCTGGGACAAAGCCCAAAGAAACGCCCCCGCCACGGATTCAGGGGCGATGGCGGCGTCGGGCGCTACCTTCCACAGCGGCGTGTCCACGCGGCCCGGGGCAATGTGCAGTACCCGGACCCCGGTGCCCACGAGCTGCTGGCGGAGCGATTCCGCGTAACCCGTGACAGCCCACTTGGTGGCGGTGTACAGATTGCCCGGATACACCCTGCGGCCGGCCGTGCTGCCCATCAGCACGAAGTGGCCGCGGTTGGTGGTGAGCTCCGGGAGCGCAGCCTTCGCCAGGACTGCCGGGCCGTAGACATTAGTGAGCACCATGTCCCGCCAGCGCTCCGGGTCGCCGTCCGCCAGGTCGCCGGGAGCCGAGAACCCGGCGTTGGCGACTGCAACATCGATCCCACCCATTGCCGCGGCAGCGGCAGCCACGGCGTCGCGCGTCTGTCCCCAGTCCCCCGCGTCGGCAACAACCCCATGGACGTTGCCCAGACCCGAACAGGAGTCAAGGAACGCGGCCAGCCGTCCGGCGTCGCGCCCTGTGGTGAACACGGTGTGCCCGGCGCGGAGGGACTCGCGTACCAGGGCGGCACCGATCCCGCTGGTGCCGCCCGTGACGAGGATGCGAAGCATCAGGAAGGGTCCGCGATGCCGATGTAGCGGGTCTCGAGGTACTCCTCGATGCCCTCCGTGCCGCCTTCGCGGCCCAGGCCGGACTGTTTGACGCCGCCGAACGGGGCTGCCGGGTTGGACACGATGCCGGTGTTCAGGCCGAACATCCCCACGTCCACCTTTTCGGAGAGCCGCAGCCCGCGGTTGAGGTCGCGGGTGTAGGCGTAGGCCACCAGGCCGAACTCCGTGTCGTTGGCCAGGGCGATCGCCTCGGCTTCGGTCCGGAAACTCACGATGGGAGCCACCGGACCGAACACCTCCTCCTGCAAGATGCGCGCAGTGGCGGGCACGTTGCTCAGGACCGTGGGCGGGTAGAAGTACCCGCCACCGTCCGACGGCGCTCCCCCGGTGAGTGCCGTGGCTCCCCCGGCGACCGCGTCCCGGACCAGTTCGTCCACCTTCGCCCGGCTCTTGGCATCGATCAGCGGCCCGATGTTGGTGCCTTCCGCCGAGCCGCGGCCCAGCTTCAGGGAGGCCATCCGTTCCGCGAGGCGCCGACTGAACTCGCCGAGCAGCGATTCGTGCACGATGAAGCGGTTGGCGGCGGTGCAGGCCTCGCCCATGTTCCAAAGCTTGGCCAGCATGGCGCCGTCCAGGGCAGCGTCGAGGTCTGCGTCCTCGAACACCAGGAAAGGAGCATTGCCGCCGAGTTCCATGGAGGTCCGCAGCACCTGGTGGGCGGAGTCGGCAATGAGCTGCCGGCCCACGCCGGTGGACCCGGTGAAGGAGAGCTTGCGGAGGCGGCTGTCCCGGATCAGGGGTCCCGTCACCTCGCCCGGACGCGTGGTGGGGATGACGTTCAGGACGCCGGCAGGCAGGCCGGCTTCCCGGAAGACTTCGGTGAGCAGGAGCGCCGTCAGCGGGGTCAGGTTGGCGGGCTTGAGCACCATGGTGCAGCCGGCCGCGATGGCCGGGGCGATCTTGCGGGTGGCCATGGCCAGCGGGAAGTTCCACGGCGTGATGAACAGGCACGGGCCCACGGGGCGCTTGGTGACCAGCAGCCGGGACTTGCCGTCCGGTGCCGTGGAGTAGCGGCCGGAAATGCGGACCGCTTCCTCGGAGAACCAGCGCAGGAACTCAGCGCCGTAGGTCACTTCGCCGCGGGATTCGGCCAGCGGCTTGCCCATTTCCAGGGTCATGGCCAGGGCGAAGTCCTCCACCCGGGCGGTGACCTGTTCGAAGGCGCGGCGGAGGATCCCGCCGCGTTCGCGCGGCGGCGTCGCCGCCCAGGAATCCTGGACCCGGGCGGCGGCGGAAAGCGCACGGTCGCCGTCGGCCGGGGAGGCATCGGCGATCCAAGCCAGAGTGGCACCAGTGGAGGGATCCTCGACGGCGGAGATGCCGCCGTCGGACGCGTCCGTCCACTCGCCGTCGATGAATAGCCCGGACCTCATCGACCATGCGCTTCTTGTGGGCATCCACAGCTGCCCGGTCAACCGGACGCTTTGCCAGTAGTTCCTCCATGGACTTCGCCACTATGCCCCTCCTTTCAGAATCCTCAGATGATCATCGAACAGGTCATCAGCAACCGGAATATTCGTCGTGTACCACTTGCTCCAGTTGCCCGCCTTGTCCCCCGCGACAAGCAAGATCGCCCGCCGCTCCGGATCAAAGGCAAACAGGATTCGCAGTTCCGACCGCCCGCTCGATCCCGGCCGCAGCTCCTTCATGTTCTTATGCCGTGAACGAACCACTGTGTCGACCAATGGACGACCAAGCGACGCTGGCGCGGGTCGTCAAACACCCGGCAGACTGCCTGACTCACTCGGCAGGGCCACCGACTTCGCTCACTCCAACCCAAATGCGCAAACCGGGAATATGGGTCCGTCGGACGCATTTGGAGCCACACTCCTCAGGCGGCGGCCTCAACCGTAACGTAGCTGCGTACGTCCTGTCGTCGTGCGGCTTGATTCTTGTTGGGTTCAAGCGATTAGGGCATGCAGATCGACGGCGAAGAACGCGACGAGCGGCCAGAGAAGTATGGCAGCCAGACCTTCCAAAACATTGCCCGGGATGTTCCAGGCCACGAGGTAGCCGTGAGTTCCAGCAACCAGCAGTCCTATGACCAGATAGATCACCCCGATAAGACCTATTCCGCGTCCGCCCAATCTGCGTCTGCCAAATCCGCGCATCATCGCTTCTCTCCCAATGTGGGGTGGGAGCTAAAGTATATTCCGCGCAGTCGGCTTTGGGTATGGACCGTGGCGACACCTCGCGTCTGGTGGATGAACACGCCGACGAGACCACGCGGCGGACCTTAGTGCGGTGACGAATGTTCGAAGGACCGGGGTCTTAGGATTGGGCGTATGAACGTTGATGAGGTCCAGGGGCGCTCAGGGCGGAAACTGCAATGACCGATGAAAGGGATCGGGACGCTTCAAGGCGCCCGCGGCAGGCCCGGCCGCGTGACGCTCTTGGGCGGCCGCTGCCGTACGGAAGCGCTGGCGTCGAACCGGTCTCGGAGGAGCCGCTGCCGCCGGCGCAGACTTTGGTCTCGGCCCGGAGTCTGGTGGAAGCTGGCCGGCCCTTCGCCGCCCATGAGGTACTCGAGGCCCGCTGGAAAGCCGGACCGGCCGTCGAACGCAACCTTTGGCAAGGACTCGCCCAAATCTGCGTTGGGCTCACCCACGCCGCCCGGGGTAACAGTGTTGGCGCGCACCGGCTTTTCGAGCGCGGTGCGGCCCGACTCGAGGAGTACGGTTCCGGCGACGGGCCGACCTACGGGCTCGACTTGTCCGCCGTTGTGAATTGCGCGCGCGATCGCATGCGCACCGGCCACTGAGCCGGCTCCGGGTCAGTTCGTCTTCGCCGGCTCAGACCGGGCCTGTTTGAGCGTGGGTTCCCGTGGGAAAATAGGCGTGTTGCACACCACCGCATTTGCTCGCGCTCGCACTGAGGATCGGAAAATGAAGAAAGAGCTGAAGGACGCCGCGGACGCGGTGGAGGACGCATCGAACTCCAGGGCTCTCGTGATCGCCGCCAGGGCAGGTTTTGCCGTCAGCGGCGTGTTGCACGTTCTGACCGGGTCCGTCGCTATCCAGTTGGCCTCCGGCAAGGCTGGAGAGGCGGACCAGGGCGGGGCCGTCGCCCAGCTCGCCGGCCAGCCCGGCGGACTGCTGCTGCTGTGGACCGGATTCGCTGCCTGTGTGGCGCTGGCGCTCTGGCAAACCGGTAACGCCGTGTTCGCCTACGGTCAGCTGGAAGCCAAGAAGAAGGTGGGGAAGAAACTTTCCGCCTCAGGCAAGGCGGTAGTGTTCGCCGTCATCGCGCTGACGTTCGCTGCCTCGGCAAGCGGAAACAGCAAGAACAGCGGACAATCCACCAGCGATTTCACGGTCTCAATCATGAAAGCACCCGGGGGTGCGTTCCTGCTGATCGCCATCGGGGCCGCGGTCGCCGTCGTCGGCATTGTCTTCGTGGTCCTCGGATGCAAGGCATCGTTCAGGAAGGATCTGCGGCTGCCGTCCTCGGGCACTGGCCGGTCCGTTGTGACGGGGCTGGGCGTGGTCGGCTACGTAGCAGAGGGCATCGCACTGTTTCTGGTGGGACTGCTGGTCATCATTGCCACAGTTAAAGCCCACCCTCAGGAGTCCACCGGCTTGGACGGCGGATTGAAGGCCCTGCGCGAGCAGCCGTACGGAGTTTATATGCTGACCGCCGTCGGCGCCGGTCTGATCTGTTATGGCCTTTACCTGATGGTGAAGGCCAAAGTCGCGCGGATGTAAGCCTCCCGCCGACGCGGCCGGCTCCTGCTCCACTGACCTGAGGGAACGGCCGATCCGCCCGGGAGCCGCCAGGAGCGCGTCGACCGGCGAAGGGGCAGCGCAGCGGGAAGGTCAGCAGACCTCACCGGTGCCGATCTGCACGAAGCGGACGTGAGCCCTGCCGATCTTTCGGAAGCCTCTGTTCACACGCGGATCCAGATCAATGCGGCCGCAGACGATTGCAGGACAGAACGACCCGCAGCACGCAGACTCCTGCCGACCGTGCTCAGGTCCTCCTGCGCCCCATGTAGAAGCCGACGGCAGCGAGGATCAACAGCACCACGCCAACCCAGATCAGGAACGTTCAAGCTCATCGAGCCGGCGGTCGAGATCTTCGGGAACGCGCAGATTCACGTCCACACCCACGGTACCAAAGCGGTACCAAGGCTCCCCCAAACACCTCCCGACGCACAACGGAAACGAATGACGTCATGGAGGCGTTCACGTTGCGTCGGCTCGTGAACTTGGTGCTTGAGTCACGTCATGTCGCTTGGACCCGCGAACGCCATGGAGAAGGATCAAGCCAAGACCTCGTCCGTAAGGAAGGAGCGCGGCCACAGCAACGGCCCCAACAAAAAGGCCCCGAAGGGGCCCATAAGTGAACAGCTTGTGCACACTCAGAGGCCCACAAGCCCCTGAACAGGGAATACACGTGCCCGAGGTGGGACTCGAACGGGACCCCAGCCCTTGCAAACACTGGGAACTCCCGAAAACATAGGCAATCCGAGCCAATCCGGCCGATGTACGGCCCGATCCGAAGCCCCGGGTGTGCACAATGTGCACACCCCCAATTCTCCTCGTCAAGGCCTCACGCCAACTGCCGCACCCCGCATCGAAGGGGTGCGGCGCTTCTTTGTCCTGAGAAAATTGATCCTGCCGGAGGGGTCCCTGAAAGGCGACAATTGGTCATGCCCGCGCTCGTTGCGGGATGCCTGTGCAGGCCGCGCCGCGCTCTTGGTCTGTTGTGTCTTCACAGCGATTTCACCTCCCTTCAGCCCTTCCATGGTCCGATCGGCCGACAGCCACATGACCCGGGCCGCGTCCTTCAGGACCCTCTTCGCCTACTCGCCAGAGCCATGCTCCAATCCGGGAATGCCACAGCTGCGGCATTAGTGCGTCCTGAAGTTGGTAGGTGTCTGCCGGACGCCGAGCCGATAGTGGGTCCGTTACCCGGGTCAACTGCTCCGTCCAATATCAGCTTCACCACTTTGTCGGAACCCAACAAAATCTCGCCTCTAACTGGGACCTAGCGTTTGTTCGGAGGAATATCCCCAGCTAAGCACCCCCAAAAGGACAATCGATGACGATGCAGCCACACCTCCAGGCCAAAACCGGCACCATCCTCGAGACCGCCCGGACACAGGTCCTGGAGCAGGGAATCGGACTCTCCGAAAGCCAGTTGGTGGAAATCCTCAGGTTGCCGGATCGGGATCTGCCCGCCGCCCTGCAGCTGGCCCACGAGGTCCGGCTGCGGCACTGCGGTGAGGACGTCGAGGTGGAGGGCATCATTTCCATCAAGACGGGCGGTTGCCCAGAGGACTGCCATTTCTGCAGCCAGTCCGGCCTGTTCGACTCCCCCGTCCGCGGCGTGTGGCTGGACATCCCCGAGCTGGTCAAGGCCGCGAAGGAAACCGCCGCAACGGGAGCCACCGAATTCTGCATCGTCGCCGCCGTCCGCGGCCCTGACATCAAGCTCATGAACCAGATCAAGTTCGCCATAGACCGCATCAACGAAGCAGTGGACATCAACATCGCCTGCTCATTGGGCATGCTGACCCAGCGCCAGGTGGACCAGCTCGCCAGCTGGGGCGTCCACCGCTACAACCACAACCTCGAAACCGCCCGCAGCTACTTCCCCGAGGTCGTCACCACGCACAGCTACGAGGAGCGCCTGGACACCTGCAACATGGTTAAAGACGCCGGCATGGAACTGTGCTGCGGCGCCCTGATCGGCATGGGCGAGAGCCTGGAACAGCGCGCGGAACTCGCAGCCCAGCTTGCGGCTCTGGAACCGCACGAAGTCCCGCTGAACTTCCTCAACCCCCGCCCCGGAACCCCGCTGGAAAACCAGGGCATCATGGACGGCAAGGACGCCCTCCGCGCCATCGCCGCGTTCCGGCTGGCGATGCCCCGCACCGTGCTCCGCTACGCCGGCGGACGGGAGCTGACCCTCGGCGACCTCGGCACCCGCCAAGGCCTCATGGGCGGCATCAACGCCGTCATCGTCGGCAACTACTTGACCACCCTGGGCCGCCCGGCAGACGCCGACCTGAACCTGCTCGTCGAGCTGAACATGCCCATCAAGGAACTCCAGAAGACACTATGAAGCGGGTTTCGACGGGCTCAACCACTGACTCCACCGCTACGTTCTGTGGGCACTGCGGCGTACCGTCCGACGGTGGCGACAGCCCGGCGTCGGACGTTCACCGCCGCTGCGGCGAACATCTCGCGATGGAACCGCCGCGGTACTGCGCCGCCTGCCGGCGCCGCATGAAAGTCCAGGTGACGCCACTGGGCTGGACCGCCGAATGCTCCCGCCACGGAGTGCTTGCACCATGAGTGGCGAGACACAGCCGGGTCTGATCCAGCGGGACCGCGCCCGGCTGTGGCATCCTTACGCGCCGGCGTCCCCGGACCTTCCGCTGTGGGAGGTCGAGGCGGCCGACGGCGTGCGGCTGAAGCTCCGAGGCGAAGACGGCGCACGCCATGAGGTGGTGGATGCGATGTCCTCGTGGTGGTCGGTAATCCACGGCTACCGCAACCCGGTGCTGGACGCCGCCGCGCGCCGGCAGCTGGAGAGATTCAGCCACGTGATGTTCGGCGGACTCACACACGCCCCCGCCGTGGAACTTGCCGAGCGGCTGGTGGACATGGCCCCGTCCGCGCCCGGAAGGCCCGGTTTGAAGCGGGCGTTCCTCGCGGATTCGGGTTCGGTCGCCGTGGAGGTTGCGCTGAAGCTGGCGGTGCAGTTCCAGACCGCGTCCGGCTACCCGCAGAGGCAACGGTTCCTGGGCATCCGTGGCGGATACCACGGCGATACGTTCGCGGCGATGGGGGTCTGCGATCCCGTGGACGGCATGCATTCCGCCTTCCCGGGCCTGCTGGCCGGCAACGTGTTTGCGCCGCGTCCCCCGGCGGCTGCTTCCGCGACTCCGGAAACCGTGCGGGCGTGGGCATCCGAGCTCGGGGACATCGCGGCTGTGCATTCCGGGGAGCTGGCCGCGATCATCGTCGAACCGGTCCTCCAGGGTGCCGGTGGCATGCACGCCTACCCGGCCGAATGTCTGACGGCACTGC
This sequence comes from Arthrobacter sp. UYNi723, assembly GCF_054057635.1. Lineage (NCBI taxonomy): Bacteria > Bacillati > Actinomycetota > Actinomycetes > Micrococcales > Micrococcaceae > Arthrobacter > Arthrobacter sp. UYNi723. The sequence goes on from NZ_JBSRZM010000033.1 coordinate 22,603, forward strand.
GGCAGGTGGCGGACCGGCACGGTCTGCTCCTCATCTTCGATGAGATCGCCACCGGTTTTGGGCGCACCGGAGAGCTGTTCGCGGCCGATCATGCCGGCGTCGTACCGGACATCATGTGCGTGGGCAAGGCGCTGACCGGCGGGTACCTGACCCTCGCCGCCATGCTCTGCACGGGGGAGATTGCGTCGGCTGTGTCCCGTGGCCAGGCCGGGGCGCTGCTGCACGGCCCTACCTTCATGGGCAACCCGCTGGCCTGTGCGGTGGCCAACGCCAGCCTCGGCATCATCGACGGCGGCGGCTGGCGGGCCGACGTTGCCCGGATCGGCGCGGGCCTGGTGTCCGGGCTCGCCCCCGCCCTGGCACTCGAGGCCGTCCGGGATGTCCGCACCATCGGCGCCGTCGGAGTCATCGAACTGCACGACGCCGTCGACGTCACCGCTGTCACCGCCGCGGCCATCCGGCAAGGGGTCTGGGTCCGGCCGTTCCGGAACCTCGTCTACACCATGCCCCCATACATCAGCACCGCAGGGGACGTTGAACAGATCACCGCCGGCATGACGGCCGCCGTCGCCGAGGTCCACGAGCGCGTCCCGGCACGGTCCGGAGGTGCGGCATGAGCACCTCGATGACCCAGTGGCTCGAGCGGCAGGCCGCAGTCCGGGAGCGCCGGGAACTGGTCCGCCGCCCACTCCCCCGCGCCGCGGACGAGCAGTTCATCGATCTGGCCAGCAACGACTATCTGGGCCTCGCGGCAGACCCTCGGGTTACCGAGGCCGCTGCGGCGGCCGCGTCGCTGTGGGGCACGGGCGCCACGTCCTCGCGCCTGGTGGCCGGAACCACCCGGCTGCATCTGGACCTGGAGCAGGAACTGGCCATGCTGGCGGGGATGGAAACGGCGCTGGTGTTCTCCTCCGGCTACCTGGCAAACATCGGTGTGATCACGGCGCTCGGCGGCCCCGGGACCCTGATCGTCGCGGACGAACACTGTCACGCCTCCATGATCGACGGTTTCCGACTCAGCCGCTCCCGCACGGAATCGTTCACCCACAACAGCGTGGAGGACGCCGGGCGGCTGCTCGCCGACCGGTCGGAGCCGCGCGCGCTGATCGCCGTCGAATCCCTCTACAGCGTCCTCGGCGACGAAGCCCCGCTCGCTGACCTGCTGGCCCTGGCCGAGGACCACGACGCCGTGCTGTTCATCGATGAGGCCCACAGCCTCGGGGTCACCGGCACCGGCAACTTCCAGGGCTCCGGCTCGGTGGCCGGGACAGCCCTCGCCGGGCATCCGAACGTGATCGTGACCGCGACACTGTCCAAGGCCCTGGGCAGCCAGGGCGGAGCGGTCCTGGGATCCGCCCTGCTGCGGGAACACCTCGTCAACCGGGCCCGAAGCTTCATCTTCGACACCGGGCTCGCGCCTGCCTCCGCCGCCGCCGCCCTCGCAGCGGTGCGGATCATCCAGAACGAGCCATGGCGGGCCGGATCCGTCCTAAGCAACGCTGCCGCGCTGAGCGCAGGGCTCGCCCCAGCCCTTGCATCCCGCGGCGCCGCCGTCGAGCAGACAGCGGGGGCCGTCCAGTCCATCGCCATGCCGTCCGCCGCATCTGCCTTGGCTGCTGCCGAGGCGGCGCGGACTGCCGGCGTCCGGATCGGCTGCTTCCGACCGCCGTCCGTTCCGGACGGGATTTCGCGGCTGCGGCTCACCGCGCGCGCCACCCTTACACCCGGGGAAATCGACAACAGCTGCGCAGTGCTTCGCGGCATTTTGGAGGAACTTCCATGAACCTGCCCGGCATCATCCTGGTCACCGGAACGGACACCGGCGTCGGAAAGACCATCACGACGGCGGCCCTCGCCGCCGTCCTCCACGGAGCGGGGCGCAGCGTCGCGGTGTACAAACCGTGCCAGTCAGGAGCCGCCGACGGCGATTCCGACGCCGCCGAAATTGTCCGGCTCGCCGGCGCCGTGACAGCCGAAACCGGAGTCGTCCTGCAGCAGCCGCTGGCGCCCGTCGCCGCAGCCGCCCTCGACGGAACGCCGCTCCCCCGGGTGGCCAAGCACTCCGAGGAAATCCGCGTGCTCGCGGCGTCCCACGACCACGTCCTGGTGGAGGGGTCAGGTGGCCTGCTGGTGGAGCTTGATTCCGACGGCGGCACGCTGGCGGATCTCGGATCGCTCCTGGCGGCGGCATTTGTGCTGGTCGCCCGGCCGGCGCTCGGGACCTTGAACCACACTGCACTGACCCTCGAAGCGCTGGGAGCGCGGGACCTGAAGGTTATTGGCGTCGTGTTGGGAAGCTGGCCACGCAACCCTGATGTCTTACACGACAGCAACCGGCAGGTCCTCGGATCGCTGCGGGTGCCCTTCCTCGGCGCCCTTCCGGAGCACGCGGCGGAACTGTCGCCGGCGGATTTCCGTGCCGGAGCAGCTGCCTGGCTGAACGGCCTGCCCGCATGAACCCGGCGATGACGGCCGCGGGATCCGCGGAGGCGCGGGTGGGTGGAGGTCCGGGACAGACTGAGACCCCAGGACAGGCCGGCGGCGCCAGCTGCCCGTACCTCGTGGTGCGAGACCCGGACGTGGTCCGTGAAGTGCTGCACCGGCCTGCCGACTTCAGCCCCGCGAATGCCTTGGTGGCCGTGACGCCCCTGGCAGGACCGGCCCTGCGGGTGCTGCAGCGCGTGCGCTTTGCGCTGCCTCCCGTCCTGGCCAGCAACCACACGGACACACACGCCGGGATCCGCAAGATCGTGGCAGGCTTCTTCACCCCCGCCACGGTCGCCGCCATGGAGCCACGGATCCGGGAACTGGCCCAGGAAGCGGCACGGAACGCCGCGGACCAGCTCGAATATTCCGGCCAAGTGGACCTCGTTCAGGCGGTCGCGGCGTTTCCCCCGGCAGTCGTCATGCTCGAACTCCTCGGGCTGCCCGTTCGGGATCTTGCGGACCTCAAACGGTGGGGCCTTGAGTCCATGGAGCTGTTCTGGGGCTGGCCCGACGAGGACCGGCAACTCGAACTGGCCCACAGCGCCGCAGATTTCTATGTCTGGCTGCGCAAGCTCGTCGCGGAATCCAGGGCGGCCCCCGGACGGAACCTGCTCAAATCCCTGGCCGAGCACGGCCTGTCCACGCCTGAAATCTGCTCGCTCGGCTACTTCCTGCTGATAGCAGGCCAGGAAACAACCACACAGCTCATCAGCACCACCCTGTTCCGGCTCCTGGAGGGGTCCGCGCCGGCGGGCTGGAAGGACGCGGCATCCGAAGCAGGCTCCGGGACCATGGTCCGGCACGTGCTTGCCACGGAATCATCCGTCCCAACCTGGCGCCGGGTGGCCGCCCATGACACAACCCTCGGTGGTGGCCTGATCCCGGCCGGCACCGAAATCCTCCTCGAACTGAGCGGCAACACCGTCACGTCACCGGGCGGACCCGAGCGTCTGTCAATGACTTCGGAGGCGCTTCGGCGCGGGCAATCCACCGGCTACGGCCTTGTTTTTGGCTCCGGCATCCACCGCTGCCTCGGCGCCAAGCTCGCCGAACTGGAGGCCGCCATAGTTGTCCAGGAGACCACCACTGCCCTGCCGGAAGTACATCTGCAGGAGTACCAGCCCGACTGGATCAGACTCCTGTCTTTCCAAGCACCCCGGACTGTCACCGTGGCGAACAGTCCATAGACGAAGCCGAGAAGAAGTCAGCCGCCATCTGCGAGTACTGCGGCAGGTGACTGTGCACATCATTCGTAAATGGATGCGACTCTTCAAGGTGGCTCTCTGACAATCCCTGCCGTGACATGCACCCGCGCCGGACTGTCGCGGCTGTCCGAAGACGAGCTCCTTGACCTGCAGGCCCGCATCGAGCAGGAGCGGCCCCGGCCCGCTGGCCTCGGCGAAGCTGGGTCCGGCTGGCTCAAGGCCCACCGCGACGTCCCCGGCGGCCTGGCCGGACTGCTCGCCCAGCTCGCCACCGACTCCACGTTCCGCCTCCCTATGGTCTCGTGGGCCGGGGCGCGGCCCGCCCCGACCTGGCTCTACGACTACCGCTACCCAGCCCGAGGCATGGGCCTGGCTCTGCACTGCGCCGAGCTCCCGTTCGTCTGGGCCTACCTCGACGCCGAACGTGTCGAAGGTTCGACCGGCCCGAATCCCCCATAGATCCTCGCGGATGCAATGCACTCTGCCTGGGTGCGTTTCATCGCGACTCACGAGGCGCCATGGCGCCGGTGGGACGCGTCTGCTCGGGTGGCCATGGTGTTCGACGGCGGCAGTGGCGCCAGGCCGGCCTTCGACCTCGAGCAGCACGTAGCGAGAAGCCTCGGAACCCGCTAGCCTGGGGCGCCCCGAGGACATCGCCTCAGCCGTCCTCTGGCTCCGCTCCGAACCCGGCGCCTTCACTGTCGGCCGCGCCATGGTCGTGGACGGCGGCCAGACCACCGGCCTCTGAACGTCGCCAAGCCAATTCCACACCACCCACCCACCCACCCACAGTGAGAGCCAATGACTGAAGAACACACCACCCTCGCCCCCTCCGACGACCAGGAGCTCCTGCTCCGGATCATCGAACAGCTCGATCTGGCAGACAAGGTCCGCTTGCTCACGGGGGAAACGGCGTTCACCCTCCCGGGCAATGACACGATCGGCCTCGCCCCGCTCGCGTTCTCGGACGGGCCCACAGGCGTGCGCGGGCTCAAGTTCATCGGCGGGGACGCCGTCGCCCTCTTCCCGAACGCGACGCTCATCTCCGGCGCCTGGGACGACTCCGTCGCCGAGGAAGTCGGCCACATGCTCTCCGAAGAAGCACATCGGCAGGGCATCCACGTGGTCCTCGGCCCGACCATCAACCTCCACCGCAGCCCCCTGAGCGGGCGGCTCTTCGAGGCCTACTCCGAGGACCCCTACCTGACCGGCCGCACCGCGTCCGCCTACGTTCGCGGCATGCAGGGCAACGGCACCGCCGCGTGCCTCAAGCACCTCGTGGCCAACGAATCCGAGACCCTACGCAACTTCATGGACTCCCGCGTGTCCGAGACCGCTCTGCGCGAGGTGTATCTCCTGCCCTTCGAGGTGGCCGTCGAGGACGCCGGGGCGTGGTCGATGATGGCCGCCTACAACGACATCAACGGCGTCACCGCCACGGAGCAGGACCACGTCCAGAACCAGATTATCAAGGGCGAATGGGGCTGGGACGGGCTCATCATAAGCGACTGGTTCGCCACCAAGCGCACGGTCGAATCCGCGAACGGCGGCCTCGACCTCGTCATGCCCGGCCCGCAGGGCCCGTGGGGCGAGCGCCTGGTCTCCGCCGTCCAGCGCGGAGACGTGGCCGAGTCAACCGTCGACGAGCACCTCGCGCGCCTCCTGCTCCTGGCCGAGCGCACAGGTGCGCTCCGCCAGAGGGTGGACCACGCCAGCGCTCGTACAAGCCCGTTCAAGGCCGGCATGCCAGCACCAGACTCCGAGCTCCGCAAGGAACAGCTGTGCGGCATCGCGACCCGCGGCATGGTCCTGGTCCAGAACCACGGCGGCGCGCTGCCCCTCACGGGCGAAGGCCCCATCGCGCTCATCGGCCGCCACGCCATCGCCACCCAAGGCATGGGCGGCGGCTCCGCCCAGGTCACCCCGCCCTATGTGTCCTCTGTCGCGGACGCACTGACCGCACGGTACGGGCATCCGGTGACAGTGGTAGACGGCGTGCAGGTGCGCAACCGCCCGATCACGGCGGACCCCGGCTTCGTGACCGACCCGGTCCTGTACGGCTCGGAGGCGTTGGGGCAGGAACGTGGACCATCTCCACCGACACCGGGATCCTCGGACAGCGGGAGCTGACCGTCTCGGGCGTCGACCCGGCCGAGGCGATGCTCCGTCCCCCGTCGTACACCGACACCTTCGACGTGCCCGCCGATGCCCTCGTCACAGTGCGCCTTGACTTCGCCGGAGTCGACTGGGCCTCCATCCTCGCGGGCAACCCTGCGCTGAACCTCTCCAAGGAAAGCCATCTGCTCACAACGGGATCCTTCGGCAGCGTCGCTCTGGTCGCAGAACAGGACGCCCAGACCGACGACGAGGCCCTGACCACAGCAGAGGAGGAAGACGAGACCGAAGCCGTCGACAAGACCACCCTGAAGCTTCCGGGACGCCAGGACGAACTCGTGCACAGAGTCGCCGCCGCCGCGGAGCACACCATCGTCGTCGTCAATGCCGCGACGCCGGTCCTCATGCCTTGGCTCGCCGACGTCGACGCCGTCCTCATCGCGGGCCTGCCCGGCCAAGAGGCCGGAGAAGCAGTCGCCGCGGTGCTCACCGGCGAGGCCGAGCCGACCGGGCGGCTTGTCACGAGCTACCCCATCTCGGACGACGCGAGCCCGGCATGGAACGTTACCCCGGACCGGAACCTCGCCGTGCACTATAGCGAAGGCACCGCCATCGGATACCGCGGCTACCGGCAGGGGCTCGCACCAGCACCCCTGTTCTGGTTCGGGCACGGGCTCGGGTACGGGTCATGGGAGTACGGTGCCGTGCGGCCCGTCCACGGCGCCGCCCCAACGCTCGAGGTCGAGATCACCAACACCTCGGCACGCCCCTCGCGGGAGACCGTGCAGGTGTACTTCAACCCCGCCGACGAGAGCCAGCCGGTACGCCTCGCGGGGTATTCGGGTATCGACGTCCCCGCAGGCGAAACGGCCACGGTGACGGTCACCTGCGACCCACGCCTCTTCAGGCGCTGGGACGAGAACGCCAACGCCTGGTCCCCGCTCACAGGCGGCGAGCTCCTCGTCGCCCGCGGCCTCGGCGACATCCGCGCACGACTCCGAATGAACTGACTAGAGGGGATGGTCCGGGCCCGCGCGGACCATCCCCACACCGGCCCAACTCCGGAATCCGCATCATCGGCCATGACAAACCGTTGTCGGCTGACATCTGGTTTGCATTTGGTGTGCCGGGACAGGTCCGCCAATCGATGGGCGCCACCGGGGTGTGTTGGGATTGTCAGTCTGGTCTTGTCGAATCATGAGCCGTAGATTCGGAAGTCTTGGTCGTGGCGGCTTGACCCATGTTGGGATACACCCTTGGTGTCTTTGCGTTGATCTGTCAGCCCCGCGGCCCGGCACGCAACAAGCATTGGCGCCGGACCGGGCGTGACCTGATACGAGCCTGGAGCCAGCGTTTGACAGCGTCCCCATGACAGTCGTGTCCCGAGCGGATGCGTGCACCGCCAGGGAGTAGGCGGCGCCCAGGCCGAATTCATGCGCATCCCCCTTGCCGACGGCACCCTGGTGGCCACCCCGGAAATGCCCGACGCCGATAAGGTTCCCTCGCTGCTGGCGGCCTCCGATGTCCTGGGAACCGGATGGTTCGCCGCCAAAGCCGCCGAAGTCGGGCCGGGCAAGACCGTCGCCGTGGTGGGCGACGGCGCCGTCGGGCTTCTGGGCGTCCTCGCGGCCAAGCAGATGGGAGCCGAGCGCATCATCGCCATGTCCCGCCACACTGACCGGCAAGCGCTGGCCCGCGAGTTCGGCGCAACGGACATCGTTGAGGAACGCGGCGATGAGGGCGTGGCGAAGATCAAGGAACTCACCGGTGGCCTCGGTGCCCACTCCGTCCTTGAGGCCGTAGGCACCCAGGAATCGATGATGCAGGCCATCCGTTCCATCCGCGCCGGCGGGCACGTCGGTTTCGTTGGGGTCGCCCACGACGTCGAACTGCCGGGCCTGGAAATGTTCTTCTCTCACGTCCACCTGCACGGCGGACCCGCCCCGGTCCGGGACTACCTTCCCGAACTGATCGACCTCATCCTCCGTGGGGACATCAACCCGGGGAAGGTCTTCGACCTTGAGTTGCCGCTCGACGAGGCGGCCGAGGGCTACAAAGCCATGGACGAGCGCCGCGCCATCAAGGTACTCCTGCGCCCGTGACAGCATCTCAATCTGCGATTGGGGCCCCGTCGGCAAGTGCCGTCCCGGCCACGCTGGTAGCAACGGTCATATTCCTGACGTGTGGTCGGTGCGCCAGCCGGACGACGCCTACTACGCCCGGCTGATTCAGGACCACTGTTCGGCACACCCCGGCCGCTTCAATGCGTACATCCGGGTGGGGCGCTTCACCCGTGCGCACATCGCGAATCGGCTGACGCAGGAGCAGCTGGACGGCGCCATGTATGTCGTCGTCGGCCCCAACACCGCCGTCCTCGCCATGCAGCAAACCCTCCGGGGCCTCGGCGTCTCGCGCGCACGGATCCACCAGGAACGCCTCACCATGTAGCCGTCACCACAGCCAGGCCGTCCCCGGAACATCTCAGAGAAAGCAGCAGACCGCCATGACCGCCATGACCAGACGCACCCTCCTCCTTTCGACAGCCCTGCTCGGCACGGGCATCCTGACAGCGTGCACCGCGGCTCCGTCCCGCGAGAACCCGCCGGCACCTGGCACCACGCAAACGGCCGGCGGTGGCGCCGCCGCGAGCGGGGGCCGGTACGGGGTCGGAAGCTACAACACGCAGGAAGTCGCAGACGAGCTGCGCTACATCGAGGAGAACATCCGCCCGCTCACCACAGGAGAAGGAGAACGGAAGAGGATCCTGATCACCGGATCCACCGCGGGCCTCGGCCAACTCGCCGCGGCGCATCTTCTCGCCCGTGGCCACCGGGTCGTCGCGCACGCGCGCAACGAGCAGCGTGCTGGGGACGTGCGGAGCGATCTTCCCGACCTCGAGGCCGTCGTCGTCGGCGAATTGAGGGACCTCGATGAAACGCGGGCCCTCGCCGGCCAGATCAACAAGCTGGGGGCGTTCGACGTCATCATCAACAACGCCGGGGAGTACGGCCTCTCCGGTGAAGAGATGCTGAACGCGAATTCGCTCTCACCTTACTTGCTGACGGCACTCGTCAACGCTCCTGCCCAGCTGATCTACCTCACCTCGGATCTGCACCTTGGCGGCGACCTCAAACCGGATGCGTTGCGATCCGGTGGCCGTGACTTCAGCTACGACGACACCAAGACCCAGATCCTCACGCTCGCCATGGCCGTGGCCCAGCGGCGGACCACGGTGCGGGTCAACGCGGTGGCCCCGGGATGGGTGCCGACCGTCATGGGGTTCCACAACGGCCCTTACGCGCCCGACAACCTCCGCGCAGGCTACATGACCCAGGTGTGGCTCGCAGAAGGCATCGAGCCCGCAAGCCGGGTCACGGGAGAATTCTTCTTCCACCGGGCGCCGGAAACCCGCATGCACGCCGATGTCCGCAACACCGCTGCGCAGGACCGTCTGCTCGAGGCGTACGCGCAGCGCACCGGGGCGACGCTCAGCTGAGCGGACCTGGTTACTGGGAATGGTCGCCTTCCCAGTACCAACCACATGGACTAGCTCTCGCCGGGCACGTGGAGCTCTACGATCCCGTAGGCCTGATCCGTTGGACAAGCTGACAGGCTTCTTCCGGAGGAACCTCGTCGACGTCCAGAACGCAGTGCTCGCCGTCAAACAGGCGGCAACGACCATATCCAAACGCCTGATGAAGAACCAGCGCAGCTCATGAACCCCCAGGTCCGGGTGGTCAGAGCCCGCCCACCGCCACGTACCTCACCTCGAGGTATTCCTGGATGCCGTAAGAATCCCCTCGTGAGCCACGCCGCTTTCCCCGATACAGGGCAATTGCGCAACAGCCTGTTGCGCAATTGACCCTCCCACCAAGCGCCGGCAAATGTCGTCATGTACCGGATGTTCCGGGCGGACAAGACTTTCATATCCGGGAATTCCCGCCGGAGGTCCTCGGACAGACGCTTATGTCGACCCCGAACCGAGGATCCACGTACATCACCCACTCCCTTCCATCCGCCGCCGACCTCTCTCAGTTCATCGGTCATTCGACGGCGCAGGACATGACCGGCCGACTAAATGCAGGGGCTTTGCCAACAACGATGCTCCTGTCACCGTTTGGTGACATAATGGAGGCAGCAAGGGAGGATGCCATCACATTTGAAACCAGTATCGACTCGCCCGCGGCAGTCGGCGCCATCATCCGTGCCCGGCGCCAGGACCGCGGGTTGTCACAACAGGCCCTCGCCGCGAGCACCGGCGTCTCAAGGAAATTCCTCATAGATCTCGAATCAGGCCACGAGCGCGCCGAGCTCGGCAAAACCCTGGCCATCCTGGCAGCCCTTGGCCTGTCGCTGACCGCCACCGAATCGATCCCGCGCGGCAGAGAATACGACCCGGCAAGGCGAGACTACGCCCAAACCTTTACCCAACTGATCGACTCACGCGACTATGAGTTCGCCATCAAGATGCTCGCCGACTACGCCACCGCATCCCTCAAAGCCGGAAGACCGCTACTCCAGCGCAGCCCCCGGCTCAAAGAGCCACACTGGTCCGCAGCTCTGGCAGGCATCACCAACTACACCGCGCACCGGCTCGGCCAGCCCGCTCCGGCCTGGACCAGACGCATCAAACCCCTCGACGAAGCATGGATGCCCGCAGAGTCCTACCGGAGCGTGCGAGAACCCATGAAGCAACTGACCATGTCCGAAACGCCAGAGGAACTCGCCTCCATGAACGTCTTCATCCGCGAACGCAGCCTGGCTACCGCATGAGCGGCGGAGAACTCACCGCCGCACAAATCCGCGCTCTGCTCCAGGAGCTCGGACGACGCCTGCAGGCCCGCGGCATCCACGGCGACGTCAAACTCGTGGGCGGTGCCGCGCTCATCCTGCAAGGAATCGGCAACCGCCCCACCGCCGACATCGACGCCAGCTACGCCGACAAAGCCGTCGTCAACACCGTCGTCACAGAAATGGCTGCAGACTATGACCTCGCACCGGACTGGCTCAACTCCAACGCAGCGGCCTTCGTCCCCGACAATGCCACCTGGGTCGAACTCGAACAACTCGACGGGCTCACCATCCAGGCGGCAGACACCGAAACGCTCCTGGCCATGAAAATTGCGGCCGAACGAGACAAAGACACGCTCGACATCGCCCGGCTCCTGCGCAAGCTCAAGATCACCAACGCCAACGACGCCGTCGACCTCGCCTACGACAAATACGGGCACCACTCCATCCCCCTGGCCGCAGGCCGGGACAACTACCTCATAGTCGTCGACGACGCTCTCGACGCATCGACCGCCCTCGAACCTGACGCCTGATCCGACACCTTTCGGAGCAGTGGGCGTCAAAGGCGAGCCAACCCACTCGGGGCGTCCGAAGGCCTCGCGAGCTCCCGTGTGCAACAGTTCCGTGACCGTCGATAAAGCGCTGGCGACGGGTGAACACCTTGCCCGCCACCGGAGCGAATGCGCATCTAACCGCTCATGGCATTTGGCGCCGGCGAAATCTGCCACCCTCTGCCAAAACATGTCAGGAAGACAGCCTGTTTCGTGTCGCCACGAAGGCAGCCCGCTATGAAGAGTCATGAACTCAGAACAGTCGACAAGGCCATCCAGAAACGCTCCCCCGCCTTCAGCCAGGTCATGCAGTTCCGGACACTTCCACCCATGAACAAGTAACGAGCGACACCACTACTCAAAATCGGAGGAGGGAGCCACCCGGCCACAGCACCGGCCAACAAAAAGGGCCCCGAAGGGGCCCGCATGAGAACAATTTGTGCACACTCAGAGGCTCACAAGCCCCTGAACAGGGGAAACACTGTGCCCGAGGTGGGACTCGAACCGGACTCCAGCCCATGCAAACACTGAGAACTCCTGGAAACATGCGCAATTCGGCCCGATCCGACCGATGTACGGCCCAGACCGAGCAGCAAAGTGTGGACACTGTCCACACCCCCAATTCTCCGGATCAAAAGCCTTACGCCAACTACCGCACCCCGCATCGAGGGGGTGCGGTTCTTCTTTGTCCTGACAAAGACATTCCGGCCGGAGGGGTCCACGCGTGACGGCAAACGGGTCATGCCCGAGCTCGCTGCGGATTCCTGTGTAGGCCGCGCGCCACTCTTGGTCTCTGGTGTCTTCACAGCAATTCCACCTCCCTTCAGCCATTCCATGGTCCGATCGGCCGACAGCCGAATGACCGGAGTGAGTGCTCCCACTCGTAGGAGGCAAAAGACCTGCAGGAACCACGGTCGCTGACGGGCCGTTCGACCGACTCGCGGCAAGTATCCGGCGCCCGAAATCCTTCCAGTCGCCGTTAACGACTGAGGGCCCCGTACAGTGAGATGCTGGCCCTGCTGAGCATCCATCCGGACGGGCTGAGCGCTGAGAAATTGTGCAGCCTGCTGTTCGGGGAGGTTTCAGCAATGACCCTTCGGTCGGAGATGGTCCGGTTGAGGAAAGTCCTTCAGCTCTTCAACCCTGCAGCTGTACCGGAATCCCGGCCCTACAGACTGACCATAGACGTACTGCCGGACGCTGGCCAGGTTCTCGGCTGCCTCCAGCGCGGGGCGCACCGGGTCGCTTTGGAAATCTATCGCGGTCCAGTGCTTCCTGACTCCGAGGCTCCGGGCGTTGTGGAGCTTGGGGATCGTGTTTCCCCACTCCTGCGGGAGGCACTCCTCGCGGACGGCAGCTCGGAAGCCCTGCTGCAGTACGCCGACCTGCCCGGAGGCGAAAGATGACCTTGGTGTTCGCAGAGCGGCGTTGAGGCTGCTGCCGCCGCGTTCGCCCAAGAGGGCTGCGGTGGTCACTGATATCGAGCGTCTGGAATCCGAACTTGGAACACGCCGGCGCAAGTGAGTTGACTCACAGGGCTGCAACCTGACTGCAACCCTGCCGCGCCTATTCTGAAGGCACGGCCATCGTCCCGCTCATCGCGGGAGCCAGCGACGATTTTCTTCGCACGGCAAACCACGACACGGCCCCGCTCACGTTCCAAGCCCGCGGCACGGAACGGCGGCGGGCTATCCACGCCCGACACATCTGCCAGTCCCACCATGCCTACCCGGCCGGTGCGGCGTTCGGCGGCTACAAGTCCTCCGGCATCGGATGTGAAATCCACTCCTGATGCCGGGCCACCATCAGGAGGCCAGGGAATACCTTGTGGCCAGCAGCCACTCGGAAGACAAGCCGGCTTCTTCCGGCCCGTCTCCAAAATTTCATTCCCCGCACTATTTGCTCCACGCACAAACGACGCAAGGAATATCGACAATGACGACGATGCAAGCAGCAGTAGTAACCGAATTCGGCAAGGATCTCCAGATCCAGACCCTTCCCATTCCGACGCCGGGCCGCGGCCAGGCGCTTGTCAAGGTCATCACCACCGGCGTCTGCCACACCGACCTCCACGCGGCCGAGGGTGACTGGCCCGTCAAGCCGTCACCGCCGTTCATTCCCGGCCACGAAGGCGTGGGCGAAGTGGTTGCCCTGGGCGAAGGTGTCACGGACCTTACCGTCGGAGATCTCGTGGGCAATGCCTGGCTCTGGTCCGCCTGCGGTGACTGCCAGTACTGCCGGACGGGCTGGGAAACGTTGTGCGAGGCGCAGCAGAATGCCGGCTACAGCGTTGACGGTTCCTTCGGCGAGTACATGCTGGTAGACACCCGCTTCGCCGCCCGCATCCCGGCCGGCTCCGATCCGGTGGAGATCGCCCCGGTGCTGTGCGCAGGCGTGACCGTGTACAAGGGCCTGAAGATGACCGAGGCCCGGCCCGGACAATGGGTCACGATTTCGGGCATCGGCGGACTCGGGCACATTGCCGTGCAGTACGCGGTGGCCATGGGCCTGCGCGTCGCCGCCGTGGACATCGCCGACGACAAACTCGCCCTGGCGAAGAAGCACGGCGCGGAGCTGACCGTCAACGCCCTGCATGAGGACCCGGTCGAAGTCATCCAGCGTGAAACCGGGGGCTGCCACGGCGTGCTGGTCACGGCCGTGCACCCCTCGGCGTTCGGCCAGGCGATCGGCATGGCCCGCCGGGGCGGGACGATTGTGTTCAACGGCCTGCCGCCGGGCGACTTCCCGGCACCGATCTTCGAGATTGTGCTCAAGGGCCTGACCGTCCGCGGCTCGATCGTGGGAACCCGGCAGGATCTGGAGGAAGCACTCGAGTTCTACGCCGAGGGCAAGATCCACCCCACCGTCTCCACCCGGGAACTCGCCGAGGTCAACGCCGTTCTTGACGAGATGAAGCACGCCAAGATCGACGGCCGCGTGGTCATCAAGTACTGACCAATCTCAGGCGCCGGCGCCGGCGGGGTCACGGAGATACCTTCGGGCCCCCGCCGCCGCTGGTGGCTGGCCCCGCGTCGGAAGAGGAACAACGGGGCGCCGATGCCAGCAGGGAAAGCGTCCGGAGCAATTCATTTGCCACGGACGTCCTACGGCTGAAAAGCCGTGCAACACCGTACCGGATCAGCCAACCCAACCTGCACGCCGCAGGAAAGGGCGGGCCCGGGCACAACCAAGGAGACAAAGATGACTGCAGCATTTGAGCCCACCCATCAGACGCCCGGAGAGCAGGCCGCCGCCCTGGAGCTCGAGTGGGCCGCCAACCCGCGCTGGGAAGGTGTGACCAGGGACTACAAGGCAACGGACGTCATCCGCCTCCGCGGCCGGGTCTCCGAAGAACACACCCTGGCCCGCCGCGGTTCCGAGAAGCTCTGGAAGCAGCTCACCGACGAGCACAAGACCGGCGGGTACACCAACGCTTTGGGCGCCCTGACCGGAAACCAGGCCGTGCAGCAGGTCAAGGCCGGCCTCCGTGCCATCTACCTCTCCGGCTGGCAGGTTGCCGCCGACGCCAACAACTCCGGCCACACCTACCCGGACCAGTCCCTCTACCCGGCCAACTCGGTTCCGACTGTGGTCCGCCGCATCAACAACGCCCTGCTCCGCGCCGACCAGATTGAATTCTCCGAAGGCATCCAGACCGTTGAGGACTGGATGGTCCCGATCGTTGCCGACGCCGAGGCCGGCTTCGGTGGCCCGCTGAACGCCTACGAGCTCATGAAATCCATGATCCAGGCCGGCGCGTCGGGCGTGCACTGGGAAGACCAGCTCGCCTCGGAGAAGAAGTGCGGCCACCTCGGCGGCAAGGTCCTCATCCCCACCCAGCAGCACGTCCGCACACTGAACGCCGCCCGCCTGGCGGCCGACGTCGCCGGCACCCCCTCGGTGGTCATCGCCCGCACCGACGCCGAGGCAGCCACCCTGATCACCTCCGACGTCGATCCCCGCGACCAGGAATTCGTCACCGGCGAACGCACCCCGGAAGGCTTCTACAAGGTCCGCAACGGCATCGAACCCTGCATCGCCCGCGCCAAGGCCTACGCCCCGTACTCTGACCTCATCTGGATGGAGACGGGCACCCCGGACCTGGAGCTGGCCCGCAAGTTCGCCGAGGCCGTCAAGGCTGACTTCCCGGACCAGATGCTCTCCTACAACTGCTCGCCGTCGTTCAACTGGCGCAAGCACCTCGACGACGACACCATCGCCAAATTCCAGCGTGAACTCGGCGCCATGGGCTTCACGTTCCAGTTCATCACCCTGGCCGGCTTCCACGCCCTGAACTACTCGATGTTCGACCTCGCCCACGGCTACGCCCGCGACGGCATGAGCGCCTACGTCGAACTTCAGGAAAAGGAATTCGCCTCCGAATCCCGCGGCTACACCGCCACCAAACACCAGCGCGAAGTCGGCACCGGCTACTTCGACGCCATCGCAACCGCGCTCAACCCGAACGCATCCACACTGGCCCTGAACGGTTCCACCGAAGCAGATCAGTTCCACTAATCCCCAGGCCGGTCGCCGGAAGGCCCGACGGCGGCCGGCACCCATGGTGCCAAGGCCCCCGGGGGCTGGGAAAGGTGATCCGGAAGCGTGCGTAAAAGGGGCTCTGTCCCCGCCCTGCCGAGCTCTGCGAGGCCCGAGGCGGGGATGGGGAATAGCACGCGGAGGTTTGCCTTTTTCGGCCCCAAACCGCGCCCACCGTCGAACACTTATCCGAGGAGAGATTGAGATGAACAGCTTCACTGACAACTTCACGATCAACGGCGTCACGTTGACTGCCCGGCCCATCCAGCGCCAGGGCGAGGTCCTCACTCCGGATGCGCTGGCCTTCGTGGCCCGGCTGCACGAGGCAGCGGCGCCCCGTCTTCAGGAGCTGATGCAGGCCCGCCGTGACCGGCGCACCGAGATCCGCCAGGGCCGGGACCCGCGTTTCCTCCCCCAAACCGCGTGGATCCGCAACGATCCCGAGTGGCGCGTCGCACCCCCGGCCCCCGGCCTGGAAGACCGCCGCGTCGAAATTACCAGCCCCGTGGACAAGAAGATGACCATCAATGCCCTGAACTCCGGCGCCAAGGTCTGGCTCGCGGACATGGAGGACTCCTCCACCCCGTCCTGGCGCAACGTCATCCAGGGCCAGCTGAACCTCACCGACGCCCTCGAACGCCGGATCGACTTCACCTCCCCCGAAGGCAAGGACTACAAACTCAGTCCCGCCGAGGACCTGCCCACCATCGTGGTCCGCCCCCGCGGCTGGCACCTGCCCGAGAAGCACATGCTCATCAATGCGACACCCGTTGCCGGCGGCATCGTGGACTTCGGGCTGTACTTCTTCCACAACGCCCGCCGCCTCCTGGCCCAGGGCAAAGGCCCGTACTTCTACCTGCCCAAGATCGAAAACCGGCTCGAAGCACGGCTCTGGAACGACATCTTCATCCTTGCCCAGGACCTCCTGGGCATCCCGCAGGGCACCATCCGCGCCACCGTGCTGATCGAGACCATCACCGCCTCCTTCGAGATGGAAGAAATCCTCTTCGAACTCCGAGACCACGCCTCGGGCCTTAACGCCGGCCGCTGGGACTACATCTTCTCCCTCATCAAGAACTTCCGCACCCGCGGCCCCCGCTTCGTCCTGCCGGACCGCAGCCAGATCACCATGACCCAACCGTTCATGCACGCCTACACCGAACAGCTCGTGCGCGCCTGCCACAAGCGCGGCGCCATGGCCATCGGCGGGATGGCCGCCGCCGTCCCCAACCGCAAGGACGAAGCCGCCAACACCAACGCGTTCGAGAAGGTGCGTGCGGACAAGACCCGCGAGGCCAACGACGGCTTCGACGGCTCCTGGGTGGCCCACCCGGACCTCGTGCCGGTCTGCCGCGAAGTGTTCGATGCCACCCTCGGCGAACGTCCCAACCAGCTGGACCGCCTCCGCGAGGACGTCACCCCCGACGACCGGGCATTGTTGGACATCGCCGCCACCACCGGGACCATCACCGAACAGGGCATCCGGAACAACATCGAAGTGGGCATCCGCTACATCGAATCCTGGCTCCGCGGCAACGGCGCCGTCGCCATCCACAACCTGATGGAGGACGCCGCCACCGCGGAGATCTCCCGCTCGCAACTGTGGCAGTGGATCTACTCCCACGCCATCACCGACCACGGCGAAATCATCACCCACGACTGGGTGGAAAACATGCTCGACGAGGAATACACGAAACTCGAACGCTTCGAAGGCGACCGCTTCGCCGACGCCCGCGACATCTTTGAAGAAGTCACCCTCGGCCCAGGCTTCCCTGCCTTCCTTACAGTTCCGGCGTACGCCCGGTACGTCGACGGATCCCGGGAACCGGAGACCCTGGCCGTCTGAAACGTCCGTCCGCCGGTCGGCGACGCCTTCGCAACAGGCACCCCGAGAGACGGGCCGCGGCCCGGCGGGCGGAAACTCAGCTCCATCGCCCACGCCCCCGCATGGATTTGTGTGGGGCGGGTCCGCCGGGTCCGGACCACCCTTCTTTTGTGGGTAAAGAGCACATTTCCAACGCAGCACATAGCAGAGAAAGCAAAGAGGTTTACTTATGTCCAACGCCCCCACAGCGACATCCTCCGACCAGGCAAAGCAGGGCGACGCCTTTGAAAACCTGCTGCACGAAAACCGCACTTTCGCCCCCAGCCCCGAATTCGCTGCCGACGCCGTAGTCACCGCCGCCGATTACGCAGAGGCCGACGCCGACCGCCCGGCTTTCTGGGCGAAGCAGGCCCGCGAGCTGCTCACCTGGAGCAAGGACTTCGACCAGGCGCTGGACTGGTCCAACCCGCCGTTCGCCAAATGGTTCGTGGGCGGCGAGGTCAACGC
>NZ_JBSRZM010000034.1:0-38420 GCF_054057635.1 Arthrobacter sp. UYNi723
CCAAACAAGGCCCCAAGAGCCAACCAACCATCCGGGCACAATCAAATGATTCTTCGATAAACGCTACGCGGGCATCTTGACATGATTCCTCGGGGCTCCCTCCTCGCCGGGCCGTGCTCGGGTTGGGGCCGCGGCGGCTGCTCTGGTCGGCTGCGGACCTTCGGAGGACTCGCTGGCCGCGCAGGCCCGGGCCGGGGATGACAAGAACTACATCGCCGGGGACGGCTCGGTGAACGAATACTCGCCCTCATCCCGCGGGGCTGTCTCCCTGAGCGGGCACCTTTTCAGCGGGGAGACCGTGTCTTCCGGTGACTGGGCGGGCAGGGTGGTGGTGCTGAATTTCTGGTACGCAGGCTGCGCACCCTGCCGGAAGGAAGCACCGGACCTGGTCGCCCTGGACACGGAGTTCCGGGATCAGGGTGTGCTGTTCTATGGCGTGAATGTCCGCGATGACGGCCCGACGGCGGCCGCGTTTGAACGGACGTTCAGCGTGCGCTATCCCAGCTTCGATGACAGCGACGGCGGGATCCTGCTGGCCATGACCTCCTATGTTCCGCCGCGGGCCGTCCCGACGACCCTGGTCCTGGACCGCGAGGGCAGGGTCAGTGCCAGGATCCTGGGAATTTCGGAGAAGGGGATCCTCAAGGCGCTGATTGTCACGGCGCTTGCGGGGCAGTGACCGCGGCTGGGCGTCGAGGTTGGGGCGTTCAGCGGCGCCGGTCCGGTCGGTCCGCCAGCTGCCGCAGGTACTCGTTGTAGGCATCCATGGCCGGATCGCCGCCGGCCAGGGCGGCGGCCTTTTCTGATCTGACCCAGCCGCGGGCTTCATCACGCTGCCAGCGGACGAGGATGAACATCAGCAGCAGCACCCCCGGCAATTCGCCGTAGGACCAGGCCAGGCCCCCTGCCACTCCCTGGTCCTGGATCGGGTCGATGTTCCAGGCTTCCGGGGGTGTGGCGAAAAATTCGACCATTGGGGCGGTGGCCATCATGATGACGACTCCAAAGAAGGCGTGCAGCGGCATTTCGGCGAAGATGTCGATCATTCGCCCGAAGTGCGTCTGCCTGGATGGGAGCGGGTCGGCGGAGATCAGCGGCACGGTGAACAGGACGCCGGCGAGGAGAAAAAGCAGTTCCAGCCCGACGTGGCCGTACCAGTTCGGCAAAAGCAGATCGGCCAGGCCGGAGAAGTACACGCCGTAGAAGCTGAGCAGAAACAGCGGGACCATGAATCCGGGGTGGATGGCCAGCCGCCCCCAGCCCGATCGCAGGCCCCAGATCGCTATTTTCAGGACCGGCCGGCCCAGGCGGTCGTGCGGTGTTGAGCGCAGGAGCAGGGTGCCCGGGGAGCCGATCACCAGCAGCGGCGGGACGGCCATCATCAGGGTCAGCTGCTGGAACATGAAAATGGAGAACATCCGCAGCCCGTAGCCTTCGATCCCTGCACCCATGACCACGATGATTGCCACGCAGCCGGTCACGAACGCCGCGGTGCGGACAGGTGACCAGTGCCGCCCCCGGCGCCAGAGACTGATGGCCCCGGCCAGGTAGAACAGGGCGGCCAGCAGAGCCAGGACAGGGATGACCGGGACCGGCTGCAGGTTGGGGGCAAGATACTCCCCCAGTGACGGTGGCAGTGACGGCACCCAGCCGGGGCCCTCAATTCCAGGCTCACTCATCTCAGAACTCAACGTGCATGCCGTGCGGGAGCGGCGGGATCAGCGGTTGCCGGCCAGCTGCAGTCGGCCCTGTCCGGTATGACCGACGTGGGTCAGGCCAAGGTCCAGGAGCATGCGGACGTGGGAATCGGCCAGCGAGTAGTACGCCATCCGTCCCGAACGCCGGACCTCGGCGACCCGGGGCCCACGCAGCAGCCGCAGTGCATGGGAGACCCCGGATTCGCTCAGGCCCGTCGTGGCGGCCAGGTCGCAGACGCACATTTCCCCTTCGAGCAGGGCGATGAGGATCCGCACCCTGCCCGGATCCGATAAGAGCCCGAAGATCACGGCGAGATCGGTGACGTCGGAGTCCTGCGGCATCCGGGCGCGGACAGCCTGGACTTTGTCGGCGTCGACCAGCCGGACGGCACAGTCGCTGCCCGTGCCGCCGGGCACCGGGGCTGCTGGGAGGGAGATCGCGGTCATTCATCAAGGTTACCTTTGCCTGCTAATGCTTCGCATTTACCTTTGGCCGGGACCCGCAGCGCCGGCGTCCGCCCTGCGGCCGACGGACCGGATTAACGTCTGAACAACTCTACAGATAATCTTGTAACGCGTCGGCCCGCAAGGCGCCCCTGGCTTCCGGAGATCCACCGGCGGCAGCCGACGACCCACGTCCGAAGGAATTATTGTGGCTGTGAAGTCCCCCGCCGGGACCCCGGCAGTGTCACCGAAGCTCTGGTGGCTGGCTATCGCCGGCCTGATCGCGGTGATCGCCGTCCTGGCCGCCAGCGCCTTTGGCAGGGGCATTCTGCCTGCCGAAACCCGCGACCCCGGGGCCTTGGTCCGTTGGGGTTACGGCATCGTCCAGACCGTCCACAACATCGCCGCGGCCGCCACGATTGGCGCCCTGGTCTTCGCAGCGTTCATTGTCCCGCCGTCCCTGTCACTGCGGGGCAGGAAACGGCCGGGTCCGGACGACGCGGTGCCTGCGGCTGAGCATCCGGCGTTTACCCGGGTCCTGGCGCTGGCCGCGGCCGCCAGTATTCTCTGGACGCTCTCCGCGGTAGCGGTGCTCGTGTTCAGTTTCGCCGATCTGGTCGGAATGCCGATTTCCGGGAGCCCGGAGTTCGCCTCGCAGCTGGCCTCCTACATCACCGAACTGCCGACCGGGGCCGCCCGGCTGTGGGTCGTCGTTATTTCAGCGACCGTTGCCACGGCGGCTTTTGCTGTCCGCTCGCCCGCCGGCCTTGCCGCGACCGCGGTGCTGGCCATGGGCGGGCTGCTGCCGATGATCCTGATCGGCCACGCTGCAGGGGGCACCGACCACGAACAGGCGATCAACTCCCTGGGCCTGCATTTGCTCGGCGTCTGCCTGTGGTTCGGGGGGCTGATGGCCCTGGCCGTTGCCGGCACAGCACTGGGCAAAGACACCACAGCGGTGATCCGGAGGTTTTCCACTCTGGCCGGGTTCGCCTTCGCCCTCGTTGTCGCCTCCGGACTCATCAACGCCGCCATCCGCATTGATTTCCTCTCCGGTCTGGGCTCACCCTACGGCGTGCTCCTGATGGCCAAGACCGCCGGAGCGCTGGTCCTGGGCGGCATCGGTTTCCTGCACCGGCAACGCCTCATTCCTGCCCTGGCCGCAGCGGCCGGGACCGCCCGGACGGGCAGGCTGTTCTGGCGGTTCATTGTCGTGGAAGTGCTGATCATGGGTGCTGTCAGCGGCCTGGCCGCTGCGCTTGGCCGCACACCGCCGCCGGGCGGTGAGGACATCCGCCCGGCGCTGACCCCGGCCGAAATCCTCACCGGCTACGTCCTGCCCCTGGAGCTCACCCCGGAGCGATGGTTTACGGTCTGGCGCCCGGACTGGCTCTGGATCGCGGTCGCCCTCATTGCTGCCTACCTCTACCTGCGGGCGGCCAGGACGCTTCACCGGCGCGGGGACGCGTGGCCGTGGATCCGAAGCGTGCTGTGGCTCGTGGGGCTGGGTGCCCTGGTGTTCTTCACTTCCGGCGGTCCCTCCGTCTACGGCCGGATCCTGTTCAGCGCCCACATGCTCGATCACATGGCGCTGACGATGGTCGTCCCGGTGTTCCTGGTCCTCGGTTCACCGGTCACCCTGGCGCTCAGGGCGCTGAAGCCGCGGCCCGACGGTTCCCGCGGGCCGCGGGAATGGGTCATGGTCCTGGTGCATTCCCCGGCGGCCGCCGTCCTGACGCATCCTCTGTTTGTTGCGGCGAACTTCGCTGGATCGATCGTGTTGTTCTATTACTCGGACGCCTTCGGGTTTGCCCTGCGCGAGCACGCCGGCCACGAACTGATGACCGTCCACTTCGTCATCACCGGATATCTCTTCATCCTCTCCATGATCGGGACGGACCCGGTGCCCCGGCGGGCACCGTACCCGCTGAGGCTGCTGCTGTTGCTCGCCACGATGGCCTTCCACGCCTTCTTCGGCGTCACTCTGATGGGCTCCACCACCCTGATCCAGCCCGAATGGTTCACCCGGCTCGGCCGGGACTGGGGCCTTCCGGCCCTGGCCGACCAGCAGATGGCCGGTGCGATCACCTGGGGCATCGGCGAGCTGCCCACCCTTCTGATCGCGATCGGCGTCGCCGTGATGTGGTCCCGCTCCGATGCCCGCGAGATGCGCCGCACCGACCGGGCCGCGGACCGGAACCACGACGCGGAACTGACCGCCTACAACGCAATGCTCTCCAAGATGGACGAACGCGACTACCCGGCCCCGGGCCGCCGCAACCAGGACTGACAGTGGAAGCCACTGCCCCCGCCAGCGTCGAGAGACACGTTGATACAGGATTTCCTGAATCCAGAAATTTCTGTACGATTTCCCGTATGCGCATCCTCTCCCGTATCGACGTCCTGGCCCGCTTCGGCAAAGCCCTCGCCGACCCCACACGGGCGGCGATCCTGATGGAGCTGCGGACCGGACCCGCGTTCCCCTCGGATCTGGCCGGCCAGATCGGTGTCAGCCGGCAGATCCTGTCCAACCATCTGGCCTGCCTGCGCGACTGCGGCCTGGTCGCGGCCGAACCGGACGGGCGCCGGGTGCGTTATGAACTCTCCGATGCCAGGCTCGCGCACGCCCTCGATGACCTGCTGGGCACCATCCTGACCGTCGACACGATCTGCACCTGCGACGAACCGGACTGCGCGCAGGACATGGCCACCGGCGACGGGAACGGTCCGGCCCCGGTCGAACCCCTGACCCTGGAGCCGCACCGATGAGCGGCCACAACCACGATCACGCCGCCGCCGGGACAAGCCAGCGCGGCAAGCTGATCATCGTCTTCGCCATCACCTTCTCGGTTATGGTCGCGGAAATTATCGGCGCCTTCCTCACGGGCAGCCTGGCGCTGCTGGCCGACGCCGGGCACATGTTTACCGATTCAACCGGGCTGCTGATCGCGCTCATCGCCGCGTCGCTGGCGCTGAAACCGGCCACCCTCAAACGAACCTGGGGCTACAAGCGTGCGGAAATCATCGCCGCCGCCGGACAGGCTGCCCTGCTCCTGGGCGTCGGCGGCTTCGTCATCATCGAAGGCATCCGGCGGCTCTTCGAACACCCCGAAATTACCGGATCCACGATGCTGTGGTTCGGCATCATCGGCCTCGCCGGCAACGCCGTGGGCCTGATCGTCCTCGCGTCTGGCCGGAACCACAACTTCAACATGAAGGCCGCGTTCCTGGAGGTCCTCAACGATGCCCTTGGATCGGTCGCGGTCATCGTCGCGGCGATCATCATCGCCGTCACCGGGTGGGTCCAGGCGGACGCCGTCGTGTCTTTGCTCATCGGTGTGCTGATCATCCCGCGGACCTTGAAGCTGCTCCGCGACACGGTTAATGTGCTGATGGAAAACGCCCCCGCGGGGCTGGACATGGGCAAAGTCCGTGACCACATCCTGGCCCTGCCCCACGTCATCGACGTCCACGACCTGCACGCCTCCCTGGTCGCGTCCGGAACCCCGGTTCTCTCAGCCCACGTCACGGTCGAGGACGGCTGCATGACGGACGGGCACGCCGCCACCATCTTGGCTGACCTGCAGCGCTGCGTCGCCGAACACTTCGACGTCAGCGTCGAACACTCCACCTTCCAGATCGAACCCGCCGCCCACCGAGACCAGGAGAGCATCCACCACTGATGGCATCAACAAAAACCAAACCAACCCAGGCCCCGGCAGACCCCGCCAAACGGGCACGCACCCTCATCTGGATCCTGCTCGCGGCCATCGTCGCCGCAGGCGCCATCTGGTACGCCGTATTCACTCTCAACAAACCCGCCCCCGCGGCCATCCCGCCCGTCGTCGACGCCCAGCTGGTCAGGGAAGACAGCCACCGTGTCACCAACCCGGCCACCGAAAAAGCCCAGCTGGTCGAGTTCCTGGACTTCGAATGCGAAGCCTGCCGCGCGGCAGAGCCACTCGTCGCGGAACTGAAGGCAGAATTCGGTGACCGGATCACCTTCATCAACCGCTACTTCCCCCTCCCGGCGCACCGGAACTCCGCCCAGGCAGCGCTAGCCGTTGAAGCGGCCGCGCAGCAGGGCAAGTACGAGCAGATGTATGCCAAAATGTTTGAAACCCAGCCCCAGTGGGGCGAAAAGCAAGACTCCCAGGCACCACTGTTCAGGACCTTCGCCCAGGAGCTCGGACTGGACCTCGCCGCCTACGACACCGCCGTTGCCGACGAGAAGACCAAGGACCGGATCCGCAAAGACATCGCCGACGGCAAAGCCCTTGGCGTGACCGGAACCCCCACGTTCTTCCTCAACGGCGAAAAGCTCGTCCTTAATAGCGAAGCGGATTTCCGGCAAAAGCTGGCCGACGCAGCCAAGTAGCGGTTACCCAGCTCCGGGGAACAACCCGGGGGGAGACAGGAAGCAGGAAAGGACGGTGCTCTATGTCGCGTGAGCGTGCGCCCTTCCGGTTGCTGCGCACCGCCGCTGTGGCCGTTTCCGTGCTGTCCATGGCCGCCGCCGCCCACGTGTTCGGCGGTGGCCGGCTGCCGCCCGTTTCCGTGCTGGCCGCCTGCGCTGCACTGGTGGTGCTCGGCGTCGTACTCCTCACCCGCTGGAAGCTGAGGACCCCGGTCCTCTTCGGCGTGCTGGCGGCCGGACAGGTTCTGCTGCATGCCGCGTTTTCCTTCCTCTCCGAAACGGCGCCGCTGGACGCCGCTTCGGCCCTGCACCGCCACTTCGCCGTCACCGACGCCGCGCCGGTCCACGCCGGTGGGGGAGCGCATACGCATCTGCCGTGGGACCTTGAACCGCCCATGCTCACGGCCCATATCATCGCGACGCTGGTGACCGCAGCGGTGCTGGCCAAAGGCGAGGCAGCGCTGTGGGCGCTGGAAGCGTGGCTTCGTCCCTTCCCCGGCGTGACCGTCGCCCCCGTCCTTCCCGTCGCCGTGGTCCCGGCCCCACTACCGCGGCGCACCCCGGTGCGGCGCAGGCCGGTTCTACGTGCTCACCGGCGCCGCGGACCACCGGCCGCCTGCACCTGACCCGCCACCCCGTACGCCAGCCACTGCGCTGCCGTTGCGTTGGGGGCGGATCCGGTTCTGTGCGCCCTGGGCCCGGCCCCTACCTCCGGCAGGCCTGCGCGCGTCACCTTGATCTCTCCCGACGAAAGAACGCTAAATGCAATCCCGCCTCACTCTTAAGACCCGTCTCCGGCTGGCCGCCGCCGCAGCTGTCCTGCTGCCGGCCGCCCTGACAGCCAGCCCTGCGCTGGCCCATGACGCCCTCTCATCGACAGCCCCGGCCCAGGACGCCGTGCTGACAACTGGCCCCGATACTGTGTCACTGACCCTGACGCAGCCACCCACCGACTCAGCGACCCTGAACCTGAGCGTCATCACGGTCACGGACGGCGCCGGCACGACCGTCTCCGACGGAACAGTGACCGTCAGCGGGCCGACGCTGTCCACCCGGACCGCTCCGGGAACCCCCGGAGCCTATACCGTGTCGTGGCGGGCCGTGTCATCCGACGGACACCCGATCGAGGGCAAGTACTCCTTCACCGTCCAGGGTCTGGCCCAAACCTCAGCCGCGGCTGCCCCGACTGCCCCGGCAGTACCGACGGCGACCCAGGCCACAGCCCCCGCACCGGTGCCCGCCAAGCCACCGAACGACGATAACGCCCCCCTCACCGTGGGGATCGCCCTCGGGCTGCTGGCAGCAGGCCTTGCTGCCACCCTCGTCATCCGCCGCAGGAGCAGGAACAACGGAGCCTGACCGCCTTGCCGGTGTTCCCGCACTGCGGTGTAGGAATACCGGCACCGGCCCGGCAGCCGCGCGTCAGGGCAGCTCAGGCCCTGATGCCTGCTCCCGGGATGCGCGCCGGGCGCTGATCATTCTCAGCACGATCGCCGTCAGGGTTGCCGCCGCCATGACGGCGAAGAACACCGTTCCGGCGTTGTATAGCATCTGGGCGGACCCGGGGAGCGGAGCCGAAGCGTCAGCGGCGATCATGATAGAGGCGTAGTAGGTGGCCGTGGCGGCCACCCAGAGGACACCCGCTGCGGCGACCGTCCAGGACCAGCGCGAAAACCAGGGCTGCTGTGCCCGGTAGGACAGTGCCACCGCCACCATAGCCACCCCGGCGGGGGCCAGGAGCTGGGCCAGGAGCAGATAGGGGCCGGCCACTAGGCCCACGGGGACGCAGAGGCCACCGATCATCAGCAACTGGCGGGCACCAAGCGGCATCGCACCTGCCCCAGGACCGGCTGCCCGCGGTGTGTCCGCCTGTGTGGTGTTCTCCGTCATCGCGCGTGCATTCCTTCGTCTTCGTCGTGGGCGTGTCCGGCTGCGCGGCAGCAGCAGAGCCCGGATGGCGGCGTCTGCCAGTCCCGGCGCCCTCTCGACAGTACAGGATCCATTGGATCGACAAGTTACCTGCGGTGGCACCCTGGGCATGCCGGTGCCATGGCCCGCATTCCGATGTTGCGGCCCGGTACTGCGCGGGCTTGGGCTGGGCCCGGGCAGGTGTCCGGTCTTAGGATTGGCCGCTGATGGTCAGGACGATGAGGATCCAGTTGAGTCCGACGATCAGCGTTGCGCTGGTCCACCCGGCTATTTTGATGCCTTGGAATCGGTGTGGATGCCTATGACTTCGCTGTTTCCGGTGAGCCGGATCAGGGATATCAGGGCAAAGGGCATGCCGAAGCTGAGCAGCACCTGGCTCAGCACGAGCGCCAGGGTGGGTTCGATGCCGGCCCCGGGAATCGCCAGCGCCGGAATCAGTGTGATGACCCGGCGGATGAGCAGCGGAACCTTGATCTTGAGCAGTCCGCCCATGATCGTTGCTCCCGCGTAGCACCCGCGTAGCACCCGACGGATGTTGAGGCGAGGCCGGAGGCCAGCAGCACGATGGCGAAGACGACCCCGATGACCGGGCCCAGCGCGGAGGTGACGGCCGAGTGGGCGCCAGCGATGGCGTCTGTGCCCTCGATCCCCCGCAGGCCGGATGCTGCGAGCAGCAGCATGGCAATGTTCACGACGCCGGCGAGCATGAGGGCCCCGGCGACGTCGAACCGGGTGGCGCGGATCAGTCGCGTCCGGACAGCTGGATCCTCGGAGAAGCCGTGCCTGTCGCGGGCCAGCGATGAGTGAAGGTAGATGGCGTGCGGCATGACCGTGGCACCAAGCATGCTCGCCGCGAGAAGGACAGTGTCGGTGCCCTCAAAACGCGGGAGAAGGCCGGAAAAAACATCTCCGGCGTCCGGCGGGTTCACGAAGAGGCCGGAGACGAAGCCGACGGCGATCACGGCAAGGAGCATCATGATCGCGTATTCGAAGGACCTCTGTCCGCGGGCGGACTGGAGGGGAAGCAGGAGCATGGACGCGACGCGACGCCGATGATGATGCCATCGGCCAGAAGGGGCAGCCCGAAGAGCCGGTTCAGGGCTACTGCGCCGCCGATGACTTCCGCCATGTCCGTTGCCCCGGCGACAAGTTCGGCCTGGAGCCAGTACAGCCAGCGGCGGCGGGTGCCGAGGCGCCGGCCGAGGATTTTGGGGCAGGCTCAGACCGGTGGCCAGGCCAAGCTTGGCTGACTGATACAGCAAGAGGACTGCCATGAGATTGGCTGCCACCGCGGCTTACTCGCCAGCCGTTCCGTAAGGGTGGGGGTAGCCATCGTGTTCTCGTCCTCAGGGTTACTGACACCACGAGGATACCTTCAAGTTAGGGTTGCCGAAAATTATATTTCGGCGCTCCTAGTAATACGCGGAGAGTGGTCCGGAGGGGCAGCCGTGCCCGGAACGCACTGATGGCCGGCTTTTCGGTGCCCCCAAGGCACCGAAAAGCCGGCCATCAACAGGTTCGTTAGGCGCCTGCGCGGACGAAGGTGACGGAACCCTTGGACGTCATCCAGCTCAGGGGGTGTACGGCCGTTTCGTTCTTGCCGTTCAGGCCTGAGCTGAGGACCTGGCCGTCCCCGACGTAGATGCCGACGTGGCCGGACTGGACCACCATGTCCCCGGGCTGCGGGTCAGCGACGACCGTGCCGTAGTTCAGGAACTGCATCGGGCCCAGGTCACCGACAGGGATCCCTGCGGCGCCCAGAGCCCGTTCAACCAGGACCGTGCAGTCCTGGATCATGCCGATCTGTGCGTAGGCTGCCGAAACCATGGTGGCGTTGACGCCGCCGGCCGCGGGGGCAGCGGCCGGCGCAGCGGATGCCGGCTGGACGGAGATCTTGGCTTTCGCCGCAGGGGCGGCCGCCGGAACAGCGGCCGCAGGCTTGGGTGCCTCGACGACGGGGGCAGGCGTGGTGCTGACGGCCGGGCGTTCGTAGGATATCGTGACCGTGGCGTCGGCGCTGAACGGCGCAGGTGCCTGGCTCGATACTTCCAGGTTCGACGTCGGCTCCGCGTCCCGCTGTTGGGGTGCTTCTGCGGCCTGGGCGGCGATGCCGCTGGTCAGAACCAGGCCTGAGGCGGCTGCGATGACGGCCGCCTGGCGGCCTACCCCGCCCGCGTTGGCGGCCATTGATCTGGTCAAGGCGGCAAGCTGGCTGGTGGGGGTGACGGACGCGCGGCGGCGGCCATGGGCTTTAAGCGTGGACATAAAAGGGCCTCTCCCAATGCCTGCGAGGTGAGCTGTCGGATTCGGATGGGAGACACCCGGCCGCACGTTCCTGCGCAAGTGCAGTACAGCGGCTTCACCCCAAGGCCTGCGCGAAGCAGGCCGAAAATTGGGTTCCCCGTCTCTGCCGGACGAATATCGCGAACGGATCCCGGGCAGCGGCAGAGTTAGGCAATCCGCTCGGGAGTGCCGTGTTCGGAGAAATCGGCACGCCTTCGACCGTACGGGAAACACCATTGTTTGTCACATTTGCATAACGGCGCCTGATCCGGCCGCGGTGCTATCCACCGGCCCTGCCCATGCGGCGACTCGCCGGGGACGCCCGCGCTACTCCGCCGGAACCGCGTTCAGTTCGGCGCGCGTGGGCGGGTTGGCGCCTGGGCGGGAAACAGTGACGGCCGCCGCGCGGGCAGCGTGGGCCAGGAGTTCGGCCAGGCCCTCGGCCGGAAGCTCGCGCAGGTCCTTCCGGTTCTGCGCACCGTCCAGGCCGCGGTCCACGATCCCCGAAAGCAGCGCAGCCATAAACGAATCACCGGCACCCACGGTGTCGGCCACTTCCACGCGAGGCGCGTCAATCGCGGCTTCACCGGCGGCCGTAATCCCCCACGGACCGGCCGCGCCGCGCGTGACCACCACCAGGGCCGGCCCCTCGGAGCCACCCAGCGACAGCCAGCGGCGCGCCGATTCCAGCACGTCCACGCCCGGATACAGCCACTCCAGGTCCTCGTCCGAGGCCTTGACCACGTCCGCAAGGGTGACAAATTTCTCCGCTTGCGTCCGCGCATAGTCCACGTCGGTGATGATGCTGGGCCGGCAGTTGGGATCGAAACTGATCGTCGCGGCGGGGTGGGCGTGCTCGACGGCGGCGAGCACCGCCGCGGCGCCCGGCGCCAGCATCGTGGCGATGGAGCCGGTGTGCAGGAGGGTGGTTCCCTGCAGCATAAAGGCGAGGCGGTCCGCCAGGCCGGGAAGCTCCCAGGCGAGGTCGAACGTGTAAGTGGCGGCGCCGTCGTCGTCAATTACGGCGGTGGCCACGCTGGTTGGCAGCTCGTCGGGGCCCAGCGGCAGCATAACGGAGCTGGAGCGCAGGTGCGCCGCCACCGAATCCCCGTAGGCGTCGCGGCCGTAACGGCCGACGAACTGCACGGGATGGTCGAGGCGGGCCAGGCCCACCGCGACGTTAAGGGGACTGCCGCCCACGTGGGCTTCGATTCCGGAGGCGCGCTGGACAACGTCAACAAGGCCCTCGCCTATAACTGTGAGCATGGTCATACTCTGCCAGAGATATGCCGGCCTACACACGCGTGTTACGCGTCGCCTACCATGGAGATATGACATCCCATGTCCACCAGCCAATGACGGCTGCCATGCCCGACGTCGAACACGTCCTGGCGGTCCGCGGCACCGGCGGCTACAGGCAATACAGGATCCCCGCCCTCGCGGTCTCGCGGCAGGGCACCCTGCTGGCTGCCTACGACGGCCGCCCCAACCTCGATGATCTGCCCAACCCGATCGACCTCCTGCTCCGGCGCAGCACGGACAACGGCCGGACCTGGGGCGAACAGCAGATGGTAAGGACGGGCGGCGGCCTCAACGGCTACGGCGATCCGAGCCTCCTGGTGGACGTGGATAACGGCCGGATCTTTATGTTCCACGCCGCCGGAACGCACGCCGGATTCTTCGAAGCAGCGGCCGGACTGGAGCCCGATGACGACGTCCAGCACTGCGACCTCAGCTTCTCGGATGACGACGGCCTGACCTGGCAGCACCGCAGGATCACCGCCCAGCTCAAGCTCCGCCAGAAGGTTCGCCCCGAGGAGCCTGACATCACCGGAATCTTCGCCGCAGCGGGGCAAGGCATCCAGATCCACACCGGTCCCTACCGCGGCCGGCTGGTCCAGCAGCTTGTGGTCCTGGCCGGCGGCGAGATCATGGCCGCTTCCGCGTACAGCGACGACCACGGCGACACCTGGACGCTCGGGGAGCTCATCGGCGCCCGGACGCACGGCCACGCCCCCAACGAAAACAAGGTTGCCGCCCTCCAGGACGGGCGGCTCCTGCTGCACAGCCGCGGCACACCGCGCCGCCTTGCCGCAATATCCGACGACGGCGGGGCCACCTGGAGCGCCCTGCGTCCGGTCGAGGACCTCCCGGACCCGGGTGACAACGGCTCGCTGGTCCGCTTCGACGGCCTGCCGTCCCTGGCTTCCCTCGACGACGACGCCACCGGCTCGTGGCTTGTGGCCACCAACAACCAGGACACGGCATTGCGGCGGAACACGGTGGTCAGCCTGTCCCCCGATAACGGCCTCAGCTGGCCCGCAAAACTGGTCCTGTGTCCGGGCAGCTCGGCGTACTCGACGGCCGCCCGGCTCCCCGACGGCAACATCGGCGTCCTCTACGAACGGCAGGGCTACCGGGAGATCGTGTTTGCCTCCGTGCCCGCGGGGCAACTCACCGCACAGCTGGCCGCTGCGGACGACGCGCATGCCGCCTCCGCCGCTGACGCTGGATCCGGGCCCGATCGCGATGCCGGCCTGGTCTTCGACATGGAACTGCGCTCCATCACCCCGGGCCGCCCACCGGTCTGGCAGAACGCCGGCGAGTTTCACGTGATGCAGTCCGGCGGTGAGGACTGGGGTGTACACACCTGGAAGGAAATCGGCCAGGGCTACTCGGCCGAAGCTGCGCAGGTCATCGGCACGCGGGAGGCACAGGACCTGAATTACGGCCCCATCATTCCCGGCTACAAGGCCGGGGACATCCTGGCCTTCACGGGCAGGGCGCGCAACGACGGAGCCCTTCCGATTACCGGGGTCGGGCTATCCGGTCCCGGCTCGGACGCCTTCCCTGCGGCGGATCTTGGCCCCGGGGAAGAGTCGCTCTATTTCACGCCCGGGTACACCGTCACAGAGGCGGACGTGGCACGGGGCACCGCGGACGTGGTCTTTGAAGTGCTCGGCGAGCGCGGCGGCACTGCCGAGCGCCGCCGTCGTGCTTTCACGTTTGACACCGCCACAGGCGACATCAGCGAGCCGAAGTGAGAGAGCGTTTGCGAAAAACCCGCAGGATCTGAGAGATCCTGCGTCCGGCGGAAACTCGCAGGAAGTGAGAGAGCGTCGGAGGAAACTGGCGCTTGACGTGAACCTGTGATGACGCTTACAGTCGACATACGAGCTCGGACGTCCTACATCCGATAAACCTTCTGGAATGGCGAGGCCCTCATGAACAACATCACCAAGAATCTGCCGCTGGTCAATCACGCCAGCCGCCGGAACTTCCTCAAGCTGACCGGTGCCATGGGCGCCGCTGCAGCATTCACCGCCTCTGTCGCCGCGTGCGGCAGCCCGGCAGCTACCACCACCGGCAGCTCAGCAAGCGCTGCGGCAGTCAACAAGGACCTCACCATCGAAGCGGGCATCTCCTATGCCCTCTCCACCGGCTTCGACCCGCTGAGCTCCTCAGGCGCCACGCCGATGGCCGCCAACCTGCACATCTTCGAAGGCCTCATCGAGCTGCACCCGGCCACCCGCGAGCCCTACAACGCGCTGGCGGCATCGGACCCCAAGAAGGTCAACGACACCACCTACCAGGTGACCATCCGCGACGGCGCCAAGTTCCACGACGGCACTCCGGTCACCACCGAAGACGTGGCCTTCTCCTTCACCCGCGTGATGGATCCGGCGAACAAGTCCCTGTTCTCGCAGTTCATCCCGTTCATCAAGGAAGTCAAGCCCGTTGACGCCAAGACGGTCGAGTTCACCCTCAAGTACGCCTTCCCCGGCTTCGGCCCCCGCATCTCCGTGGTCAAGGTTGTCCCCAAGGCCTTGGCCACGGACCTCAAGGCCTTCGACGCCAAGCCCGTCGGCACCGGCCCCTACAAGCTCATCTCCGCCGCCAAGGACGACAAGATCGTCTTCGAAGCGTTCGCAGACTACAACGGCCCCAAGCCGGCACTGGCCAAGGGCATGACCTGGCTCCTGCTCTCCGACGCGGCCGCCCGCGTCACCGCCGTCCAGTCCGGCCGTGTCCAGGCCATCGAGGACGTCCCCTACCTGGACATCGACGGCCTCAAGTCCAAGGTCAAGGTTGAATCAGTCCAGTCCTTCGGCCTGATGTTCCTCATGTTCAACTGCAACAAGGCCCCGTTCAACAACAAGCTGGTCCGCCAGGCCCTGCACTACGGCCTGGACAAGGAAGCCATCATCAAGAAGGCCCTGTTCGGTAACGCCAAGGCCGCCAGTTCCTACTTCCAGGAAGGCCACCCGGACTACGTCAAGGCCAAGAACGTTTACGGCTACGACGCCGCGAAGGCCGCTGACCTCCTGCAGCAGGCCGGCGTCACGAGCCTCGAATTCGAGCTGCTCACCACGGACACCGCCTGGGTCAAGGACGTTGCCCCGCTGATCCTCGAATCCTGGAACAAGATCCCGGGCGTGAAGGTCTCCGTGAAGAGCATCCAGTCCGGCGCGCTGTACACCGACCGCGTCGGTACGGGCGACTACACAGTGGTCGCAGCCCCGGGCGACCCGTCGGTCTTCGGCAACGACGCTGACCTGCTCCTGAGCTGGTTCTACTCGGGCGCCACCTGGATGGAAAAGCGCGCTTACTGGACCGCCCCTGAACGCGCCAAGCTGCAGGAACTCATGAACAAGGGCTCCCAGGCTGCCAAGGAAGATGCCAAGAAGATTACCGGCGAAATTGTGGACCTCGTCTCCGACGAAGTTCCCCTGTACCCGATCTTCCACCGCCAGCTGCCCTCCGCCTGGGACGACAAGAAGCTCAACGGCTTCAAGCCGCTGCCCACCACCGGCATGTCGTTCATCGACGTCGGACGCACCGCCTAAGCTGCGCTGAAAACCAGCGCAGCACCCGGGACTTCCCGGGACGGCATCACCAACTCGACGCAGCAGAGGGGCTGTGGCCCGCTGGCCATGGCCCCTCTGGGCTGAGAAGCACCACCCCGTGACGCGGTCCCCGCGGCACAACCAAACACACCGGAGAACAAATTGGTCACGATATTGCGTCTGCTTGGCCGCAGACTCGCAGCACTGCCATTGATGATCCTGGGCATCACCCTGCTCGTCTTCCTTGTCCTGCAGGCTGCTCCCGGCGACCAGGCAAGCTCCGCCCTCGGCGACGGCGCCAGCGAAGAAGCGAAGCAGCAGTACCGCCAGGAGAACGGCCTGAACGATCCGCTGGTGATCCAGTACTTCGCCTTCCTCGGCAAGCTGCTGCAGTTCGACCTCGGCGTCACCACACCGCCGGCAAAGTCGGTGGCCTCCATGATCGGCTCCGCATTCCCCCTGACGCTGCAGCTGACCTTCCTCGGCGTCATCATCGCCGTCGTCGTGTCCCTGGCGTTCGGCATCCTCGGCGCCCTCTACCGCGACAAATGGCAGGACCAGCTGGTCCGCGTTTTCTCGATCGCCGCGATCGCCACGCCGTCATTCTGGCTAGGTATCCTGTTGATCCAGTGGTTCGCCCTCGGCGCCAGCCCCCTCTTCCCCTCCGGGGGAATCGCGACGCCGGAATCCGGCTTCGGCGGTTGGCTCAACTCGATGGCCCTCCCGGCCCTGGCCCTCGGCATCCCGGTCTCTGCCTCGCTGATCCGGGTGGTCCGCACCTCGATGGTGGAGGAGCTGGACCGCGACTACGTCCGCACCGCTATCGGCAACGGCGTCCCCTACCGCGAGGTGGTCTCCAAGAACGTCCTCCGCAACGCCCTGGTGACCCCAGTGACCGTGCTGGGACTCCGCGTGGGCTACCTGCTCGGCGGCGCCGTCGTGATTGAAATGATCTTCGCCCTGCCCGGCATGGGCCAGCTGATCCTCAACGGCATCACCAACCTGGACGTCAACCTGGTCCAGGGCGTGGTGCTCACCATCTCCGTCACCTTCGTTCTGGTGAACATCGTGGTGGACCTCCTGTACCTGCTCATCAACCCCCGAATCAGGACGGTATAGCTCATGCGTAGCAAGCTTGCTGAACGGCTGAGTGCCCCGGGCCTCCGTTTCAAGGCCCTGCCTTGGGGCTCCCGCATCGCCCTCCTCTTCCTCATCATGATCGTCCTCTCCGCCGTGTTCGCGTCGGTCATCGCACCGCACGATCCGCTGGAGACCTTCATCCCCGCTACCCCGCCGGGCGCTGAGCACTTCTTCGGCACCGACCGGCTGGGCCGCGACATCTTCTCCCGCCTGCTGTTCGGCGCCCAGTCCTCGCTCATGATCGGCCTCGGCGCCGTCATCCTGGCCATCCTGGTGGGCGCGTTGCTGGGCTCCTTCGCCGCGACGTCCAGCAAGGCCGTGAACGAACTGATCATGCGCCTCATGGACATCCTGATGGCGTTCCCGGGCATCGCCCTGGCCGCAGTGCTGCTGGCCGCGTTCGGCAACTCGGTTCCCACCATCATCATCGCGATCGCCATCATCTACACCCCGCAGCTGGCCCGCGTGGTCCGCGCCAACGTGCTCTCCCAGTACGGCGAAGACTATGTCCGTGCCGAGCGTGTGATCGGCGCAGGCCGCTTCTACATCCTGCTCAAGCACATCGTCCGCAACACCGCCGCCCCCGTGCTGGTGTTCGCCACGGTCATGGTGGCCGACGCCATCATCCTCGAAGCCTCGCTGTCCTTCCTCGGCGCCGGCGTCCAGGACCCCGCACCGTCGTGGGGCAATGTGATCTCCTACGGCCGCAACCTGGTCCTGTCCGGCGGTTGGTGGGCCACCACCTTCGCAGGTGTGACCATCCTGCTCACCGTGCTGTCCCTGAACATCCTCGCCGAGGGCCTCACCGACGCCATGGTGAACCCGAAACTGCGCAAGGCAGCTGTTGTAAAGGACGACGACGGTTCGGCGGCTGTTGTGGCCGGCGCAGCGGTGGGTGCCGGCGTTGACACCCAGATCGCCACATCCGTGGCCCAGCCGTCGGTAGTGGAAGAGCACGAGCTCGACGGCGTGCGCGCCGCTTACGGTGACGTCCTCACCGAGGAGCACTACAACGAGGCGGCCGTCCTCTCCGATCCGAAGCTGGCCGCGGCGAACCCGCACCTGCTGCTGGACAAGGAACTGGAACTGCTCTCAGCCATCGAGGCCACGCGCACCGACCGCCTCCCCCAGGTGCCGGCCGGTGCCCGCAACGTCCTGGAGGTCAGGAACCTGTCCATCCGCTTCCCCGGCCGCTTCGGCGACACCGCGATTGTGGACAACGTCTCCTTCACGGTCCGCGAAGGCGAGACCATGGGCCTGGTGGGCGAATCCGGCTGCGGCAAGTCCATCACGTCCCTCGCCGTCATGGGCCTGCTGCCCAAGACCGCGCAGGTCACCGGTTCCATCAAGTTCGACGGCAAGGAACTGCTGGACCCGGCCACCAGCCACAGCAGCATCAAGGCCTACGAGGGCCTGCGCGGCGAGCAGATCGCCATGGTCTACCAGGACGCCCTGAGCTCCCTGAACCCGTCCATGAAGATCAAGGACCAGATGGAGCAGCTGACCAAGCGCGGCGGCCGCAAGACGCCGACCGAGCTGCTGGAACTGGTCAAGCTCGATCCCGTCCGGACGCTCGCCAGCTACCCGCACGAGCTCTCCGGCGGCCAGCGCCAGCGCGTGCTGATCGCCATGGCACTGTCCCGTTCGCCGAAGATCGTGGTTGCCGATGAGCCCACCACCGCCCTGGACGTCACCGTCCAGAAGCAGGTAGTGGACCTGCTCAACGAACTGCGCGAACAGCTCGGCTTCGCCATGGTCTTCGTCAGCCACGACCTCGCCCTGGTGGCCTCCCTGGCCCACCGCGTCACGGTCATGTACGCCGGCCAGGTGGTGGAATCCGCGCAGGCTTCCGAGCTGCTGCAGAATCCCAAGCACGAGTACACCCGCGGCCTGCTCGGCGCTGTCCTCTCCATCGAGGCCGACGCCGTCCGCCTGCACCAGATCCCCGGCACCGTCCCGTCGCCGCGCGACTTCGCCGCCGGCGACCGTTTCGCCCCGCGCTCACTGCGGTCCGACGCCGACCCCAACCAGCAGCTGGTCCTGACGTCAGTCGGAGCCGCCAACGGCGGGGACGCTGACCACTACTGGGCGAGCCACCTGAAGGAGGATGCAAAGTGAGTGAATCAACCGGCAAGCCGGTCATCGAGCTCAAGGACGTCAAGGTCTACCACCACGCACGTGGCGGCGGGCTCTTCCGCCCCAACATCGTCAAAGCGGTCGACGGCGTCGACTTCACCATCAGCCGCGGCGAAACCGTGGGCATCGTGGGTGAGTCCGGCTGCGGCAAGTCCACGCTCGCGTCCGTGCTTGTGGGACTGCAGACGCCGACGTCGGGCGAGGTGCTCTTCCACGGCAAGCCCGCCATCAAGCGGAACGCCGCCCTGCGCAGGGAATTCGGCCGCTCCGTGTCCGTGGTCTTCCAGGACCCGGCCACGGCGCTGAACCCGCGCATGACCGTCCAGGACATCCTGACGGACCCGCTGCAGATCCACGGCATCGGCACCGCGGCAACGCGCGCGGCGAAGGTCAAGGAACTGCTGGCCCTGGTGGGCCTGCCGCAGTCCGCGGCCGAGGTCACGCCGTCGCAGGTTTCCGGCGGCCAGCGCCAGCGTGTGGCGATCGCCCGGGCCCTGGCGCTGGACCCGGACATCATCGTGGCGGACGAGCCGACGTCGGCCCTGGACGTTTCCGTCCGCGCCCAGGTGCTGAACCTGCTCTCGGACCTGAAGACCCAGCTGAACCTCGGCATGGTGTTCATCTCGCATGACATCCAGACCGTCCGCTACGTCTCGGACCGCATCTGCGTTATGTACTTCGGCAAGATCGTCGAGCAGGGCACCGCCACCCAGGTCTTCGACAGCCCCACCAACGACTACACCAAGAAGCTGCTGGGCGCCGCCCCGAGCCTGCTCCACATCTAGCTTTTCCACCAGAAATTTTCGTCTAACCATCAATATTTGGAGAACACTGTGACCACCGTCGCTTCCCGTTTCCAGGGCGTCATTCCGCCCGTCGTAACCCCCCGCACCGTCGATGGTGCCATCGACGTACCGTCGCTGGAAAACGTCACCAAGCACCTGCTCGACGGCGGCGTCAGCGGCCTGTTTGTGCTGGGTTCCTCCGGCGAGGTCACGCACATGACCAACACCGAGCGCGACCTCGTCGTGCAGACCGTGGCAGGCGTGAACGCCGGCCAGGTTCCGGTGATCGTGGGCGCTGTAGAGCAGACCACCAACCGCGTCATCGAAGAAGCCAAGCGCGTCATCGCGCTGGGTGCCGACTCGATCGTGGCCACCAGCCTGTACTACGCCATCTCCAACGCCCAGGAGAACAACACGCACTTCCGCTCCATCGCCGCCGCCGTCGACGTTCCCGTCTTCGCCTACGACGTGCCGGTGCGCACCCACTTCAAGCTGCCCACGGACCTGCTCGTCGAGCTGGGCCGCGACGGTGTCATCGCCGGCGTGAAGGACTCCTCCGGCGACGACGTCTCGTTCCGCCAGCTGCTGCTGGCCGCCAAGGACATCCCCAACTTCGACATCTTCACCGGCCACGAAGTGGTTGTGGACGGCGCCCTCCTGGGCGGCGCCCAGGGTGTTGTTCCGGGCCTCGGCAACGTTGACCCGGCCGGCTACCGCCGCCTGTTCGACGCCGCACAGGCCGGCGACTGGGCCCAGGCCGCAGCCGAGCAGGACCGCTTGGCGGACGTCTTCGAGATCGTCTATACCCCCAAGGCCGGCCGCATGTCCGGCAACGCCGCGGGCCTGGGCGCCTTCAAGACCGCCCTGCAGCTCATGGGCATCATCAAGACGAACGTCATGAGCGCCCCCATGCTCTCCCTGGATGAGGACGAGACCGCCGCGATCAAGGTCATCCTCGAACGCAACGGCCTAGTGTAGTCTTCGCGGCCGGCGGGTGACATTTTCCGGCTGCTGCGCTCGTTCCTCACGCAACAACGCAGCCTACAAAAATGTCACCCGTCGGCCGCCTGTATAACCACACCCGGTGATCGAGCCTGTCGAGATCCCCTGTTAGGAAGAGAATGATGTACGCGATCGGTGTTGACCTTGGGGGTACTAAGACTGCTGCCGGGGTTGTTTCGGGGGACGGGGAGGTCGTGTTTTCGGAGACCATTCCTACGCTGAACCGGGATGGTGGCGACGCGATCCTGGACGCTACTGCGGCGCTGGTTTCTTTCCTCATGTCGCGGGCTCAAGCAGAGGGCCTGGACGTGGTGGGGGTCGGGGTTGGCTCGGCTGGGGTCATTGACGCCGTTCGCGGTGTTGTGGTGTCCGCTACGGATGCCATCCTCGGGTGGACCGGGACCGAGCTGACCGAAGGGTTGGCCGCCCGGCTTGGCCTGGCGCCGGAGGCTGTGCAGGCGGTGAACGATGTCCACGCGCACGCTTTAGGTGAGTCGTGGACTGGTTCCGCCGCAGGAACCGCAAGTTCGCTCCTGGTGGCCTTCGGCACCGGCGTCGGCGGCAGTTTTGTCCTGGCCGGGCACCCGGTCCTGGGGCACCGCTACGTCGGCGGACATGTGGGCCACTTCGCCTCCCCGTATGCCTTCCACGAGGGCCAGCCTGTTCCCTGCGTCTGCGGCGGGGCCGGGCACGTTGAGGCCATCGCCTCCGGGCCCGCTATCCGTGAGGCGTACGTGCGCCTCGGCGGCCAGGAGCCGGCGTCGGACGCCCGCGGCGTTTTTACCCTCGCCGGTGCCAGCGACGCCATCGCCATCAAAGCTGTCGGCATGGGCGCCGCCGCGGCCGGCCAGGCGGTGGGCGGACTCGCCAACATCCTGGACCCCGAAGTGGTGGTGGTTTCCGGCGGGCTCTCCGACGCCGGCGCCCCCTGGTGGCGTCCCATGGAACGCGCCCTGCGCGCCGAACTCCTGCCGGCACTGCTCGGCCTCCCCGTCCTTCCCGCTAAACTCGGCAACGCAGCAGCAATAGTGGGCGCCGCGCGGCTGGTCCTCACCACGTCGTCCTCATCACCGTCGTCCTGACCACTTCGCACCACCCCGATCTACAGCCCGCTCCGCCAACCTTCCAGAGGAACCGACCGTGATTCTGACCCCCGAAGCCCTCGAAGCCCTGCGCGGGCAACTCATCGTCTCCTGCCAGGCATATCCGGGTGAGCCCCTGCGGGACCCGCGTACCATGGCGCAGATTGCCGCCTCGGCGGTGATCGGCGGCGCCGCCGCGGTCCGCGTCCAGGGCCTGGCCGACGTGCAGTTCACGCGTACAGCCGTGGAGGTTCCGGTGATCGGGCTCTGGAAGGACGGGCACGACGGCGTCTTCATCACTCCCACACTCCGGCACGCTTTGGCGGTGGCCAGCGCGGGCGCGCACATCGTGGCGATCGACGGCACTCGCCGCAAGCGCCCGGACGGCCTGACCCTGGCCCAGACGGTGGCCGGAATCCACGCAGAATCCCACGCGCTGGTGATGGCGGACTGCGGTTCCTTCGACGACGCTGCCGCGGCCGTCGAGGCCGGAGCCGACCTGATCGGCACCACGCTGTCCGGCTACTCCGGCGAACGTCCCAAGACGCTCGGCCCCGACCTGGAACTGCTGGACCAGATCGCCGCCGCCGGCTTCGGCGTGCCGCTCATCGCCGAAGGCCGCCTCCACTCCCCCGCCCAGGCCCGGCAGTGCCTCGACGTCGGCGCGTTCGCCGTCGTCGTCGGTACCGCGATCACGCACCCGGCCACCATCACCGGCTGGTTCGCCGAGGCCCTGAAGTGACGCACGGGCTGGACGCCGCCGGGTCCGGGAGCTACCTGCTGGCCGGCACGGTCCTGACCGACGGCTCGGTCCAGGACGACGCAGTGGTGGCTGTCGCGGACGGCCGCATCGCGTATGTGGGGCCCCGCGCGGGCCTGGACGAGTCGGCGCTGCCCGGCCTTGAAGAACTGGACCTTCCGCCAGGCAGCACGATTCTGCCCGGCCTCGTGGACCTGCACTGCCACGGCGCCGTCGGCGGCGACTTCCCGAGCGGCGATAGCGAGGCTGCAAGGACCGCCGTGGACTTCCTGCACCGCAGCGGCACCACGACCCTGCTGGCAAGCCTGGTGACCGCGTCCCGCGAGGACCTCATGCGTGGCCTGGCAACCCTGCGGCAGCTCGCCGACGAAGGGCTCATCGCGGGCATCCACTCCGAGGGGCCGTTCCTGTCCCACGCCCGCTGCGGCGCCCAGGATCCGCGGTACCTGCGCGAACCGGACCTCCCCCTCCTGGGCGAACTGCTGGCCGCGGCCGGCGGCCACCTGCGGACCATGACGTACGCACCCGAACTGCCCGGCGCTGACGCCGTGGTGCGTGCCCTCGCCGAGCATGGCGTCACGCCGTCGTTGGGCCACACCGACGCGGACGCACGGACGACGGCGGCCTCCCTCACCGAGGCGGCGGAGCTGCTGGTGGCATCCGGCCTGGGGGCCGTATCGCGCCCTACCGTCACGCACCTCTATAACGGCATGCCGCCGCTGCACCACCGCAGCCCCGGACCCGTCGCCGCGTGCCTCCGGCTGGCCCGGGCCGGCACGATTGCCGTCGAACTTATCGCCGACGGCGCGCACCTGGACCCCGAAACCGTCCGGATGGTCTTCGATTTGGTGGGTGCGGAAAACGTGGTCCTGGTGACCGACTCAATGGCCGCCACCGGACTTCCGGACGGGGACTACGAGCTTGGCCCCGCCGCCGTTTCTGTCAGCGGCGCCGTGGCCAGGCTCAACAACGGCACGCTCGCCGGCGGGACGGCCACGCTGCTGGACGTTGTCCGGCGGACCATCGACGCCGGTGTTCAGCCGGCCGCAGCTGTTCAGTCCGCCACCGCGGTTCCGGCGGCGATCATCGGCCAGGGCCACGAAATCGGGGGCCTCCGCGCGGGTCTGCGTGCAGACGTCGTGGTGGTGGACCGGAACTTCCGCCGGGTCCTGGTCCTGCGCGAGGGGCGCACCCTGGGGCGTCCCGCCGTCGGACTTTAGCGCCGTCCTGAGAGCCGACGGAAACCCTGAAGGCCGTTCGTCTATCTTTCGCGCGGGCTACTCCTAAAACAGCCGTGAATCAGCCTCTTGGACTTGTGATGGATACTTCGCCGCTGCCTGCGCTCGGTCTGAGGCAGTCAGCAATCCGTTCGGCGTCTTGTTGTGTCGCTGTCTCGAGCAGCTTGATACCCAGGTGTGTGGAAGGCAGATCTGCCGATTCGATCGACTGTTCGATGAGCGGGTCTTCGAAGCAGTGCTCCATTGCGGCACCGTCCCTCGATCCGAGCACCGATACATGCCAACGATCCGACGTTCCTTGGGTGATGCTTGTTCCGCCTGATGCCGTCCCGCAGCTTCCCAGGGCAAGGGGCAAAAGGAACATACCCATCCAACAGCGCGTCTGGCGCTTCATTCATGCCCCCTTTGCTCAACCTCCCAGCCTGACCAGAGCATACGCTCAGCCCGCAAGTTCCCATGGGTCCGTTTGGCGAACATCTACCGGACGCTTTACCGCGTGTTCGCCCTTAATGTCCTCCTGTAGTCCTCAGGGTTGTTCCTGACATCAGCGGACACGACGAGGTGCCGGCGGCTGAGTCGTTGCGCAAAGTACCCCTTGTACGGCAGAACAATGATGGTGTCGATTCCGTTCTTCCACGCTGGCATGAGCTCCTGGAGACATTGACGTTCGGCG
Organism: Arthrobacter sp. UYNi723; assembly: GCF_054057635.1. Classification (NCBI taxonomy): domain Bacteria; kingdom Bacillati; phylum Actinomycetota; class Actinomycetes; order Micrococcales; family Micrococcaceae; genus Arthrobacter; species Arthrobacter sp. UYNi723. Next base: position 24,434 of record NZ_JBSRZM010000034.1, read on the forward strand.
TCTTGTGGAATCTTCGGGATAAGACTTTGGTCCCACGCCTGGTAGGCATCACGATCCAGGCCTTCCCACCCATATTGCTGAGTCGAAAAGGGCGGCATGAAAGGGCTCAAACCATGATCAGGATCCGCGGCTTCTCGCATTTCGGCGGGCGTGGGACGGTACGTCGGATCCTCAATCTCGTACCAGCTCCAAGCTCGTTCCCAAGCCGTTTTCCAGCGCTTGTCCCATGCAGCGGCATCTGCTGACCCAGCCATCTGGGAATGACCACAGTCAGGTACGGGATCCAGAGGTGGGATGTCGACGTCACCGGCAATGGGCCAGGCATGCCGGACAAAGAGCAAGAGGGTCAGGTGGTGGGAATCATCGTTGACCCGGATCACCATGTCCTGTGGCCAAGGATTTCCTGGTCTCGGCGTGCTCCATCGCATTTCGCTATCCCCTGTTCGCAGGCAACCCACACGGCCGTAGTGCGTTCAGCATCTCAGCGGGCCCCGCCCCTGTAAACAGCCGGTGTTTCGTTTGGGGAACGCGCTCTACGGGACAGTGAGTATTTGAAGCTTTGAGCGCCACCTGTTCGTGCGGTTCGGCGCCGGGGTTCGTGCGAGAGAGCGCCAGCGGTCGTGTGGCCTGGCGCCGCTGACGCCCTCCGTGGCGGTTGCTAGGCGGTTACGAGTGCCGTGTGCTCGCGCATGTTGTAGTTGCCTGTCTCGACCCAGGTCGTGTTGTGGATGATCCGGTCCATGATCGCGTCGGCGTGAACGCCGGAGCCGAGCCGCTGGTGCCAGTCCTTCTGCGAGTACTGGGTGCAGAACACTGTTGAGGTCTCCCCGTAGCGGCGTTCCATCAGTTCCAGCAGCATGGTGCGCATCGATTCCGTGGGTCGATCCAGCAGCCACTTATCAATGACCAGCAGGGTGAATGCCGCATATTTGCGCAGGAACTTGCCGGATCCGCCAGGGGTGTCTTGGGCGGCGACCCAGGCTTCCTCGAGGTCGGGCATGCGGACGTAATGCGCGCGGATGCGGTGTTCGCAGGCGCGTTTAGCAATCGCGCATCCAAGGTAGGACTTCCCCGACCCGGTGAACCCTTGGAAGACAACGTTCTGCTGCCGGGCCACGAACGAGCAGGTGCCGAGCTGGCTCAGCAGCGGCCGGTCAACGCCTCGCTCGTCGAGGAGGTCGATGCGGCGCAGGTCAGCGTTCGGGTAGCGCAGCCCCGCCCGCCGGATCAGGCCGGTGACTTTGGCATGGGTGAACGATGCGTAGGCGTCATCGACGACCAGCCGGAGACGATCTTCGAACGGCAGGCTGATGCTCAGCGTCTCGTCTTGGGTATCTATGGCCTCCAGCAGCTCGCCCGCGTTCATCTCCCGCAGCTTGCGTTTGGTTTCCGTGTCCAGGCGGCTCATCGGGTCCCTCCTGCGTAGTAGGAGCTGCCGCGCACGTATCCGCCATCGTCGACTTCAGGCTCCTCGACGTGCCCGGTTTTGTCCTGACCGGTGTCTAGGATCGGCCGCAGGTGGGCGTAACGGGGCGATCGTATCGGCCCGCGCAGCGCGAGCTGGCATGCGGCTTCCACCCGGGCTGGTGAGAACCTACGAGACAGGCGCAGGACCGCCAGGGCTGGGTCGTAGCCGGCTTCCTCGATGCGGACAGACTCGAAGATCTTCTCGATCACGGTCTCGGTCGCCGGTCCCATCCGTAACGCCCAGGCGTCGATCCGGGCTCGGTCCCAGGCTTGCCAGCTGTGCCCCTCGGGAAGGTCGGCTTCGTTCGTCCGATACTGGTTCGTCGTCGTCACGGGCAGCAGCAGGTGGCTGGTCAGGCGCTCATCACCCGGTAGATCTCGAGCATGGTGTCCGTGACGCGAAGATCAACATGCGCGCCGATGTGGGTGAACGGGACGGAGTAGAAGTTTTTTGCCCAGACCACGTGTCCGTTCCGGCCTGCTTTGCGCCCATATGTCCAGGTGCTGATCTTGAAAGTCACCGCCGGCAACGGTTGCAGCAGCGGCTTCTCCTCGGCCGTGAACACGCTCGGCCGGGAGCCTTCCCGCTTCTGGAACGGCTGCCGGTTGTAGGCATCGATCTGCTCCCGAACCCGGGCCCGCAGCTGCAACAGGCTGGTGAACTGCTCCTGCCTCAGACCCGCAATCACCCTGGTGGCGACGTGGGAGACGGTATTTTCGACGCTGGCACCAACACTGGCGCTGACCAGCGCAAATCGTGGGATCGGACCCCGGCGCTAACCCGCACCACACATGGACCCCTCAAGAGCGAATATTCAGACAGTCCTGGCGGCTAGTGAGCATCGGCCCGCTGGATCTACTGTGGGGTTTGTGACGGTATCGGCGATCTGGACGGGTAGGAGGGAATTCCGCCTCCCGAACCTGCTGCCAGGAAGATTCCGACTTCAGTTTCGCCGTCGCTAAGGAATACGGGGATCTCGCGGGGCGGACGCGGCGTGTTGAAGTTTTGCGCGGCGTCTTCCGGGCTGGTGGGCATTGGCCCGCCGTAGAGGTCCTTGGCGTATGCGTAGCCGGTTGCTCCGTTGGTCGCCATAACGGCGATTAGATCCGGGACTCCATTTTCTGGGCTTTCAACGCCGTAGGTTTCACCTTTGGCATTGACGCCCAGTTCTGTCCTTTCCTGCTTCACGTAACTGGCTGTGAGCTTCCACTGGTTACCGGGCTCCGTCTTGATCGTGACACTGTCCTGACCTGGCTCAAGGGAAATCGTGTAGCGGCACCAATTCAGGCGTGTCTCTAAATCGATGTCGTTGTAACTGCAGCTGGCACCGTTTGAGAACTCAAACCAACCAGGGGTCAGCGCGGTCAGCGTCATTTCGATGTCCGTGGTGCCTGCGGGAGGTTCGCCGAGTTCCACGGTCGCGGTTCCTGTGTAGGTATCCGTCACAGGTGAAGCCAGGGGCGTTACTTCCTGCCCGCCGGGGATCTGAAACAAACCCGCCGCGGCCGCGCCAATGCCTCCCAGCAGGCAGGCGCCGGCCAGCGCAACTCCACCAAGCCACAAGCGCGTGTGCTGCCGGGCCCGTACCGGAGACGTTTGGTGAACCTGGGCGACAAGTTCTGCCCTAAGTGCGTTGCTGAAGCGGTCATCGACATGGAACTGGTTCATGACCGTTCTCCTTCCAAAACTGAAGTTGGGTGGCTGCGGGCGGTAGGAGTGCCCGCGCCGGTTGTGCCGGTGAGGGCAGCTTTCATCCGTTGCTTCGCCCGGTGCATGCGGGTCTTGGCTGCCCCGGGAGTCATGTTCAGAACTGTTGCTGCAGCAGCGAGAGGGTAGGCCTCGAACACGACCAGGCTCACCAGGTGCAGGTCTTCAGCGCTGAGCGTTCCGAGAGCCTTGGCGAAGTCCTTGTCTAGGGTCTCTTGAGGGCTGGCGAGTTCAGTCTTCATGGGCTCTGAGGACTCGTCGGTGCGCGGTAGCGCATCCAGCAGCTTCCGGTAGCGGAGTGCTGCCCGCCCGTTATTGCGGGCGGTGTTGGTTGTCGTGACGAGCAGCCAGGGAAGGATTGACCCGTCTACTACGCGGACTTTGGCGCGCCGCCGCCAGAGCTCAAGGAAGGCTGCCGCCATGACGTCTTCGGCGTCGTGGTGGTTTCCCGCGAGCCGGTACGCATGGCGGAAGACCCGGTCACGATGCCTGTCGTACAGCACCCCGAACGCCTCGCCGTCACCATTTAGGCTGCGGGACCAAAGGCGGCACTCGTCATTCTCAAGGTTCCCCATGCCCTGTATTGTCCGGGACAGCCGAAAAGGTTACACAAAACCGAAAGATTCCCCAGAAATCTTTTGGCACACCAGCTGAATGGTGATCCTAGTGGGCTTCGCGAAGTGCGGCCCGTTGGGGAACCCCTTGCGGGCAGCCCGCAGACCGAGCGAGATGCGGCCACGAAAAGCCTTGTCTGGGTGCGGAACGACGAGTAGCGTTCTGCGCAGTGGGCCTGCGGACCGTTGGCCCCTCGTCGAGAGGACGCGCTATGCCAACCGTGATCGGCCACCACGATGTGAAGGACAAGGATCATTGGCTTGCCTCACCGAAACGCGAAGAGATCTTCGGACCCATCGGCGTCACCAACATCCGGACGTTCGTCAACCCAGAGAACCCGACGCAAGTGGCGGTGCTGATGGACGTTGCCGACATGGATGCCGTCATGGCCTTGATGCAATCCGAGGCAGGGGCCGAGGCGATGGCGTATGACGGCGTGCTGCCCGAGACCTTGGTGATTCTCGTCGAGGCGTAGTTCTTTTCTCGGAAGCGCGGGTGCGCGAAAACTGCATATCGGCCGTGAACGGCCTCACCTCGTGTCGCGGTGAAGGATCCTTCACCGGGACACCTCTTTGATTCGTCAACCACGAGATGGGCGCTGTTGGGGTTCTGGCACGAGGCTCTAGAAAAGGCCTCGGTCGAGCCCACCATCGACGGCAAGTGTGACGCCGGTGATATAGCTGGCTGCGTCGCTGGCAAGGAAGAGAACGGCGTTCGCAAGCTCCTGGGGCGTTCCGTACCGGCCAAGTGGAACAGTCATTGCCATGCGGTCCAGGGTCTGTTCGATGGTTTCGTCATCGAGACGCCACACTCGTTGGGCGATATCACGGATACGATCGGTGAGTATGTGCTCGGTAGCAATATTGTTGATGCGAACCTCCGGGGCAGCTTCCCGGGACAGTGTCTTGGCCATTCCGATGAGCGCAGGGCGAAGCGCGTTGGATAAGGCGATCCCATCAATCGGCTGCTTGGCGGTCAGCGAAGCCAGGTTGACGATGGAGCCTCCGCCGCTCTCTCGCATGACGGGAACTGCGGCACGGCTGAGCCTCAAAGCGCTCATGAAGATCGAATCGAAGGCATAACGCCACTGGTCATCCCGCAGTTCGAGGACGGCTCCGGTGTCAGGCCCGACGGTGTTGTTGATGAGAATGTCAAGGCCGCCCAGTGAATCCACCGCCCAGGTGAATAAGCGGTCGCAATCGCTCGGATCCGCGATGTCAGCAGCCATAGTGTGCACCTCCACAGAGGCGGGCAGGTTCGCGGCGACCGCGTCAATCCGCTCTTGTGAGCTCGAGGAGATACAGAGTCGACAACCTTCAGCGGCGAGAGCTTCGACTACCGCCTGACCCAAACCGCGGCTCGCCGCCGTGACGAGAGCCCTCTTTCCACTGAATCCCAGATCCACGCTCCTAGGTTACGCAGGCAGAACGAAGCGCTCAAGGGGGCCGCAGCAGCAAGTTCGACGATCGCCTCGACTTCCACCGCAAAGCCAAGCGGAAGGGAACTGACCCCGATAGCCGATCGAGCTGACAGCCGCTCCTCGCCGAACGCGATGGCCAGCACTTCGGTCGAGCCATTGGCAACAAGATGCTGCTCGGCGAACTCCGGCGTACTGTTCACGAAGACGAGAACCTTCAGAACACGGTTGACTCGAGCCAGTCCCCCGACGTGGTCACGGACCGTGCCGAGCAGGGCAAGCATGACAGCCTGCGCGGCCTCCTTTCCTTCCGCTGTCGTAAGGTCCGCACCCAGCTTGCCGCAATGGATCGGCTCACCGTCAACGAATGCTCCGTGCCCGGAAACATAGAGGACTTCCCCATGTTGAGCGACGAGGGCAAATGTTCCAACCACTGGGTGCGGTGGCGGCAACGCCAATCCGGCCCTGGCGAGCTTCTGCTCCGGCGTCATATGGTCATCCTCTAGACGTATTCAATGAGAGAAGGCTCAGAGCCCTTCTTTCGAACAAACAGGCATTTCGTCTCCGAATGTGGAGTAAATCGGATTAGTCACTGCGGCGAGGCTACTCCAGTCACGGCTTGCGCGGAAGTTCGGGCACTCCGGCTGTCAGCCTGCCCGTTAGCCGGTCGTTCAGCGGTGCAATCGCCACCCAAAAATTTCCGGATCACGATCGCTGCGTTTCCGCGGCCGGCCGATTCCCGTAAGACATGACCGAGAAAATGCCCGGTCAGGGGACCCTATACGGCACACCCCTGAGGCCATCAGATCTGCAGGAAGAACGCCACGCGAACACATGTTCAGGACGTAGTACGAAGGCGATGGCAGGCGACTTGGAGGTCCACTGAAACTGCCGGCGGCTGCCCGGCATATCGAAGCATCGGCACTTCATTACAAGTCAATAAGTGGGCCAAGGCCCAGAATCCCAAAGATCCAGAATGGTACAATATGTGGTACCACTTTGATCAAGGAGCACGTCATGGCGATCACCGCCTCGCAGGCCAGGGCAGAGCTGTTTCCCCTTATTGAAAAGGTCAATGCCGACCATACGCCCATAGAAATCGTGTCCAAAAAGGGCAGTGCCGTCCTGATGTCCCTGGCGGATTATGAGGCCCTGCAGGAAACGACGTATCTGCTGCGGACGCCGGCAAACGCGGCCCACCTGCTCGAAAGCATCGCGCAGCACAGGGCAGGCACGGCGGCTCTGCGCGAACTGGCCGAGTGAACATCCTCTTCACGGACAAGGCCTGGGACGACTATGTCTATTGGACCGCCACCGACAAAGCGATGGTTAAGCGGATCAATCTGCTGATCAAGGACTGCCAGCGCGACCCCTTCGAGGGCATCGGCAAGCCTGAAGCCCTCAAGCATCAGTTGTCCGGCTACTGGTCCAGAAGGATCACTGAGGAACACCGGCTCGTCTACGCCGCGGAACCCACACAGCTCGTCATCATCGCCGCACGGCACCACTATTGAAACCGGGCCGGACGCATCCGCCAGTCACACCTCAGACGGAGGCGGCCGCCCCGGACACTCGCACGGCGACCTGCCCGCTCCCCTGCGCCAGCTGCGACGCTGCGGCTTCGTCAGCCACCACCGTCACGTGCGGGTGCAGCTGCAGGACCGAGCCCGGGCAGTCGGCCGTAACCGGCCCGTTGAGCGCTGCCGCCAGGATGCCGGCTTTGTCCGCGCCGTTGACCACAAGCAGGAGATGGCTGGCTTCCAGGATGGTGGCCAGGCCCTGCGTAATACAGCGGAGCGGCACTTGCTCCGGCGTGCTGAAGTAGCGGGCGTTGGCTTCGCGGGTGCGTTCCGTGAGGACTTCCACACGGGTCCGGGAGTCCAGGGCGGAGCCGGGCTCGTTGAAGGCAAGGTGACCGTTGTGGCCGATGCCGAGGATCTGCACGTCGATGCCGCCAATGCCGGCAATGGCGGCGTCGTAGTCGGCGGCGGCGGCCTCGGGGTCCGCAGCGCTTCCGTCCGGCACCGCTACGTTGGCGGGATCCAGGTGCAGCCGCTCAGTTACCTCGCGCCGGACAACTTCGGCGTAGCCCTCGGGATGTCCGGCGGGCAGCCCCACGTACTCGTCGAGGGCGAAAGCACGGACGGAGGACATGTCGAGTTGGTGGTTGGCGAGCGCCGCGTAGATAGGCAGCGGCGATCCGCCCGTGGCCACACCCAGGACGGCGTCGGGCTTGCTGCGGATGACGGCGGCAAGGATCCCGGCGGCAACGGAACCGGTGGCTGAGGCGGTAGGCACAACGAAAATTTCCACAACAAAGGGCACTCTCTACGAAAAGGTCAGGACTAAGTACGCCCGGGGCGCGGGCGTAGAAAGGAAAACAGGCTAGGCGGAGGCGACGTCCTTGAGTTTCAGGCGGATGCCGTCAAAGTGGCGCTGCAGGCGTTCGGATGCGAGGGCCTTGTCCTTGTTGGCCACGGCCTCGAAGATGTCCCAGTGGTCCTGGGTCTGCTGCTCGAGGTTGACCGGACCGGTGCCGAGGGCCAGGTGGATTTTGCGGTAAACCTGCCAGAAGACGTCCATGAGGTTGATCAGCAGGTCGTTGTTAAGGGGCGCATAGAGCCGGCGGTGGAACTCGGCGTCGTGCTCATGCAGCGGCTCCCCCTTCTTGGCCGCGTCCTCCATGGCTTCCATGGTGGCCCGCAGGTCAGCCACGTGCTCGTCAGTGAGCAGGTCAATGGCCGGTCCGATCAGCCCGGACTCAAGGGCCTGGCGCACATCAATGAGCTCCATGGCTTCCTCGCCCTTGTGGCGGAGAGACAGCCGGCCGCGGAACGTCAGGCCGGACACCAGGGCGCTGAAGTTGTTGGGTGCAACGAACATGCCAAAGCCATGCCGGATCTCGATGACGCCCAGTGCCTGCAGTACTTTCAGGGACTCACGGACGGTGTTGCGGCCCACGCCGAGTTCGGCGGAGAGCTCACTTTCGGTGGGCAGCGCGTCACCGACGTCAAGGCCGCGCTCCAGAATGAGGTCCATGATCCGCGTCTGCAGGGCATGCGAACGGAGCTGCGCACTGAAACGGGCGGGCGATACTTCTTGCGATGCGATGGCCACGTGGGTCTCCTCCTTGCCGCGCTTAGGGGTCGCGACTTGTCCTACATCTCAAGGGTACAGGAGATGGGACGTCCAATGTCTAGATTTGGGGAACCTATTTTTTGAGCAGTTCCAACCCTGAGGGACCGAATCTAACCCAAGAGCGCCGAATCTAACCCAAAAGGAACCGAACAAGCTCGCGGCACGCCCGGTAACCAGGCGTTTTGGGGTCGATCAGGGCGTAATGGTCCCCGGGAACCCTGACCAGCCGGGTCTCCATGTTTGCCGTGGTTCCGGCGTTCACATAGGACTCGGACTGACCCAAGGGAACGGTGGTGTCCTCGGACCCATGGACAGCGATGACCGGCACGGCCAGCGGAAGGGCGGTCATGGGGTCGGCGTACCTGTAGCGGTGCGGATATTTCGACGACGACCCGCCCAGGAGGTTGCTCACCGCACCGTTGCTGAGGTTCAGCTTCTCCGCCTCGGCCAGGTTGAGCAAGCCGGACTGGCTGACCACTCCGGTGAGGTGCACCGCGGAGGCATCTGAGGTGCGGGGCACCTGGCGGTCAGCATCCGGCATTCCCAGCTGGGCAAGCTTCCCCCGGCCGGCAGCCCAGGCGGCCAGATGCCCGCCGGCTGAATGGCCCAGCGCCACCACCGGACCCAGGTTCAGGGCATGCTTGGCCGCGAGGTCACCCAGCTTGTCGATACCGGCCAGCACGTCAATGAAGGTGTTTGGCCAGCCGCCGCCGTTTCCGGCCCGGCGGTATTCAAGGTTCCAGGCGGCCATGCCATGGGCGGCCAGGTCCTTGGCGATGGGCTCCCCCAGCTCTGCGCCGTACTGCGAGCGCCAGTAGCCGCCATGAATCACCACCACCACGCCGCTGTGCTCGCCGCCGGCCGGCAGCTCCGGCAGGAAAAGCTCGCCCCATTGGCTGGCGTCCTCGCCGTACTGGTACTTGTGCCGCTTCACTGCATCCCCCTTGGCACCGCCACCGGCGGTACCGTCCCGCTCGGCGCCGGGCGAACACGCGGCGCCGAGAATTCCAACGGCCGCCGCGGCAGCCGCACCAACCAGCGTGCGAAAGACAAACGTCCGACGCCGCAGATCAGCCATGTGCCGAGCCTACAGCGTGGTGCCTCCCGGCAAAGTCGCCGAGTAGGAAACCGGTAGATTTGTGCCAGTGAATTCCATCGACGCGCACTGGATCGGGGCCTTTCGGGCCACCACGGGCGCCGAAGGCTGGCAACACTTCCGGCGGCTGGATCCGGCCCTGCTGATATCCCCGGCCACCGACGGACTCGAGAACCGGGCCACCATGGGCGCCGGCATCCGGGCAAGCTGGACGGCGTCGTCAGGAACGCTGGTCCTGGAAGCGGAAGGCACAGCCGACAGCTCGCCGTTTGACGTGCTGGTGGATGGGAAGCTCGCCCACCGGGTCACCGCAGCCGGGAGGGTGAGTTACGAACTCGCCTTGGGAACCCTCAAGCAGGGACTTCGGTCCAGCTGTGGCTCCCCCAGTTCGGGACGGTCAGGATCCACGAAGCGTCGCTGCGAGGACCGGCCGATTTCATCTCGCTCTGCCTGGGCATCAACTCCTACAACGCAGCCGTTTTCTCCGAACGCAGCTACGCAAGCCAGGTCCTGGGATTCCTGGCAAACATCCGCAAAGCCCAACCCCTGGCGCCGATTGCCGTCATCACCCCCATGCTGTCGCTGCCCCGGGGGGAGCTGCCCAACGCCGTCGGGATGACCTTGCGGGACTACCGGGACGCAACAGCCGCCGTCGTGCGTGTCCTGCGGGAAGGCGGCGACCACCGGATCCACTGCCTGGACGGCGCCGCCGTCTTCACTCCCGGCGAAGCCGCCGAACTGATACCGGATACGCTCCATCCCGGCAACACGGGCTACCGGCTGATGGCCGCACGGCTGGGCCCGCTGCTTTCCGCCGTGGCGGACACGCCCTGACTCCATTTTCTGCGGGCGCTCCGCGGCGCTCCCGGCTACTAGTACTTCGCCGGCACCACCGGCGGCCGCCCTGGAAGGGCGTAGTGTCAGTAGTAGGAGATTTCGGGGGTGGCATAAGGGTCCGGGGTTGAATATACGGGCCGCGCGCGAAGAGAGCGCACAGCCGTCAGCCGGGGTCGTGTGACCCTGGCGATGCTTGGAATTGAGGCCGCATGGCCGAGAATGAGGCTCTGCCGACGGCGGAGCAATTGCAGGACCTACTCCTTGAAAGTCCGGACTTCACAGAATTCCTCTTGGGACTGACAGCGATTTCCGCGTCCTTGCTGGGCGGGGAGACGCCCCTGCTGTGTGCCATCACGGTGGAACGGGAGACCGGGCCCGTGACGGTAGCGAGCAGCACGGAGACGGCCCGGACCCTGGACGAACGCCAGTACGCTTTGGACAATGGTCCCTGCCTGACGGCGCTGCGGGAACAGCGCACAGTCCTTATCCGTGATCTTCAGGCTGATGAGAGTTGGGCCTGGTATGCCGGGGCGGTCGCAGACGAAGGCATCCGGACAATCCTGGCTGTCCCCATCCCCACCGACAACGGTTCCCGCTCCGCCCTGAACTGCTATTCAACCGAGCTCAATACTTTTGGCTCCGAAACGGTGACCGCCATCGAAGAGCACGCTGCATCGCTTTCCCGGATCCTGCGCCTGGCAATCCGTGTGTACCCGTCGGACCCGTACCCGGAACATTTGAGGTCGGCGCTGCGATCCCGGGCCGTTGTGGACTCGGCTGTGGCCCTGATCATGGTGCAGAACCGCTGCAGCCATGAAACCGCCGTCAAGCTCCTGCACCTTGCCTCCCGCAGCAGCAACCGCCGGCTGCATGACATCGCCGAGGACATCCTGCACCACGCCTCAGATATCCCCGTCATCACCGGAGTTGGGGAGAAATGATGGACGACGGCGGATTGGGCACCCCCCAGCCTGCCTTCGAGGCGGACCAGCGCAAGTTTGCATCCGCCCAGTTCCAGAGCGGGAACATGAGCCTCCCCGGGCTATGGACCTACTATTACGGGATCGGCGGAAACGTCGATCAGCTCGGGGTGGACGCCTATCTGCACGAACTGGTGGAATTGGCCCCGCTGCAGATGGACCTCATCCAGACCGCAATCAAGGAGATCACGGCGGACGGACCGGGAAGTGCACATGTCCCAGGACTTTGATATCCGAGAACCCGAATCCGGCAACGTTGGACGCGCCGGCGCGGGCCTGCACGAGTTTGTGCTCCACCTGCAGGACCTCGTCCTGGCAAGCTCCGACGTCCGTGAATTCCTGGCCGACACGGCCGCGATTTTTGCCACGCAGCTGTCACAGCCCGGGAACCACTTGTCCTGCGGGATCACGGTAGTCCGGCAGAAGCGGCCGGTCGCTGTTGCCAGCAGCGATGCCCTCGCCCGGAACCTGGACGAACTGCAAAACAGCTTCGGCCGCGGACCGTGCCTGACAGCCCTTCGGACAGAATTTATGGTCCATGTCCTGGATCTGGACGCCGATGTCCGTTGGCCGAAATACAACCAGGAAGCCCGGAAGACGGGCATCGGCTCCATCCTGGCGGTCCCAATGCATCTGCAGGCTCCTGCGCAGGCGGTGGTAAACCTCTACTCCCCCAACGCGAACGGGTTCCCCCAGCACGGAATTGATGCGGCTGTCGGGCTAACGGGCATCGCCGCCAAGGCGCTGGACCTCGCCCTGAACATCGCACAGTTGCGCGACGCCCGTGACGACCTCGCCGCCGCCCTGAAATCCCGCACTGTCATTGACACGGCCATTGGGGTCATCATGGCGCAGAGCCGGTGCAGCCGCGATGCGGCATTCCAGATATTGGTCAATGCGTCCAGTCACCGCAATATGAAGCTAAAGGAGGTGGCCGCCGGCATCATTTCTGGAATTGCCGGCGAACGAGTATTTCCTACCACTTACGATGAATAGCCATAAAGCCGGTATTCGTGCAGGTCCGGGTCCGCAGCTCACCGCACACGTTAGGCTTTACCTGAAGCGCTGAACGGTCACAAACAGGCTCATCCGGCTCAGTGATCAGCACCCCGCTGATCGCCGACGGGGAGGCCATAGGTGCGATGAAGATTTACGCCGCCACTCCCGGCGCTTTTGAGGATGCCACCACTACCCTCATGGAGCTTTTTGCCTCACCCGCGGCAACCCTTCTGTCACATATCCAGACTGCCGAAACTCCGGAACGCATCAGTGCGAGCCTTCAATCAGCCCTCTACAGCCGGGATCTGATTAACCGGGCCTGCGGAATACTCATGGAACGCCACGCCATCACCGAGAACGCCGCCCTGCAGCAGCTGATGCGGCAGGCCCGCGCTGCGCGCAGCACCCTTAAGGAAGTCAGCGCCATTGTCCTGGCGGGCGTGGCCGCCGACCCGCGCAGAGGCAGTAGTGATGGGCTTCGATAGCAGCGAACCAGAACAACGCCGCAGGCTCCAAGCAGCATTGGCAGCAGCACAGGTCAGCACGGGTGACCTGTGGCTTTACTACTTCGGCATCGGCGGATCTGTGGGTGAGTATGAAGTGGAGGCCTACCTGCAGGGACTTCTCTCGCTCCCCGAACTGCAACAGGACCTGCTGGCCATGGCGGCAAACGAACTGTTCAATGACCAGGCCGCCCCCGCGCGCCCTATTCAGACGAGCCTGGGTCAGAAGGTCCACCGCGGTCCGAAGAGTCCTAGCGGTCTCCCCGGCTGGTGCCGGGTGCGTTGCCGCCCAGCCGTGCGGTGACTTTGTCCGCCGCTGCCCTGCAGGATTCGCCGAGGCTCTGCAGGCGCTCCTTGGAGACGCGGAACCGCGGGGCCGGGATGAGGACTGCTGCCACAAGGTCGCCGCGATGATCGTAGACGGGGGCGGCGACGCCGACTTCATCCAAGGAGGACTCGCCGTAGTTGATGGCCCACCCGCGGCGGGAGCCGTCTTTGAGGCGGAGCAGATAGTCCTCGAGGGAGGCCTCGTCCAGCCCGGGGTAGGTAATGGCTCCGCTGCGCAGGAGTGCACGCACCCTCTCCTCCGGTTGAATTCCGAGGAACACCTGAACCGAGGAACTCAACGCGTCGCTGTACCGGACCCCCAGCGGCGCAGTGTGCTTGATCTGATGACGGCTGGCAATCTGCTCCACGCAGATCGACTCGTTGCCCTCCCACATCATCAGGGCGCTGGTTTCGCCGGTCAGCTCTGTGAGTTCGCGCAGGACGGGATAGGCGACGCGCCGCTCCTCCAGTTCGGCCAGTAACGGGCCGGCGACCGCGATCAGGCCCAGTCCAAGGCGGAAACGGCGCGTGTCCGCATCGCGTTCCACGAGGTTTTCCTGTTCGAAGGTTGCCAGGATCCGTGACACGGTGCTTTTGTGCAGGCCCACCCGGTTGGCGATCTCCGTGACGCCAAGCAACGGTTCGTCGGCCGTGAACGATCGAAGGACGGCGATGGCGTTGACGATGACTGAGGCGCCCTTGGTGTCGCCCTTGCCGTTGGAGTCGCTGCCGTTGGTGTCATTGGAATCTGGTGTGGTCATGATGCTCACTATCATTGCGCATAGTCAGCGGAAAGCGGCGCCGCGTCAGACACGGCGCCGCTCCCCGGGGCGGGGGGGGGGGGGGGGGGGTGGTGGGGGGGGCGCAAACACCCCCCCCCCCACCCCCCCCCGGGGGGTG
>NZ_JBSRZM010000035.1:0-34862 GCF_054057635.1 Arthrobacter sp. UYNi723
AACGCCGTCTACGAAGTAGACATGGAAATCCCCGAACACAACCCCACCCACACCGCATTCAAAGCAGTCGACCGGCTCCTCGAAACCGAACAGGCCGCCATCCGCAAAACCGACTCCTCCAAACACCGCTTCTGGAAGATCGCCAACCGCAACAGCCGCAACATCGTGGACGAACCCGTCGCCTACCGCCTCATCCCCACCGACGGCATCCAACTCGCCGCCGGCGACGAATCCTACGTCAGCAAACGAGCCCAGTTCGCCCGGAACAACCTCTGGGTCACCGCCTACAACCGCACCGAACGCTTCGCCGCCGGCGAATTCCCCAACCAAGCCACCGGCGCCGACGACGGCCTGCACATCTGGACCCAAGCAGACCGGAACATCGTGGACCAAGACCTCGTAGTCTGGTACACCTTCGGCATGCACCACGTCGTCCGCCTCGAAGACTGGCCCATCATGCCCCGCCAAAACATCGGCTTCATGCTCGAACCCCACGGATTCTTCGACCAAAACCCCACCCTCAACCTCCCCACCAACGAAAACCGAACCCAAACAACCAACACCGCAACATGCTGCACCACCGACAAATAAGCCCGGCCCAGCTTCAGGGAAGCCAAGAACCAGGCATATGAGCTAAAGCTGGAAAAACGAACAACCCTCAAACAGGCGGTCCCCGGTGCTGTAACCAAAGCACCGGGGACCGCCTGCACCTAACCCAAACCCTGTAGCGAGAGTGTGATCCGCGTGTTCAATATCCCCGCAATTACCTGGACCCTCACAGCCGTCCTGCTGCTCAGCGGAAGCTACCACCTCCTGCAGGTCACCAAGCCCGACCAACTCACCGAACGTATCAACAACAGCCTCCACGCCCTCATGAACCTCCTGATGGCCGCCATGCTCTGGAACCTCGCGCCCTCCACCATGCTCGCCCAGATCGCTGTCCTCACCGGCGCAGCGCTCTGGTTCATTATCCAGGCCGTCGCCCGGCCCGAATTCAAAATACTCTGCACAGGCAGCCTGAGCCGCCTGAAATGCGTTTACCACAGCGTCAGCATGGCCGGCGCCGCCCTCATGATCACCATGATGACGAGCCACATCACCCCCGGCGCCGCAGAAACCATGCCACTGCCCAATGCCCACCACTCAATGCCCCAGCTACCCCGCGCCACTGCCACCGCAACCCTCGATCACCTACCCAGCCTCGCCACCCCGCTGACAATCATCTTCGCAACCGCGGCGCTGATCTTCATCGCCCTTCTTCTGCGCACCCGGAAACCGGCAACCACGGAGCCCAAAAAGACCGCCCACTCCCCCCGGGAACAACACAGCCTCGAAGCCCTCGGCGCCGCCATCATGGCCCTCATGTTCGCCACCATGGCGTAGGTGTTGATCCCCAGTGAACACTGCGGGAGGCCCCGGCACCAACCCACGGGGAGGTTGATCTTGAGACTGACTTCCGGCCCGGCCACCCGCCGTCGGGTCCTACAAGCGAGGCCAAAGGATCTGTTATGTCGTGGTTAATTCTCATTCTTTCCGGGGCGATGGAGGCCGTCTGGGCTGCCGCCCTGCACCGGACGTTCCAGGCCTCCGGCTGGCGCCGGCTCGCACCCGCTCTCCTTTTCCTGGTCTCCGTCCTCGCCAGCATGGCCGGCCTCGCCATCGCCATGCAGTCCATCCCCACCGGGACCGCCTACGCCGTCTGGGTGGGCGTAGGCGTGGTGCTGACCTCCGCCTACGCGATCATCACCAAGGCTGAACGTCCGACGACGGGCCGCCTCCTGCTGCTCACCGGCATCGCCGCGTGCGTGGTTGGCCTCAAGGTGGTGGCGTAATGACCAAGCATTCCGTCGCCTGGCTGCTGCTCCTCGCCTCCGCCGTACTGGAAGCCGTCTGGGCCACCGCCCTGGGCAATTCCGATGGTTTCACCCACCTGCTGCCCACCTTGGTCTTCGCCGTCACGGCCACCCTGAGCATGACCGGCCTCGGCCTGGCCATCCGCAGCATCCCGCTCGGCACCGCCTACGCCGTCTGGGTGGGAATCGGCGCTGCGCTGACGGTGGGCTGGGCGATGGCCACCGGCGTCGAACCCTTCAGCCTGTTGAAGGTACTCTTCATCGCCGGGATTGTGGGCTGCGCGGCCGGGCTGAAATCCCTGCCTGCGGTCGCCACGTCCCCTGCCGACCGTTCCGACACCAAGGTGCCCGCCTGAGGCCGCGCTGGTTCAGACGCCGGCTTTGAGGAGAAGTGCGTCAATCATCATGAAGAACTGGGCGCGATGATCGGCGGCCTTCGGGTCGGTCATGTATTGAATGGCCGCTCCGTCGTAAATCATCAAAAAGGTCCTGACCAGCGTAGCGAATTCCATGAGGCACTGTTCGCCGGTGTTTTGCGCGGCGGAAGCGAACATATTTCCGAGCTCCACTTCATAAGCGGGATAAATTCTCCCGGCCAGCGGGCTTACGGCGGCATTGCGTGTTGCCCACAAAATGAGTTCAATCTCAGAAAGTATGCTTTCGGGCTCTTCCTCAAGGGCGCGCCAGTAGCCTTCGGCTACTTGTTCCACAGCCTTGCGAAGGCCTAAATGGACCGGGACGTCGCTTGAGAAGCGGCTCAAGTTCTTAAACCAAGCCTCGGCGGCCGCCTCCATCAGCTCTTCTTTGTTGCTAAAGCAATAGTGTGCTGTAGCCAGTGGAGCGTTAGCCTCCTTGGCAATGGCCCGGATGGTTACGGACTGAACGCCCTCACGACGCATAAGTTCAACTGTCGCTGAAATCAGCTGTTCTTTTCGATCTTCAGCGGATACCCGCATAGCTCACTCTCCAGTCTCCCGATTTCGGCCCGTCAGGGACACTTCCTCAAGACTATTGCCTGCGCGTTCGAAAAAAGGCCCAGGCCCTTCGTCAAGAACGGTTGACTTGAACATTCGTGGTGTATCAGACAAGCTTCTTCCTTCTTGCGTGCCGACATAGAGCAAGGGTTGCAACCAGCAGGGCGGGCGGAAGCTCGGCCTCAGGCGGGGACGGCCAGTCGTTTTTGATGCCGCAGATCAGGAGGCCGACGGTTCCCTTGTTCAGGTCTCGACGGAGCACGTCATCCTAACCCCGCAGGTCAGCGCCTCGCCGCCCTCTGCTCCTGCACCCAGCCCCAACCCCGCCGGGCCCAGTCCGAGGGTTTGCCCTCGATCAGCAGCTTCCGCGTATGGATGTCCAGGACCAGCAGGTAGAACGTGAACAGCAGCGCCGTCACGAACGCCAGCGACGACGCGTCAATGGCCAGCTCCACAAAGGACCAGACCGAGAGCTGGTCCTGCGCGCCGAACACCACAAAGAACGTCACGCCCACGTAGAGGCACCGGATCTGCCAGTCGTTCCGGATGCCGGTGGCGGCAAGGAACGGCACAAACCAGAGAATGTACCAGGGCTGGATGATGGGCGAGAGCATCACGACGGCGGCGAACGCCAGGGCCAGCCGGCGCACCGCCCGCGAGTAATCGCCACGGAACATCAGCAGCAGCACCAGCCCGATGGCCGCCCACTTCATGCCGGTCCGCAGCAGGTCCGCGATGGTGCCGCCCGGCAGTCCCAGCACGTTGCCGAGGAACTCGACCTGCTGCCCCAGGAACCCTGACGGCGAATAGCCGGTGTAACCCGGCGTCGGGTCCATGATGGCCCACACCCACCCCAACCCGAGGTTGTACGGGATCCCGCTGACGGCCAGCACCGCGAAACTGATTCCCGCCGTCGCACCCCAAATAAGGAACTTCCGCGTCCACGAGGCCGCGGGCCCGGCCCACATGACCCCGATGAACGGGAGCAGCAGAACCGTGATGGGCTTGATCCCGATGGAGGCGGTGACCAGCAGGATTCCGGCCATGTATCGCTTCGTCGCCGCGAAGTAGACGCCGGCGACGGCGAGGCCCACCATGAGCGCGTCGTTGTGGGCGCTGGCCACGAAACTGATGAGGAACAGCGGGTTGGCCACCGCGATCCAGAGTGCCCGCGCGCCGTTGATGCCGTGCAGTTCGGCGAGCTTGGGCACGTAGATGACGCAGAGCAGGACCCCGACGCCGGCGATCAGGCGGAACAGCAGCACGGACACGTCGGGCTGTGCCCCTGTCAGCTCCACCACGCCGCGGGCGAGCCACAGGAAGTAGGGCCCGTAGGGGGTCCTGTTCTCGGCCCAGGCCGGGTCCGCGCCGAGGGCAAACCAGTTGTTGAGGGTGGAGATGCCCACGTTGTAGGGGTTCTGGCCTTCCATGACCAGGCGGCCCTGGCCGGTGTAGGCGTAGACATCGCGGGAGAAGATGGGGACGGCCAGCAGGAGCGGCAGGGACCAGGCGGAGATGGCGATGACCACCGACCGCAGCGAGTGCTCGCCCCAGTCGCCCAGCCGCTGGCCCAGCCGGAGCCAGGACCGCATCAGGAGCATCGCCCCCACCGTCAGGAGCACGGTGGACAAAGTTACGCCCCAGCCCTCGGTCCGCAGCGCGATGACCACCGGCTGGCGGATCATGGGTGAGCCGTTGGCGATCCAGCCCGTTCCGATCGAGCCCACAAACATCATCAGGGCGCCGAGGAAACCCTGCCAGGTGGCGATGTACACCCGGCGCTTCGTGGGGGGAGCTACGGCGGGCGCGGCAGACTTCGAGAGCTCCGCGCCGGCCGCCGTCTTTTTCGACGGACCGGGGACGCTCTCCGACGTGCTGATGTGTGAACCGCCTGCCGTCATGTCTTGTGTGGTCCCCTACTTACGTTACGGCGCTGGCTGGACTAGCTATAGGCCGGTCTACAACCCAGTCATTTTAGCAGTTGGCTTAGCGCGTACCCCAGACTGGTAGGGGCGGACGTGCCCCCTATTTCGCAATGAGGCGGGCGCCGCCCCATCCCCACCCGAAGACAGAAGCCGCCAGCGCGCGCTTCACCAGCACGATTGGACCCAGCCATGGCCGAACGAAGCGTCCCCGAGGCCCGGGCCGGCACGCCTCAGCAGCTCCAATCAGTCCGTGCCACGCTTCGCTCGCCGCGGCGGCTCAAGACCGAGGCGCTGGCAGGCCTGGTGGTGGCGCTGGCGCTGATCCCGGAGGCGATCGCCTTCTCGGTGATCGCGGGCGTGGATCCGCGGATCGGCCTGTTCGCCTCGTTCACCATGGCTGTCACCATCTCCTTTGTGGGCGGCCGGCCCGCCATGATTTCCGCCGCTACCGGCGCCGTCGCCCTGGTCATCGCCCCGCTGATGCGCAGCCACGGCCTGGACCACCTGATCGCGGCCGTGATCCTGGCCGGCGTTTTCCAGATCCTGCTGGCGGTCCTCGGCGTCACCCGGCTGATGCGGTTCATCCCGCGCTCGGTGATGGTGGGCTTCGTGAACGCCCTGGCCATCCTGGTGTTATTGGCCCAGATTCCCGAACTGATCGGCGTGCCGTGGATGGTTTATCCGCTGGTGGCAGTGGGCCTGGTCATCGTGGTGGGACTGCCGAGAATTACGACGGCGGTGCCCTCACCTTTGGTGGCCATCGTGGTGCTCACCCTGTTTGCCGTGCTGGCCGGCGTGGACGTGCCCACCGTCCAAGACAAGGGCCAGCTGCCCGAAAGCCTGCCGGCGCTGTTCCTCCCCAACGTCCCGCTGACCTGGGAGACGTTACAGGTCCTCGCGCCGTTCTCGCTGTCCATGGCGCTGGTGGGGCTGCTCGAATCGCTGATGACCGCCAAGCTGGTGGACGACATCACGGACACCCGCTCCAACAAGACCCGCGAGTCCTGGGGCCAGGGCGTGGCGAACATCGTCACCGGCTTCTTCGGCGGCATGGGCGGCTGCGCCGTGATCGGCCAGACCATGATCAACGTCAAGGGATCCGGGGCCCGGAGCCGGGTGTCCACATTCCTGGCCGGCGTCTTCCTGCTGGTTCTGGTGGTGGTGCTCGGGGACGTTGTGGGCCTGATTCCGATGGCCGCGCTGGTTGCCGTGATGATCTTCGTTTCCGCCATCACCTTCGAATGGCACTCCATCGCTCCGCAGACTCTGCGCCGCATGCCCAAGTCCGAGACCGCCGTCATGGTGATCACCGTGGCGGTCGTATCGGCCACCCACAACCTGGCCATCGGCGTCGGGGCGGGCGTGCTGGCAGCCACGGCGCTGTTCGCCCGGCGCGTGGCGCACTTCGTCACGGTGGAGCGGACCGTCGTCGAACTTAACGGCGAGAACGTAGCCACCTACACTGTGGACGGCGAGCTGTTCTTTGCCTCGTCCAACGACCTGTACACGCAGTTCGAGTACGCCCTGGACGCCGAGCCGGATATCAGCCGGGTGATTGTGGACCTGCACGCTTCGCACCTCTGGGACGCCTCTACCATCGCGGTGCTGGACGCCGTGACCGAGAAGTACCGCCGGCACGGGCGAAAAGTGGAGCTGATCGGGCTGAATGCCGCCAGCGTGGCTATGCGGGAACGGCTGGCGGGAAAGCTCAACTGACGGGCTAGCCTCGCGGGTCGCTGTGGACGGCGCGGTTCCGTCCCAGCGACTTGGCCGCATAGAGGGCCCGGTCAGCGGCGGCGATGAGGTCTTCCACATCGGACGTCGCGGCGTCGTACAATGCCACACCGTAACTGACGGTGGGCATCTCCAGCCCGTCGACGGTGGGCACTTGGGCGAGCCGCCTGCTGACCTCCTCGGCGATTTCCTCCGCCCGCCTGGCGGAGGCGCCCGGGATGAGGAGGATGAACTCTTCCCCGCCGTACCTGCCCACGAGGTCCGTGGATCTCACCGTATCCCGGCACGCGTCGGCGAAGGCCTGGAGCGCAAGGTCGCCGGCAGCGTGTCCGTGGGTGTCGTTGACTGCCTTGAAATGGTCCAGGTCAGCGAGGATCAGGGCACCCGTTCCCCGGGCGACGGTCCTGTCCTTCAACAGCGCCGGGGCCAGGTCCAGGAAGGCTTTGCGGTTGAGCAGCCCCGTCAGATCGTCCCGGGTGGCCACCATGTGCAGAGCCCGGGTCTGCTGTTCGGTGCTCAATGCGGCCATGCTGAAGGACACCACCACCAGCAGCACCATGGTCACCAACGTGGTCACTGCGGACCCGAAGAACGTGACGAACGTGGGACCGTTCGGGCCCTCCAGGAGGAAGAGGACAAGCCGGCCGAAATAGAACGCGGACAATCCGGCCGCCGCGGCAGCCATGGGGACCCGCACGCGCGAATATCCGGGCTCCAGCCGCCAGAGTTCCCGGGAGGCGAGCCCCACCGTCAGGCACATTGCGGCGAGGAAGACTGCACCGCCGGACCAGGTGTTGGTGCCGGGATTGTCGACGGCGGAGGCAACCAGGGTGACCAGCGGTACCCCGGTGAACACCCACCGCAGCGGCGGCACCTCCCGGAGCGACCGGGCACCGGCCCAGACGGCTGCGCTGCCGAGGACCAGCAGGACATTGCCCAGCGTATTGGCCCACCATTGGTGGGCGGTTCCGTTGAGCAGGAAGGCGGCGGATCCGGAAAGGAAGAACACCAATGCGAGGCACCACCAGCCGCTGTACGGCGAGGGCGTGTAGCGGTAGGCCGAGAAGTAGAACAGCAGCACCAGGACCAAAGCCATCACGCCGAAGGCAATCCTCAGCGTAGAAGTGTCCAGGACCATGTCCGACGTTCCCCCCCGACTGCCGAGTGATGCAGACCTCAGTATCGCACCGCCATCGGACATTTTCGCCCTGCAACCGAAACTGCCACACCCCTGGATTTTTTGTCCACATAATCCGCCCCGAAAGCCATTTAGCGGCCGATATCTGCCCAAAACTCAGGGAGGTTACTGGCCTGGCGTGCGGATGATCCGTCGTTGCGTTGCCAGGGCGATGGCGGAGGTCCGGTTGTCCACGCCGAGCTTGCCGTAGATGTGCACCAGGTGGGTCTTGACGGTGGCCTCGGAAATGAAAAGCTGCCGGGCGATGGCGCGGTTGGTCAGGCCTGTGGCCAGCAGTTCAAGCAGTTGGACCTCGCGGGTTGTGAGGGCCGTTTCCGGGCTGCTGATCCGCGACATCAGTAGTGCCGCGACCTTGGGCGCCAGCGCCGTCTGGCCGGCCGCTGCCGACAGCACGGCCTGGCGGATCTGTTCCGGCGGCGCGTCCTTGAGCATGTAGCCGCTGGCGCCTGCTTCCACCGCGGCCAGGATGTCCGCCTCGGTGTCGTAGGTGGTCAGGATCAGGACCGGCGGCGGGGAGTCCAGCTTCCGGATCGCTGCGGTGGCGGTGACGCCATCCATCCCGGCGCCCATCTGCAGATCCATCAGCACCACGTCCACGCGCTCCCCCAGGGTCCGCAGCCGCGCGAGTTCGCGCAGCGCCGCGTCCCCGTCGGCGGCCTCGGCAGCCACGCTGAAGTCCTCGAATTCGGTGAGCATCGCGCGCAGGCCCGCGCGGACCACGGGGTGGTCATCCACCAGCAGAATCCGGAAGTCCCCCATCAGTCCCGCTCCCCTTCCGGGCCGGTGAGCGGCAGCCGGATGGCGACGACGGTCCCTTCGCCGGGTGCCGTCTCCACGTCCAGGGAGCCGTTCAGCTCAGCCACCCGGGCAGCCAGCGAGCGCAGCCCAAACCCGCTGCCGTCCGCCCGGCCAGCCACGCCGGAACCCGGCGTTTCCGGCACAAAGCCCGTGCCGTCGTCGTACACGTCCAGGGTGACCTCGTCCCCGAGGAACGCAAGGGTGACGACGGCGGTGCTCGCCTTGGCGTGGAGCCTGACGTTGGACAAGCTGGCCTGGGCTGCCCGGAGCAGGGTGACGCTGTACTGCGGCGGCAGCTCCGCCGGGTCTCCCACCGACTCGAAACGGCAACGGAGTCCGTCACCCCGCGCGGCGGCCAGGGTTTCGGTTTCGCCGCAGAGCCGCTGCAGACTTTCCGGGAGCGACGACTCCTGGAGCTGGGGTGAGGTGAGGCCGCGGACAAAGCTGCGGGCCTCGGCGAGGTTTTCCGACGCCGTCTGCTGCACCAGCGCGAACCGTTCGGCGGCGGTAGCAAGATCGCCCCTGGCCAGTGACTTCTCCGCCGCCCGCGCCACCAGGACGATGCTGGACAGGCCCTGCGCCAAGGTGTCGTGGATTTCGCGGGCAAGGCGCTCACGCTCAGCTGCGACGCCGGCCTCATGCTGGGTTCTGGCAAGTTCTGCGCGGGTGCGCCGGAGTTCGTCCGCCGCCAGCCGCTGGGCTTCACTCTCCTGGTAGAGCGCGCGGTAAGCCAGCCCGGTGACCACGGCGAAAACGGCACCCAGCCCCGGCCCCAGGCCCATGGGCAACGTGGGCGACGGCAGCCCGCTGGCCACCCACTGCGAAGCCACGACGGCGGCCGTCATCGCGGCGATGGTGAGCAGCGCAATCCGGCGCGGCAGGATGTGCAGGTGGAGGAAGAAGAGCGGAAAGGCGACCCAGGAAAATTCGGCACTGCCCGCGAGGAGGACGCCCCACAGTGCCGTGACAAGGCCCAGCCAGGGGGCGGCGTAGGGGTGCGGGTTGAAGCTGGAGCGGCCGGCGGCGAAGCGCTTCTCCAGGACAGTGCCGGCGAGATAGGCCGCGGCGAGCGCAAGGGCGAGTGCGGACCAGGCGAGGCGCTGCGCTCCCAGGGGAGTGCCGGCGCCGTCCGTGCCGACGGCTCCGTCAGCGAAGTGGAGCCGCATGATGGCGACCAGCAGCAGCACGGCAAAACCGACGTGAAGCGTCACCCGAAGGAACCGCAGGATGGCAGCCCCCGACGGGGTGGTCTGTGGGTCCGCGGCAGGCATTTCACCAGCTTAGGCGCCTGCGGGAATGTGCGGATCAACCAAAAGGTTGAGCGCCCCTTCAACCTCTTGTCCCGCCGACCTCAACCAAGTCCCCGATGTGGGCCGGGCCGAGGCGCCGGAGAGTGGATTCAGAAGGAATTCCACCTCCACTGAAGGAAGTACAACGTGTTTCTCGCTATTCGCGACATCCGATTCGCCAAGGGCAGGTTCGCCCTGATGGGCGGCGTGGTGGCCCTGGTGACGCTGCTGCTGGTGCTGCTCTCCGGGCTCACCGCAGGGCTGGGCGACCAGTCCACGTCCGCCATCGGGAAGCTGAGTGCCGGGTCCGGTGCTGAGGCCAAGCCGGTGGACAGCATCGTTTTTGGCGCCCCCGGCACCAACCAGCCCACGGCATCCTTCACCGAAAGCGAAGTGACGGCCGCGCAGGTGGACAACTGGAAGCACGTGACGGGCATGGCAAGCGCCGAGGCCCTGGGCATCAGCCAGTCCCGCCTCCAGGGCGGCGACGGCGGCACCACCAATGTGGCGGTATTCGGCGTTGCCGAGGACGGGCAGCTGGCGCCGTCGCCGGTCCGGGCGGGGTCGGTGGTGATCGGCGCGACCGTCGCGGAAGCCTTGTCGCTCGACGTCGGAGACACGGCCACGGTGGGCGGCACTGAGGTGACCGTCACCGCCGTCGTGGATGACCAGTGGTATTCGCACACCGGCGTTGTGTGGACTGCGCTGCCCACCTGGGCCGAGGTGGCGCACCTGGCGCCGGCGGCCGGCAGGGCGCCGGGGAGCGTGCCGGTGGCGACCGTCGTCGCGGTCACCTACCAGGACGGGGCCGTGGTGGACGAGGAAGCGGGCAATGCGGTGGCGCGCACGGTCAGCACCAGCCGCACGGGTTCGTTCCAGGCGCTGGGTTCCTTCAAGAGCGAAAACGGGTCGCTGCTGCTGATGCAGGCGTTCCTCTACGGGATTTCGGCGCTGGTGATCGTGGCGTTCCTGACGGTCTGGACGGTGCAGCGCACCCGCGATATCGCCGTCCTCAAGGCCATGGGCGCATCCGGCGGCTACGTGCTGCGCGATGCCATGACCCAGGCCGCGATCGTGCTCCTGGCCGGCGCGGGCCTGGGCGGGGCGGTCGGAATTCTGGGCGGATTCGCCGCGGCACAGGCCGCGCCGTTCCTGGTCACGCCCGCCACCACGCTGCTGCCCGTGCTGGGAATTGTGGCCCTGGGCCTGGCGGGCGCCGCGCTGGCAGTGCGCCGGGTGACCACCGTCGATCCGCTGATCGCCCTCGGCGGCAACTAATTCCTCTCCCTGAAACTCCCGAAAGGTACTTCCCATGTCAGTTACTGCTACTGCGCCCCTCGCCCCTACCGCCGGCTCCGCTCTCACCCACCCGCTGATCCTCAGCAACGTCACCCTCGAATACCCGGACGGCGGCGGAACCATCAAGGCCCTGGACAGTGTCAGCCTCCGGGTCGCAGCCAGCCGGATGGTCTCGCTGGTGGGCCCGTCCGGGTCGGGCAAATCCAGCCTCCTGGCCGTCGCCGCCACCCTGGTCCGCCCCACGAGCGGGGACGTGATCATCGACGGGATCAACACCGCGGGGCTGAAGGACAGGGAACTGACCGCGCTGCGGCGGGAGAAGGTGGGCATCATCTTCCAGCAGCCCAACCTCCTGGCGTCCCTGACCGCCGTCGAGCAGTTGATGATTGGGCATCACCTGCGTGGCAAGCCGCTGAAGGCCGCGCGTTCGCGCGCCGCGGGGCTCCTGGATCTGGTGGGCTTGGCTGAGTCCGCGGGCAAGCGCCCGCACCAGCTCTCGGGCGGGCAGCGGCAGCGGGTGAATATTGCCCGGGCCCTGATGGGCAGCCCGAAGGTGCTGCTGGTGGACGAGCCGACGGCGGCGCTGGACCACGCGCGCAGTGCGTCCATCGTCGGGCTGCTCCGCCGGGTCACGGACGAATTCCAGGTGGCCACCGTGATGGTCACGCACGACACCGAATTCGTCCCGCTGACCGACGCCGTCGCTGTAATGCGCGACGGGGGCCTGACCGCCCCGGTCTTACCCGGATGCCTTACTTAGCGCCGGGGGCGCGGAGTAGGGTTCCGTCATGGACATCATCTTGGTACCCGGTTTCTGGTTGGACGCGTCGTCATGGGAGAAGGTGACGCCAGCGCTGGCGGCGGCGGGGCACACAACCCATCCCCTGACTCTTCCCGGCCTTGAATCTGTGGACGCACGGCGTGGCGGCATCACTCTGAAGGACCATATTGCCGCCGTCGTAGACGTTCTGGACGGTCTCGACGGAAAGGTGGTTCTGGTGGGGCACTCCGGTGGTGGCGCGGTCATCCACGGCGTGGCGGACGCACGGCCGGACCGCGTTGCCCGGAATATTTACGTGGACAGCGGACCCCTGGGCGAGGGCGGCGTCATCAATGACGGGCTGCCCACCGAGGGCGACGACGTGCCCCTGCCGCCGTGGGATGGCTTCGATGACGCCGATCTGGTGGACCTCACCGATGAGTTGCGCGCGTCGTTCCGGGCGCGCGCCATCCCCGAGCCCAGAGGCGTTGCGCATGGCCGGCAGCGCCTGCATGACGTCCGCAGGTACGACGTTCCGGCGACTGTGATCGCGTGCCAGTTCCCGTCGTCGCTCCTCACCGAATGGATCGACGCCGGCCATCCCTTCACCGCCGAGCTGGCCCGCATCCGCGACGTCGAGTACGTGGACCTCCCCACCGGCCATTGGCCCCAGTTCACCAAACCTGTGGAGTTGGGCCAGGCGATCCTGGCGGCGGTGGAGCGGAGGGGGTGACGCGGCGGATCTAAGCAGTGACATCAGCTGATCCCCCGCGAGTCCAATTATCTGCTAAAAGTCAGGCCATTAAATAGCCTGACTTCAGGCTATAATCACAGTATGAAAACCGTGCCCCTTAGTGAAGCCAAGGACAAGCTTTCCGCACTCGTGGAGGAGGCGGACAAGACGCATGAGATCATCCAGATCACCCGCCACGGGCACCCGTCAGCGGTGTTGATGTCCGCTGACGACCTCGAGTCACTCCAGGAAACCATCCACTGGCTATCGCAGCCGGACATAAGGACAGATTTGGAACAGGCCCGGCGCGACATCGAGGCAGGGAACACCGTCAGCGGCGATGACCTGCGCCGCGAGTTTGGGCTACCGCCGAGGTGACTGGGGAACCATCGAACGAGCAGGGCCCCTGGAGAATCGAAGTCACCAGCCCCGCGCTGAAGGGGTTTCGTCGGCTGCCGGAGAAGGCTGCTGCCGCAATTGTCGAATTCGTTACTGGAGTTCTGGCCGACAATCCCCGCCGGCTCAGCAAGCCCCTCACAAGTGAACTCCTGGGCCTGCGCACCGCACGCCGCGGTGACTACCGCGTGTTGTTCACCCTCGATGTTGAAGAGCACACCTTATATGTCCACCGCATCGAGCACCGCGCGGACGTCTACAAGCCTCGCTGACAAAGACCCATAGACAGTGTGCGAGTGTGGTCCGGGTCAGCGAATTCGATCCTGACCACGCCGCCTCTTGACCAGCCCCAGGCAAAGCACGGCCGCTGCCGCGGAAGCGGCCGCGACGATGCCGAAGGGGACGGCGTCGTTGGCGCCGCCGATGCCCACCAAGGGAGCGGCGATGCCGCCGAAGGCGTACCGGGCCAGTCCCAACAATGAGGATGCCGTCCCGGCGATATCGGGATAATCCTTGAGGGCAAGCGACGTGGCCGGCGGGCTGGTCACGGCAACCCCGCTGACCATGGTGAACAGGGACAGGACAATGGCAATCAGCGGCAGGTGCAGGGCCGCCGTCGCCAGCAGCCCCAGGGCGCCGGCCGCCGTCATGATCAGGCCCACGGTGAGCGTCCCCCGTTCGGACCACCGTTCAGAGAGCCGGCCGGCGATGAACCCGAAAACCACAAAGCCCAGTGAATTCAGGCCGAACGCGAACGAGTACCCCTGCGGGGAGAGCCCATACATGCCTTGGAGGATGTAGGTTGCCCCGCTCAAATAGGCGAAGACCGCCGAGTACGTAAAGCCCGTGATCAGCACAGCTCCGACGAACACCGGGTCGGCAAGGAGCCGGCGGAAATCCTGGAGGGTGTGGGAGAGGCCTCCAGTCACCCGCCGGTTCGCGGGCAGGGTCTCCTGGAAGACCACCAATGACGCCAGCAGGACGGCGACGCCGACGGCTGCGAGGAACAAGAAGACTCCGCGCCAGTCGGTGACGGTGGCGAGTTGCCCGCCGATGACCGGGCCGATGATGGCGGCCAGTCCGCCGAGAACCGTGAGGCGGCCGTAGTAGCGAATGAGCTTGGCGCCCGAGTAGACGTCCCGCCCGGCGGCCTGCGCAATGACGATGCCCACGGCTCCGGCCAGGCCCTGGACGAACCTCGCGACGATGAGCGTCTCGATGGTTGGGCTCAGCGCGCAGAGGACAGACGTCAGCGTGTAGGCAACGACGCCGATCAGCAGCGGCGTCCGCCGCCCGAGGCGGTCCGAGAGCGGCCCGGCCACTAATTGGCCGATGGCGAGGCCCAGCAGACACGCGGTGATGGTCAACTGGGCCACCGACGTCGTGCTTTGAAGCTCAGCGGTGAGCGCTGGGAGGACCGGAAGGTAGAGGTCCATGGAGATAGGACCGAAGATGGTCAGCAGCCCGAGCACAATCGCCAGGGGCCGTCCCACCGCCTGCTCGCGTGCGGGAATCGTGGTTTCGACGGCGGTCACGCTGGCTCCGGTCTATGGGTAGGGGGCAGGACTGGGGTTCACGTTCAATACAACGCGGTGGTGCCGTTCCTAGCGAGGGCCCTGCCTATCAGGGGTCTGCCAGTACCTCCCTCTGCTGCGCCGGACAGGCGAAGCAGAGACGTCATTTCCGCTCTTATGGCGCTTATGTACGTTTCGGCGGATTAGGACTAAAATAAAGTTATGAGCGAGATGACTGTGACAGACGCGCGGAGCCGGCTCTCGGAAGCGGTCGATACCGCACGAGTGAACCACGAACCGGTGTACCTGCTGCGCCGGGGACGCCGCGTGGCCGCGCTGATCGACGCCGAGGATCTCGCCCGCTTGATCGAGGCTGCCGAGGACTTGGCGGATCTCCGCGCGGCGACCGAGGCGCGGACCGAAATGGCCGATACGGGCGAAGGCCCGGTGCCCTGGGAGGAAGTCAAGGCGGAACTGGGTCTGGCGTGAGCTATGCCGTCCAGCTCGCTCCGGCCGCTGTCCGGCAGTTGCGAAAACTTCCGCCCGACGCGCGCCGACGCATCCAAGCTGCCATCGAACTACTCGCCGAGACACCGCGTCCCCCAGGAGCCAAGAAACTCTCCGGAAGCAGCGGCGACTGGCGTGTCCGTACCGGCGATTACCGGATCATCTACGAGATCCGGGACGCACAGCTGATCGTCCTGGTAGTCGCCCTGGGCCACCGACGCGACATCTACCAACACCAGGGTTAAGAGCATGTGCGCTATTGGGTAAGCCCGGGGCTGCGGGCTTGGATCACGCTCATAGTGTGCAACGCTGGTTGCATGGATCTGGAGGCGTCGCCCGCACTCACGATTCCCGCGTCGGAACTCCGCTGGCGGTTCTCGCGTTCGTCCGGGCCAGGTGGTCAGCACGTCAACACGACGGACAGCCGCGCCGAACTCTCGTGGAACATCGCCGGCTCCGCCGTGCTCACGGATGGCCAGCGGCTGATGCTGCTCAGGCGGCTTGGACCACGCCTCGTCGCCGGGGTGATCACCGTGGCCTCCTCCGAGCAGCGCTCCCAGCTGCGCAACCGAGAGACCGCACTGGCAAAGCTCGCCGAGCTTGTGGCGGAAGGCCTGGCACCCGAAGGCCCCCGCCGTCGGGCGACCAAACCCACCCGGGGTTCGAACCGCCGTCGCCTCGCCGCCAAGGAACAGCGGTCGGCGACGAAACGGCAACGGCAGCGGCCGTCCGCCGAGTAGCGCGGCCCAGCGGTCCCGCTGGCGGGACCAAGCCGCGATCCCGCCGTCGGGCCCTATCCCTGCGGGTTTCCGCGCGTTGTGGCTGAGGCGGCTTCGCCGGCGCGGCGCACCCAGGTATGCGCAGCCCAGATGAACAGCAGCAGCGCCACAAGGACCAGCCCGGCGTGGCCGAGGTCGAGCTCGGCAAGGAAAGTGGTCACGGGGTCGGTGAGTCCGAGCATCGCGTGCAGTACGCCTGCGATGGTGATGACCGAGATGAACAGGGCAGAGGCTGCGGACACCCCTGTGATGACCATGTTGAAACCGATACGGCGTTTGGGGTCCACAACGGCGCTTCGGTACATCTTCATCATCGCGACGCCGTTCACCGTGTCGCACAGGGTCATCGCCGCCATGAAGCCGAAGGGCAGGGCCATCAGCGCGACCGGGGAGATGCCGGCGAGGGCGGCCGTCCCGGTGAGGAGCAGGAACGCAATTGTCGAGGCCGTGTCGAAGCCGAGGCCGAAGAGAAACCCCAGGACAAAGATGTCGCGTGGACGATTGACGCGGGAGAGCGGTTTGTCGAGGAGGCGGGCCACCAGCCCGGTCGGGGCCAATGCCTCGCGGGTGACGGTCGCACCGTCCTTGACCCGGCGGTACAACAAGGCGGTACGTCGGAACGCGGCGGCGTTGTAGACACCGATCGTCAGCAGGAACAGGCCCGAGACCGATGCCCCGGTAATGCTCAAAACCATGTTCGCGGACGAGCCGTCGTTAAGTGCGTCCTGAATGATGCCGGCACCACTGACCACCAGTACACCGGCAAGCACAACCACCGTGCTGTGGCCCATGCTGAAGGCGAAGCCTACGCTGACGGGGCTGCGGCCCTGGGCCGCGAAGCGGCGGGTGGAGTTATCGATCGCCGCAATGTGGTCCCAGTCGTAGCTGTGCTTCACACCGGCCAGGTAGGCGGTGATGAGCAGGCCGAACACCACAGGGTTGTGATTTGTGCGCAGCGAATCGGCCAGCAGCGCAAGCATAACGATGTGGAGGGCGGCGACTGCCGCGAAGGTAACCGCCAAGCGGCGGGCCGTCGGGAGCGCTTCCCGCTCGTGGTGGTTCAAGAGGGCTTTCATTTAGTACTTTCGAAGGTTGAGACGGGGCTGGCCGTGCCAGCGGAACCGCAGAAAATCGATGCCGGCGCGGATGACGGCGTCCAGCGGCTCGGTGGCGCGGGACAGGGCCCGGATGACCAGGCCGCCGTCGAGCAGTGACATGCCCAGGTTGCAGCCGTCGGCAAGCGGCACCAGCAGCTCATGCAGCTCGTTCAGCAGCGCGGCGTCCACGCGGGCATCCATAACCAGGAGGGAACCGACGTGAGTGTAATCCTCGAGGAAGGCCATGCCGTCTATCGGGGCGGCACCGGTCAGCGGACGGATCAGCAGGTTGTCGAGCACCGCCAGGCGCCCATCGACCGAGATCTCGTTCCGCAGGCGGATTTCGTCGTAGCCAAACAGGGCGCCGTCCGGTGACCAGCCCGGCGTGACGATCTCGGCCATCACCAGCGAGGCGCAGCCGTGCATCTCAATCACGGTGGCCTGCCGGTAGGTCGCCCCGCGGTAGGCGATCAGCGGGTCCGGCACAGATTCCAGGCTCGCGTTGGGGCCGAGCCGGATGTGCGTCCGCTGTTCGGCACGGGTCCCGGGAGTGCGGTAGACCTTCGTCGCGGACTGTGTGGTCAGCAGGAGCCGGGCCCCTGCTTCCACGGCGATGTCGATTTCATACTCGTCGCCACCGACGTACCCGCCCCCGGGATTGACCACCATGTAGCAGACCTGGCCGGTGTCATCGAGGTAGTGCGGGCGCAGGATACGCAGAGCGCCCTGGTGGTACTGGCTCGTGGCGATGCAGCGGTCGCCCCGCACACCCACGGTGAGGGCGAGCGTACCGGCGAGTTCGACGGCGGCGCGGCGCACCGGGAGCTCGGGCGCAGGCGCACCCGTCACTGGCGGAGATCAAGCATGAGCACGTCGCGCCTGATCCAGTTGATGACGTGCTCCAGGCCTTCGTCGGTCTTGAGGTTGGTGAAGCAGTAGGGCTTGTTGCCGCGGAACTCGAGAGTGTCCGCCTCCATCACGGAGAGGTCAGCACCCACATACGGGGCCAGGTCCTTCTTGTTGATGATGAAGAAGTCGGACTTGATCATGCCCTGGCCGGCCTTGCGCGGGATCTTCTCGCCCTGCGCCACGTCGATGATGTAGATCGAGAAGTCGACGAGCTCCGGGCTGAACGTGGCCGAGAGGTTGTCTCCCCCGCTTTCGATGAAGACGACTTCGAGGCCGGGGTGGCGCAGCCGCAGCTCCTCCACGGCGGCCGAATTCATCGACGTGTCCTCCCGGATCGCCGTGTGCGGGCAGCCGCCGGTTTCGATTCCGATGATGCGGTCCAGGGGCAGGATCCCGTTGGCCGCGAGGATCTTGGCGTCCTCGATGGTGTAGATGTCGTTAGTGATCGCGGCCATCGAGATCTCGGCGCTGAGGTGGCGGGTGAGGCGTTCCACGAGCTGGGTCTTGCCTGCGCCAACAGGACCGCCGACGCCGATTTTGATGAGTTTCATGGTGCTCCTTGCTACGTATTGGGTGCGGCGAACCGCGGACTGCTAAGACATAAACATGCGGACGCGCTGGCGTTCGTGGCGCATCTGGGCGATTTCGAGGCCCGGGGCCGTGGTTCCAAAGTCGTCGGCATCGAGTGCCTGGATCCGGCGGACGGCATCCATGATTCTGGGATGCGTTCCCAGAAGCACACGCTGACCGGCGTCCTGCCCGATGGGGATGGCCCGGATGGCGTTTTGGGTCAGCGACGTGACCGCCGTGAAGAGGTAGCTCGCGAGCAGTTCCTCCAGCGGGACGCCCAGCTGCCGGCCGGCGACGCCGAACGCGACGGCCGGATGCCCGGCGCAACGCCCGGATCCGACGTCGGCCACGTAGCCCGCGAGCCGCGCACCTGGCGCCACGGTACCGGCGATGGCCAGCATCCGTGCGCCCATCTTGGTCCCCGCCTCGCGGACCTCCCGGGGCAGCGCCGCCGCGGCGATCATCCGGTCGACACGGGCAATGTCGTCCGCCGAGGACGCCTCGAACGCCAGGCGCAGGGCGAACCCGTCACTGTAGGTCAGCTGGATGCCCACAAACTGGCTCAGCCAGCTGGCGAAGCTCGCTTCGCCGTCGATGAGGCCACGTTCCAGGAACGTCTCCATCCCGAAGGAATGACTGAACCCGCCGGTGGGGAGCGCGGAGTCAGAGAGCTGCAACAGCGGCAGCAGGTACGACGGCGGCTCGTTCACGCGCTCAGTGGGTGTGTTCGGCATGGCGGAACGGCACGGGCACCACACGCTCCTGGCGCGAGTACGGCACACCAACGTGGATCAGGTAGTCCTCGATCGTGTGGTCGTACTGCACAACCATCACCTCGGCGGCATATTCACTGTCGGCGTCGAAGAACTGCGCCTGCATGTGCCGGTTGCCGAGGTTGTGCGCCACGACCCCTATTTCACGGATGCTGCGCGCGGCAATAACAAGGACGTCGGTTGCCAGCGCAGTCACCACGATGACTGTTTTGTCGTCGCGGAACAGGATGTCGCCGTCGCGGAGATCGCGCACCGGGCCCGCGGCATCGCTGAGCCGGATGCCCAATTCACGGCCGTGGTCGGTGGTCACCCGCTGGATTTTCTTGACGAGTTCCGCGCTCGGCAGCAGAACCTGTTCCTCGTGGAGGCCGGCCAGCTCGTCCTCGGGGAGATCGTGCCGGTTGGCGATGACGTGGTCGATGATCATATATGCCCCCTTAGGGATATGTGTCTAAAAGAGGAAGTAGCGCTGCGCCATGGGCAGCACGGTGGAGGGCTCCGCCGTGACTGGCTCGCCGTCGACGGTCACCGAGTAGGTTTCCGGGTCAACGCCGATATCCGGCGTCGCGCCGTTGTGCTTCATGTCTGCCTTGGTGAGGGTGCGGATACCGCTCACCGGCCGGATCACGCGGCGCAGGCCCAACTGCTCGGGGACTCCGGCGGCGATGGCGGCCTGGGAAAGAAACGTGATCGATGAGGCATGTACCGCGGTGCCGAGTGCCCCGAAGTTGCCGCGCAGGGTGCGTGGCTGCGGCGTGGGGATGGAGGCGTTGGGATCCCCCATGACGCTCATGACCGCCTGCCCGCCCTTGAGCACGAGCTCGGGCTTGACCCCAAAGAACATCGGGTCCCAGAGCACAAGGTCGGCAAATTTGCCCTCCTCGACGCTTCCGACCGAGTCCGCGATGCCGTGGGCGATCGCCGGGTTGATCGTGTATTTGGCCACGAAGCGTTTGAGCCGGAAGTTGTCTCCCACCTCGGGATCGCCGTCGAGCTTTCCGCGTTGGCGCTTCATGGCGTCCGCTACCTGCCAGGTGCGCAGGACCACCTCGCCGACCCGGCCCATGGCCTGGGAGTCGGAGCTGGTGATGGAGAAGATGCCCATGTCGTGCAGCACGTCCTCCGCTGCGATGGTTTCCTTGCGGATGCGGGAATCGGCGAAGGCCACATCTTCGGGGATGTCCGGGCTCAGGTGGTGGCAGACCATCAGCATGTCGAGGTGTTCGTCGATGGTGTTGACCGTGTACGGCAGGGTGGGATTGGTCGACGCCGGCAGGACGTTGGGCAGCGCCGCTATCTTGATGATGTCCGGAGCATGCCCGCCGCCGGCGCCTTCGGTGTGGAACGTGTGGATGACGCGGCCGCCGATGGCCCGGATGGTGTCTTCGACGAAGCCGCACTCGTTGAGGGTGTCGGAGTGGATGGCCACCTGCACGTCATACTCGTCAGCCACGCGCAACGACATGTCGATCGAGGACGTGGTGGCGCCCCAGTCTTCGTGCACCTTCAGCCCGATGGCGCCCGCCCGGATCTGTTCCGCGAGGGGCTCGATTGCGCTGGCGTGGCCTTTGCCGAGCAGGCCGATGTTGATCGGCAGGTTCTCCACCGCTTGAAGCATGCGCGAAATGTGCCAGGCGCCCGGCGTAACGGTGGTGGCCTTAGTCCCTTCGCTCGGTCCGGTACCGCCACCGATCAGCGTGGTGATCCCCGATGCCAGGGCCACCGGCACCTGATCGGGGCTTACGAAGTGCACGTGCGTATCAATGCCGCCGGCGGTGAGGATCTTGCCCTCACCCGCGATGATGTCGGTAGCGACGCCGATGGTGATGTTCACGCCCCGGGAAATCTGGGGGTTGCCGGCCTTGCCGATTTTGAAGATGTGTCCGTCGCGTAAGGCCACGTCGGCTTTGTAGATGCCGGTGTAGTCGAGCACGATCACGTTGGTGATCACGGTGTCCGGGATGTCGTCATCCCGGACCAGCTGCCCGTTCTGGCCCATGCCGTCACGGATGACCTTGCCGCCGCCAAACACGACTTCTTCACCGTAGTTGGTGTGATCGTGCTCAATCTCGAGGAAGAGATCGGTATCCGCCAGGCGAACTGCGTCTCCCGTGGTGGGGCCGTAGAGGTCCGAGTACTGTTTGCGGCTCAGCTCGAAGCTCATTTGGTGTCGTCCTGCAGGGAGATCAGGCCGCGGCTCGGCTCGAGCGGGCCGTTGATGCGGTCCCGGAAGCCGTAGACCGCACGCTCGCCCGAGAGGGCGAGCAAGTTGACCGTCTTGGCATCACCGGGCTCGAAGCGCACAGCGGTGCCAGCCGGGATGTCCAGCCGGAAGCCGTGGGCCGCGTTCCGGTCGAATTCGAGGGCATCGTTCACCTCGAAGAAATGATAGTGGGACCCCACCTGGATGGGGCGGTCACCGCGGTTGATCACGGCGAGGGCGCGGGGAATGAGGCCCGCATTGCACGTAACGGGCTCCTGCCGGAGGATGTATTCGCCGGGTTTCATGCGGGGCTCCTTTGCCTAGCGAATGGGGTTGTGCACGGTGACGAGCTTGGTGCCGTCCGGGAACGTCGCTTCGACCTGGACGTCATGGATCATGTCGGCGACACCTTCCATGACATCTTCCCTGGTCAGGATGGTGGTGCCGTAGCTCATGAGGTCCGCGACCCGGCGTCCGTCACGGGCGCCCTCGACCAGCTCATACGTAAGAATCGCGATGGATTCCGGATGGTTGAGCTTAAGTCCGCGCTTCTGCCGGCGTCTTGCAAGATCGGCAGCAACCACGATCATCAGTTTTTCGCTTTCGCGTGGCGTTAGATGCATTAAAGCCTCCTAATCATTCGCGATAAATCGCGAGCTCCCACTCGTTATCTACAACCGGTCAAAGAGGCGACCGGGAGGCCCGTGGATGACTGAAGACTATCAGAGTCCCGCAGGAGTACACCCCCAATCAGGACCGTCGAATCGTGTCACCCGCTGCCGGTGTGCGCAGGTCAACCCGCAGGTCAGGCCCGAACCCACTCCCGCACCAGCGCCACAAATTCCTCCCGCCGGGCCGCCGCGGCCTGCGCGCTTGGAAAAATCACCTGGCCGCGGTCTTGCCCGATCATTTCCAACAGCCCACTCCATTTAGAGGCATCAAAATGAAAGTCATCCACGATGGTCTTCGCACCACGGTGAAAAATCAGCTGCACGTGATGCAGGGGCCTCAAGTTAAAGGTGACCCGGTCAACAGATTCGAAACAGAAGCTGGGTGCCCTCCAGGCAATACGCTCCGTTATGGCGTCATCCGCGTCCAGGACAGCCAGCCGAAGGCGCTCAATCACAGGCTTCAACGGGTGGTCCAATGACTCAAGAAACGAATCAACCGCCGGGTTTCGATTTAGTGTCATGAAGCATAGTCAAACACCTTCGTCTGCCGTCCCCACCGGCGCGGATCCAGGCTGCGGCGCAGGCCGTAGTACTAGAGTGTGTTTCATCTGGGGATCGGGTAGTTTCGGGGCCCCGGGATCCGCGGTGATGCTGCCGCCGGGTTGTGACTGTTGTTTCGTTCAAGCAAAGGATGATCATGGCCGTTTCAATTGAGCTGGGCAAGAAACTCGACAAGGACTACGAGACCAAGAGCCTGGAGGAAGTCCTGGACGCTCCGCCGTCCGCACTGGCCGGCCTCACGGACAAGCACGCTGAAGTCCTCGCCAGCATGGGGATCAAGACAGTCCGCGATCTCGGCAGCAACAAGTACTTTGCCATGGCAGGCGTCCTGGTGGCCCTGTCCAAGCACGTCGACTGAAGCACCTCCACACGTCAGGAAAGGTCCGGCCGGGTGCGAACACCGGCCGGACCTTTTCGCTGGAGCCAGGCATGCCCGAACGGCTCAGCCGATCAGCGCCAGCACGGCCCCGACGTTCACCACGCCGCCGGCTTCTGCGCGGATCCCGGTCAGCATACCGGCTCGGTGGGCGGTCACCTGGGTCTCCATCTTCATCGCCTCAAGAACCACGACGGCGTCCCCCGCCGAAACCTCGGCGCCCGGCTCCACTAGCCACTTGACCACGGTCCCGGCCATGTCTGCCCGCAGCTCGCCGGGATCAGCGGCACCTGCCGCAGCACCGCCGTCGGCAGCGCCATCCAAACCAGCCCCGTAAAGGGAAACCCCCGCCGGAACGGCCGCACCGGCGCGCGCCCAGCCATCCAGCAGGTCAGCGGGCAGGCCGACGGCCAGGCGCCGGCCGTCGACGTCAACCGTAATGGTGCGCCTCTCACCGTCCGGAACGGACGTGCCGAACTCCGGATCCGCCGCGATGGAATCCGCGAAGTCCGTCTCGATCCAGCGCGTGTGGATGCCGAGCGCGGTCTCGGACGTGAAGTCCGGCGCCTGGACCACGGCCCTGTGGAACGGCAGGACGGTGGCCACGCCGGTGATCTCCATCTCCGCGAGGGCGCGGCGGGCCCGGCGGAGTGCCTGCTGGCGGTCGGCGCCGGTGACGATCAGCTTGGCCAGCAACGAATCGAACTGCGGCGCCACGATGGAGCCGGAGCGGACCCCGGAGTCGAGCCGGATGCCTGGACCCGTCGGGCCGCTGAACGTCGCGATGGTGCCGGGCGAAGGGAGGAAGCCTCTGCCGACGTCCTCCGCGTTGAGCCGGAATTCGAAGGAGTGGCCGCGCGGCGCGGGATCGGCGGTGAAGCGAAGCGGCTCGCCGGCGGCGATCCGGAACTGCTCCTGGACCAGGTCCACGCCGGTGGTTTCCTCGGTGATAGGGTGTTCCACCTGCAGGCGCGTGTTCACCTCGAGGAACGCGACGGTGCCGTCGGCGGCCACCAGGAACTCCACGGTCCCGGCCCCCGAATAGGAGGCTTCGCGGCACACTGCCTTGGCGGCGGCGTAAATCTGTTGGGTCTGATCTTCGGTCAAGAATGGTGCGGGGGCTTCTTCCACCAGTTTCTGGTGCCGGCGCTGCAGCGAGCAGTCGCGGGTGCCCACCACCACCACGTTGCCGTGCTGGTCCGCCAGGACCTGCGCTTCCACGTGCCGGGGCCGGTCCAGGTAACGCTCCACAAAACACTCGCCTCGGCCGAAGGCCACCACCGCTTCACGGACCGCGGAATCGAAGGACTCCTCGATCTGGTCCATCTCGCGGACCACCTTCAGCCCGCGCCCTCCCCCGCCGAAGGCCGCCTTGATGGCGATGGGCAGGCCGTGCTCCTCGGCGAACTCGCGGACCTCCGCGGCCGAATCCACCGGACCGTCGCTGCCGGCCACCAAGGGGGCCCCGGCGCGGACGGCGATTTCGCGCGCCGTGATCTTGTTGCCGAGCTGCCGGATGGCTTCCGGGTTGGGCCCGATCCAGGTCAGGCCGGCGTCCAGGACCGCCTGGGCAAAGCCGGCGTTTTCGGACAGGAAGCCGTAGCCGGGGTGCACCGCGTCCGCCCCGGACTCCGCGGCCACGCGCAACAGGCTGGGGATATCGAGGTACGTTTCCGACGGCGCGTTGCCGCCCAGGCTGTACGCCTCGGTGGCGGCGCCAACGTGTATGGCGTCGGCATCAACGTCCGCGTAGACAGCCACGGACTCCAGTCCGGCGTCCTCGCAGGCGCGGGCGATGCGGACGGCGATTTCTCCGCGGTTGGCGATCAGGACCTTGCGCATCAGTTGCTCACTTCGTCTGGGAAACGTCGGGGGAATCGGAGGAAGAATTGGCGGGCAGCCCGTAGCCGGGCGCCCAGCGGAACCGGATGGACCCGCCGATGGGAACCTGGGCGGCCAGGTCCAGCTGGTGATCCACCACTACGCCGATCACGGGGTAGCCGCCGGTGATGGGGTGGTCGGCCAGGAAGAGGACCGGCTGCCCTTCCGGCGGGATCTGCAGCGCGCCGGCCATGGTTCCCTCGCTGGGCAGCTCCCCGTCCCGGCTCCGGCGCAGCGGCTGGCCGTCCAGGCGCATGCCCACGCGGTTGGAGCGTGGCGTCACCGCCCAGTCCTGGGCGCAGAGCGATTCCAGCGCGGCGGCGTCGAACCAGTCATGGCGGGGTCCGGGCACGATGTCCAGTACCGTGACGCCGGTGTCCGGGAAGTCGGGCTGCAGTTCGGGGTTGCCCACCACGTTGGAGGACGTGGCGGCGCCGGCGCCCAGCAGCTGACCGGCGGCCAGCGGCGCAGGCCCGATCCCGGACATGGTGTCCGTGGACCGGCTCCCCAGCACCGCATCGACTGCTGCGCCGCCGCGGATGGCCAGGTAGCTGCGGAAGCCGCGCTCGGGCGCTCCGATGGTCAGGATCTCGCCGTCCAGCAGGGCAAACGCCGTGGCCATGGGCACCTCGCGCACCTGCCTGGACTGGTCAGTTTCTTCGTCCCGAGCGTCTGAGTCGGGAACGTCCGACGGCGTCACCACAGTCAGTGCCGACGGTGCGCCGGCCACTGCCAGCACCTGGTCCCCCACGGCCTGCACGCGGAGCCCGCCGGCAACGGATTCGACGACGGCGGCCGACGGGTCGTTGCCCACGATCCGGTTGGCGCGGCGCAGGGAGGAGCGGTCCAGTGCCCCCGCCGAGGACACACCGAGCCCGGCGTGACCGGGGCGGCCGAGGTCCTGGATCAGGCTCTGCAGTCCCGGCGACAGGATCAGCAGACCGGATTGGACGTCCGGTTCCTGGGCAGCAAGGGCGGCGGCATCCACGGCAGCAACCAGCGGCTCTGCGACTTCAATGAGCTCGCGCACCGCACTGAACTGCACGCGGTCACCGGGCGCGGCCAGGGCCGGCTGCTCCCGGCTGAGGTCCCACATTTGGGCTGCAGTGCGGCCGATCAGCTGCCAGCCGCCCGGGGATTTCCGCGGGTACACGGCCGAATAGTTGCCGGCCAGCGCTACGGAACCTGCAGGGACGGCCGTGCGGGGCGAACTCCGTCGCGGGACTTCCAGCACCTGGTTCTCCCCCACCATGTAGCTGAAGCCCGGCGCGAAGCCGCCGAATGCGACCGTCCAGACCTGCCCGGCGTGGGTTGCAATGACGCCGTCAGCGCCCAGCCCGGTGAGCCGGCCCACTTCGGCGAGGTCGTCGCCGTCGTACACGGTCTCAATCTGCACCAGTTTGCCTTCGGCGTGGGATTGGACCGTCAGGTCCATCTCCAGCAGCCGGGCCGCCATCCGGCGGGCGGCAGCGGGCGAATCCGCCTTGACCATCACGGTTTCGGCGGCGGCGAGGACGTCCACCTGGCCGGGCAACGGCTGCTCCAGCAGGAGGGCCTGGAGGGCCAAGACGTCGTGGAGCCCGGAGAGCTCGGCGAGCACCGCCGTCGTACCTACCGGCCTGACGGCGAGCACCCGGGCCGCGGCAGCGCGCTTACTGACTGTTTCCATGGGGATCAGGCCGCGCCGCTCAGGCGCGGCTCTCCTGCGAGTCGTCGCGGTGCAGCAGGCGGAGGTCCTCTTCCGGCTGCGGGTCGCGGCCGAGGCGCATGCCCACGATCGTGATGATGGCCGTCAGGAGGATGTACCCGGCGATCAGGTACCAGCCGCCGGACGCTGCGCCGTAAAGGGCGGTGAAGATCAACGGAGCCACAGCGCCGCCGATGACGCCGGCAAGCGTGTAGGCCAGGGAACTGCCGGCGTAGCGGAGGCGGGCCGGGAACTGCTCGGTGATGAAGGCTGCCTGCGGGCCGTACATAAAGGCGTGCAGGGCCAGACCGATCACCACGCCGATGATCAGCATCACCACGGACTTGCCCGCGATCATCAGGAAGAACAGGGGAATGTAGACGGCGGTGGCGGCAGCGGCAATGCCGTAAACCCAGCGGCGGTTGAACCGGTCGGTCAGGGCGCCGGCGAGCGGGATGAGGAAGAGCTGGAACGCGGAGCCGATGAGGATGGCGGCCAGCACGTTGCCGGTGGTCATGCCCAGTTCCTTGGTGGCGTAGACGGCCACAAAAACGGTGAAGAGGGCGTAAAGGACGTCCGGGCAGACGCGGGACAGGGCGGCGGAGATCAGCGCGCGGGGCTGGGTGGTGAAGACTTCCTTGATGGGCGCCTTCGGCTGGTCGCCGTGGGCTGCGATGGCCTTGAAGACCGGGGTTTCCTCGAGCTTGAGGCGGATGATCAGGCCGAAGACCACCAGCAAGGCGGAGGCCAGGAAGGCTACGCGCCAGCCCCAGGAGAGGAACGCTTCTGTGCTCAGCGAGGCTGCCAGGATCGCAAGTACGCCGTTGGCCATGAGGTTGCCCGCGGGCGGGCCGATCTGGGCTGCGGAGGACCAGAAACCACGCTTGTTGGGGTCGCCGAATTCGCTGGACAGCAGCACAGCGCCGCCCCATTCACCGCCGACGCCGATGCCCTGGGCCAGGCGCAGGAGCACCAGGATGATGGGGGCCCAGATCCCGATTGCGGAGTAGTCAGGCAGCGCACCGATGAGGACGGTGGCGACGCCGATCAGGACCAGGGTGAAGACCAGAACGTACTTGCGGCCCACCTTGTCGCCGAGCCGGCCGAACACGATGCCGCCGATGGGGCGGGCGAGGTAGCCCACCGCGAAGGCGGAGAAGGACAGGAGGAGGCCCACGAATTCATCGTCCGAAGGGAAGAAGATCTTGGGGAAAACGAGGGCTGAGGCCACCGAGTAGATGGCGAAGTCGTAGTACTCAAGCGAGGTGCCGGTGAGGCTGGCGACGTACGCCTTGAGCGCGCCGGGCGGCGGCTTCCTTGCCGCGGCCTTTGCTGCCTTGTTTGTGCTGGTCATGGTTTCCTCCGGGGGGATGAGGGGCGGTGCGGGGGCCGGTGTGCGGCCATGGGACGGGGCTAGAGGAACGAGCCGATGCTGACACCGGCGTCTCCGAGAGCGGACTTCACTGCAGTCGCCATCGCTACGGCCCCCGGTGAGTCACCATGCACGCAGATGCTTTCTGCGCGGATTTTGAGGGTGGTCCCGTCAATGGCGCGGACGGCGGATTCCGTGGCCATCCGTAGGACATGTTCCGCCACTTGTTCCGGATCCTCAAGGACTGCTCCCGGGAGGGAGCGCGACACCAGTGTGCCGTCCGGGTTGTAGGCGCGGTCCGCGAACGCCTCGGTCACGGCGCGCAGTCCGGCTGCTTCGGCAAGCCGCAGGACTTCCGTACCTGGGAGGCCGAGGATCGGCAGGTTGGGGTCAACCGATTTCACGGCGTCGACGACGGCCTGGGCCTGGGCGGTGTGCGTCACGATGGCGTTGTACAGTCCGCCGTGCGGCTTCACATACCGGACCCGGGCTCCCTCACCCGCGGCCAGAGCCTGCAGGGCGCCGATCTGGTACACCACGTCGTCGGCCAGTTCTGTGGGGCTGATGTCCATGAAGCGGCGGCCGAAACCGGCGAGGTCCCGGTAGCCGACGTGGGCACCAATGACGACGCCGGCAGCAGCCGCCTCGCGGCAGGTCCTGCGGATGACGCTGGGATCGCCGGCGTGGAATCCGCAGGCCACGTTCGCGCTCGAAACTGAGCCGAACATCGCCAGGTCATCGCCGAGGCTCCAGCGTCCGAAGGACTCGCCGACGTCGCTGTTCAGGTCAATCGTTGCCATTTGTGATCCCCGTCTCATTGAGTGGTCCTACTAGGATGCACTAAATTTACGGATTGTTCAACAATCCTTCGATTCAACAATGTGACGATCGTGTAAATTCTCGAGTATGGCCTCTTCAGACCCGCTCGTCCCCCTTTCCCACGTTTCGGCGAATCACACGGCGGACCGGGGTACCCGGACCGCTGCAGGCCGCCTTCGGGTGGCAGTTCCGTCCGTGGCGGAGCGCGTGGCGGATGAACTCCGCCACCAGTTGGCGGAGGGAGCACTGCTCCCGGGAACGCGGCTCACCGAATCCACCATTGCGGAGGACCTGGGCGTCTCCCGCAACACGGTGCGTGAGGCCTTCGTTGAACTTGCCAGCGAACGCCTGGTGGTCCGTCATCCCAACCGCGGCGTCTTTGTGGCAAGCCTGGAGGCAGGCGATGTCCGCGACGTCTACACGGTCCGCCGCGCCATCGAGGTCAGCGCCCTGCGCGCCGGAGGCAGTCGGGAGGATGTGGCCGCCGTCCGGGCCGCCGTCGAGGAAGGCAAGCGCGCCGCGGCAGCCGGTGACGACGAAGCCCTGGGCACCGCCAACCAGCACTTCCACGGCGCCATTGTGGCCCTGGCCGGAAGCCCGCGGCTGAACAGCATCATGGGCCAGGTGCTGGCCGAGATGCGCCTGTTCTTCCACAAAGCCACCGTGGACGCGCAGTTTTACCAGCACTATCTGCAGGACAACGAGACGATCTGCCTGGCCCTGGAATCCGGGCAACTGGACCGTGCGGCCGACCTGCTGCTGGCATATCTGGACCGCTCGGAGGACAACCTGAGCGAAGTGCACGGCGAAGCCGCCGACGCTGAATGAGCCGGCGGGCCGCAGCACGCTACTTCGCCGCAGGCACCGGAGCGGGAACCTCGCCTGTGGGCCGGCCAGCGTCCGCGGCGGCACCGGGGTCCGGTTTCACCCTGAGGCGCTTGCCGATTGCCGCTCCGCCGCCCTTTCCGCTGCGGTTCTTGTTGAAGATATCGAAGCCGACGGCGAGAAGCAGCACCAGGCCCTTGATGAGCTGCTGGTAGTCCGTGCCGAGGCCCAGGATGGACATGCCGTTGTTCAGCACACCCATGATCAGGCCGCCGATCATGGCTCCGGCCACCGTGCCGACGCCGCCTTGGACGGCAGCACCGCCGATGAACGCCGCCGCGATCGAGTCCAGTTCGAAGCCGGTGCCGCCGGCCGGTTGCGCGGAGTTGAGCCTGGCAGTGAACACCAGGCCTGCCAGTGCGGCGAGGACGCCCATATTAACGAAGAGCCGGAACGTGACCGCCTTGGTCTTGATGCCGGACAGCT
The DNA here is from genome assembly GCF_054057635.1 of Arthrobacter sp. UYNi723. Lineage (NCBI taxonomy): Bacteria > Bacillati > Actinomycetota > Actinomycetes > Micrococcales > Micrococcaceae > Arthrobacter > Arthrobacter sp. UYNi723. Next base: position 29,990 of record NZ_JBSRZM010000035.1, read on the forward strand.
CCGCCGCGTGGAGGTTGCCGCCGATCGCATAGGTGTGCCGGCCAAAGACGCTGTTGTTCATCAGGGCCGTGTAGACGATCACCAGGACCGCAAGCACAATCAGGACGATCGGGGTGCCGCGGTAGCTTGCCAGAAGGAACGTGATGATCAGCATGAGCAGGGCAATGAACGCAGTCTTGATGACGAACCAGGCCATCGGTTCATTCTCAAGATCGAACTTCTTGCGGATCCGGCGTTCCTTGACTGCCTGGATGACCAGCGCGAGGGTGGCGCCCACGCCCAGGATGACCGTCAGCCATTCCAGCACCGAGGTGCCGCCGGAAATGTCCGGCAGGAAACCGCCACCGAGGGCCCGCAGCTCGGCGGGGAACGGCGTGATCTGCTGGTTCTTGAGGGTTATCAGGGTCAGGCCGCGGAAGATGAGCATTCCGGCGAGGGTGACAATGAAGGCGGGAATCCCGACGTACGCAATCCAGTAACCCTGCCAGGCTCCTACCAGCGCGCCGACCAGCAGGCAGGCGGGGATGGCGATCCACCAGGCCCAGCCCCAGTGCACGATCATGACACCGGCGACGGCTCCGATGAAGCCGGCGATCGATCCGACCGACAGGTCGATGTGGCCGGCGATGATCACCATCACCATGCCGATGGCCAGGATGAGGATGTAGCTGTTTTGGACCACCAGGTTGGTGACGTTCTGCGGCTGCAGCAGGATCCCGTCGGTCAGGACCTGGAACAGCAGGACGATCAGGATCAGGGCGACAAAAATGCCAACCTGGCGGAGGCGGCTTGTCAGGAAGCCCAGGGATTCTCGGAGGGCGGACATGTTCGCTATTCCTTCTCTTTGGTCATGAAATGCATGAGGGTTGCCTGCGATGCTTCGGCGATGGGGACCTCGCCGGTGATGTGCCCGGCGGACAGGGTGTAGATCCTGTCGCAGATACCCAGCAGTTCGGGCAGTTCGGAGGAGATCACAATGACTGCCTTTCCTTCCGCGGCAAGCTTCGCGATGATCGTGTAGATCTCAAACTTCGCGCCGACGTCGATCCCGCGGGTGGGTTCGTCGAGGATCAGCACGTCCGGGTCGGAGAACATCCACTTGCTCAGCACCACTTTCTGCTGGTTGCCGCCGGACAGCTTGCCTGTGATGGCGGCGACTGACGGCGCCTTGATGTTCATGCTTTTCCGGTAGTCGTTGGCGACGACGGTTTCCTGATTCTTGTCCACCCAGCCGCCCTTGACCAGCTTGCGGAGGGCGGCCATGGACACGTTCCGCTTGATGTCCTCGATGAGGTTCAGGCCATAGCGCTTGCGGTCCTCGGTTGCGTAGGCGATTCCGTGCTTGATAGCGGCGGAAACGGTGCCGGTGTTGATTTCGACGCCGTGCTTGAAGACCTTCCCGGAGGTTGCGGTGCCGTAGCTGCGCCCGAACACACTCATGGCCAGCTCGGTCCTGCCAGCACCCATCAGTCCCGCCAAGCCAACCACTTCGCCCTTGCGGACGTTCAGGCTGGCGTTCTTGACCACCATCCGACTCTGGTCCTGCGGATGCCGGACGGACCAGTCCTCGATCCGCAGGACTTCCTCGCCGATCCGGGGAGTCCGGTCCGGGTAGAGGCTTTCCAGGTCCCGGCCCACCATGCCGCGGATGATGCGTTCCTGCGTGATCCCGCCGTCGCCCAGGCGGAGGGTTTCGATGGTCTTGCCGTCCCGGATGATGGTCACGGCGTCCGCGACCCTGCGGATCTCGTTGAGCTTGTGGCTGATGATGATGGACGTGACGCCCTGGCCTTTGAGGTGCAGGATGAGGTCCAGCAGGTGGCCCGAGTCCTCGTCGTTGAGGGCCGCCGTCGGTTCGTCGAGGATGAGGAGCTTGACCTCCTTCGAGAGCGCCTTGGCGATTTCCACGAGCTGCTGCTTGCCCACGCTGATCTGCTGAACGGGAGTGACAGGGTTTTCGCTCAGGCCCACCCGCGCCAGGAGTTTCGCGGCCTCCAGGTTGGTTTTCCGCCAGTCCACCCAACCGCGCTTGGCCTGTTCGTTGCCAAGGTAGATGTTCTCCGCGATCGACAGGTAGGGGCTCAGCGCCAGTTCCTGGTGGATGATCACAATTCCGCGCTTCTCGCTGTCACTGATGCTGGAGAAGTTGCAGGGCTCGTTTTCGAACAGGATATCGCCGTCGAAGGAGCTGTGCGGGTAGACGCCGGACAGCACCTTCATCAGGGTGGATTTTCCGGCACCGTTTTCGCCGCAGATGGCATGTACCTCGCCGCGGTTCACCTGCAGGGTGACATCCTGGAGTGCCTTCACGCCCGGGAAGGTCTTGGTGATTCCTCGCATTTGAAGAATGGGTGTGTTCATCGCCAATTCTCACTGACTGGTAGTACCTGAGACGGCCTGCGGCTGCAGGGGTCTACGGGAAGGGAGGCGGCCAGGACCCGACGGCGGGCCGCCTCCCTTCGACGTGGCTACTTGACGTCGGCCTCGGTGTAGTAACCGGAGTCGATGAGTTCCTTTTTGTAGTTCTCATCCGTGATTATCACGGACTTGAGCAGGTAAGCCGGGACCACCTTGACCTTGTTGTTGTAGGTCTTGGTGTCGTTGACCTCGGGCTCCTGGCCCTTCAGGAGGGCGTCCACCATCTTCACGGCCTGGGCACCGAGCTGGCGGGTGTCCTTGAAGATCGTGGAGTACTGCTCTCCGGCGGTGATGGACTTGACCGAACCCTTTTCGGCGTCCTGGCCGGTGACGATCGGCAGGCTTCCCTTGGCGTAGCCGCCGGTGCTGGTCAGGGCCGAGATGATGCCGATGGAGAGCCCGTCATACGGTGAGAGGACGCCGTCGAGCTTGGTGCCGGAGCTGTAAGCGGCGGTGAGGATGTCTTCCATGCGCTTCTGGGCCACGGGGGCCTGCCAGCGAAGGATGGCTGCCTGCTCGAACTTGGTCTGTCCGCTGGGTACCTTCAGGGTGCCGGCGTCCAGGTACGGCTGGAGGGTGTCCATGGCGCCAGTCCAGAAGAAGTTGGCATTGTTGTCATCCGGGCTGCCGGCAAAGAGCTCCACGTTGAAGGGGCCCTTGCCGTCCACCTTTTTGCCGGCGGCATCAACCAGGCCCAGGCCGGTCAGCAGCGACGTGGCCTGCTGCACGCCCACGGTGTAGTTGTCGAAGGTGGTGTAGAAGTCGACGTTCGGCGTGCCGTTGATGAGCCGGTCGTAGGCGATGACCTTGACGTTCTGTTCCTTGGCTTTGGCGAGGACGTCGGTCAGCGTGGTGCCGTCAATGGCCGCCACGATCAGGGCCTTGGCGCCCTTGGTGAGCATGTTCTCGATCTGCGCCACCTGGGTCGGGATGTCATCGTTCGCGTACTGCAGGTCGGCCTTGTAGCCGAGCTTCGTCACGGAGTCCGAGACGTTCTTGCCGTCGGCGATCCACCGCTCCGAGGTCTGCGTCGGCATCGAGATCCCCACGAGGGAGCCGGCCGCGTCGGCGGCGGTGGGCTCGGCGGCGGAGCCGCCCCGGCTGCCGCAGCCGGTGGCCCCGACGGTCACAGCGAGGACAACCGCAACGGTGCCCAGGAGTTTTCTGATCTTCACAATTTTCTCCTTTCGCGGACCCGTGGTCCGCGAAGTTGCTGATCGCAGCCCTGCACGTCGTTGTGCCCCCTGCGGGGGCGGGTAACAGCGGGAGGATTGCGTAGGTCTGAATAGAACTGAGATTCAGCCGGTGAGGGATCTCCGGCAAATTGTTATCGCTAACAACTGGGTACAAACATAGCTTTTCAAGACATGTGAGTCAACACACATTCGGCGTTCAGTCTCGGACCTGCCGGCCGCCGTCCCCCTTGGGGCGAGGACGCGTCAGGTCGCAAAGATGCGCCAGGCAGCGTAGTGCGAGGCTCCCGGTTCAAGCCGCACCCGGTCCGTGCCGGTGTTGAACGCGTCCGGCGGGCAGGTCATCGGTTCGACGGCGAGCCCCAGCCGGTTGGGCAGCGGCGGTTCCGTGTCCCCGGTGTAGAGCTGCACCCAGCCGCAGCTGCGGTCCCAGGCCATGCCGACGCCGGTGCCGCCCGGGTCCCTGACCACCACGCGGGCCTCCCCTTCGCCGTCGAACGTAATATCGGTGAAGGCGTGGTCGATCGCCGTGGGGCCGATGACGCGGCCCTCGCGGAAGTCATATTCGTGCCCCGCAACCGGGAGGGTGGCGAGCGGCAGCAGCCGGCGGGCCGTCACCTCAAGGAACGTCCCCGAGGGGACCTCGAGGCTCCATTCGTCCAGCGGCGCCGGCCCGGCCCGCAGGTAGGGGTGCGGGCAGACACCGTAGGGCGCGGCCCGCTCCCCCACATTGGCTGCCGCGACGGTCGTGTGCAGGCCGTCGCCATCCAGCCGGTAGTGGGCGGTGACTGACAACGCGAAGGGGTAGCCCGGCGTCGGCTCGATGCTGCAGGACAGGTCCAGCGTGAATTCTGTCCGGGACTCCAGCTTCCAGTCGAGCTCCGGGGTGAAGCCGTGCAGGGCGCACTGCCGGCCGGTCTCGTTCACCGGAACCCGGTAGTCCGCGCCGTCAAAGGTGTACTTCCCATCCGGAATCCGGTTCGGCCACGGCGCGACGACCACGCCGCGGAAGTGCGGGTTGGGCCCGCCGGCCGGGAACGGGACCACGAGGTCCCGTTCCCGGTGCTGCAACACCCGCACCGCCGCTCCCCGTGCAGTGATCAGCGCGGCGTACTGCCCATGCCGAAGCCCGTACTCGGCTCCGTTCACAGCCCGCCGGCCAGCTTGTAGTAGGCGGCGTTCCAGTTGAGCTCCTTTTTGAACTGCTTGATGGTGGTGCCTTCATCGATGGTCAGGAGCTCGGTCTTGGCAATTTCGGCGAA
>NZ_JBSRZM010000036.1:0-33634 GCF_054057635.1 Arthrobacter sp. UYNi723
AAGGCCGGCCCCTTTCCAAGACAAGGAAACCGGCCTCGGGCCGTTACGGCTCAAACCTGAGGAACCCTCAAACAATTACCGACCCACGCACCTAGTCCTCAATAGTCACGCCGCGCCAGACCGCTGTCATCCAAAGACCCAACCGTCACTCAGGTGTTACGTAAGCGCCTGAAATGCCGCCGTCAACCAGGAAGGTCGAGGCGGTGATGAAGGATGAATCGTCGCTGGCGAGGAAGGCGACTGCTGCTGCCAGTTCTTCCGGTTCAGCGAACCGGCCCAAGGGAACGTGAACGAGGCGGCGGGCTGCCTTCTCGGGATCCTTGGCGAAGAGTTCCTTCAGCAGGGGCGTGTTGACGGGTCCCGGGCAGAGTGCGTTGATCCGGATTCCCTGTCGGGCGAATTCGACGCCGAGTTCCCGGCTCATGGCCAGCACTCCGCCCTTGGAAGCGCTGTAGGAGATCTGCGAGGTGGCAGCACCCATGACCGCAACGAACGACGCCGTGTTGATGATGGAGCCCTTGCCTTGTGCCTGCATGTACGGGAGTGCGTATTTGCAGCAGTAGAAAACGGAGGTCAGGTTCACTTCCTGGACTCTGCGCCACGCATCAATCCCCGTATCGATGATCGAGGCATCGTCTGCCGGCGAAATTCCGGCGTTGTTGAAGCTGATGTCCACGCTTCCGTACGTTTCATTGGTGACGGCGTAGAGGTTCTTCACTTCCTCTTCGCTGGTGACATCCACCTTCACATAGAGGCCGCCGACCTCGTCGGCAGCCCGCTGCCCAGCGGTTGGGTCCAGATCTGCGATGACCACATGAGCCCCTTCTGCGGCGAAGCGGCGAGCTGTGGCGAGCCCGATCCCGCTGGCGCCGCCGGTGATGACAGCGCTGCGTCCCTTGAGGCGGTTGGAAATTACTTCAATCATTTTTTCTTCCTTTTGTGGTGAGGACGTTATGGGTTGGTGGAGATGAAGACGTTTTTTGTTTCGGTGAACGCGTTCAGGGCGTCCGGGCCGAGTTCCCGTCCGAGTCCTGACTGCTTGAATCCGCCAAAGGGCGTGGAGTAGCGCACCGAGGAGTGGGAGTTGACTGAGAGGTTTCCCGACTCGAGTCCCCGGGCCATCCTCAGCGCCTGACCGATGTCCCGTGTCCAGATGGATCCGGACAGGCCGTAGATCGAGTCATTCGCCAGGCGGAGTGCGTCGGCTTCGTCCTCAAAGGGAACGACTGCCACGACGGGGCCGAAGATCTCCTCATGCATGACCCTGTCCTCGCGGGAGGGCGTAAGAACGGTGGGGGGGAACCAAAACCCCTTGCCGTCCGGCGCGGATCCCTGGAAAGCCACAGATGAGCCGTCCGGGACGAAGCCGGAGACTGTGCGGTGTTGGGCTGCGGAAATCAGCGGCCCCATGAACGAAGCCTCGTCGCTGGGGTCGCCGACCCGCAGGGCTTTCACTACGGGTTCCAGGAGCTCGAGGAATTTTTCATAGACGCTGTCCTGGACCAGGATTCTGGAGCGGGAGCAGCAGTCCTGCCCGGCGTTGTCAAAAGCGCCTCCGGGTGCCGCTGCGGCAGCGGCTTCGAGGTCCGAATCCGCGAAGATGATGTTGGCGCTCTTGCCGCCCAGCTCCAGGGTCACGGGCTTGACCTGCTCAGCGCAGCCGGCCATGATCCGCTTACCGACGCCGGTTGAACCAGTGAAGACAACCTTCCGCACTGCAGGATGGGTCACGAATCGTTCCCCGACGACTGAGCCCTTGCCCGGGATGATCTGCAGGACTCCTTCGGGCAGGCCTGCCTCCCTTGCCAGCTGTCCGAGCCGGATGGCAGTCATGGGAGTCAGTTCCGCCGGTTTCAGAACGACAGTGTTGCCAGCGGCAAGGGCGGGGGCGAAGCCCCACGCGGCAATGGGCATGGGGAAGTTCCACGGAACGATTACCCCAACGACCCCGAGGGGTTCGTTGAAGGTGATGTTGACCCCTCCAGCTACTGGAATCTGCTGGCCGAGATGCCGCTCGGGGGCTGCGGAGTAGTACGTCAGGACATCGCGAACATTCCCTGCTTCCCATCGGGCGTTACCGATGGTGTGCCCGGCGTTGCGTACCTCCAGCTGGGCAAGATTTTCCAGGTCGGCGTCTACTGCCGCAGCAAACCTGCGCAGCAGGAGAGCCCGGTCTGCAGGGGCAACATGGCGCCAGGTCTCGAATGCATGGACGGCTTTTTCGATTGCCCTGTCAGTGTCCTCAAGTGTTGCAAGGGTTATGGTCTCGATTACCTCTTCCGTTGCCGGATTCAGTACGTCAAACGTGCTGGTGGACATTGCCGAGGCTCTCCGTTCGATTTTTGCGGTAGTTGGTTGCAGCCTCAATGAACCCATTGAAAAGCCGGAGGTCGTTGGGATTCTGTTCCGGGTGGAATTGGACCCCTAGTGCCCATCCGCCCGTTGCCGTTTCGAGGGCTTCCACCGTGCCGTCGGCCGCCGCCGCCGTGACGGAAAGGCCGTCAGCGATCCGGTCCATGGCCTGGTGGTGGTAACAAGGTGCGCTGGCCGATGCTCCCAGCAGATGCCGGCTGATGCTGCCCGGCGCCGTCGTGAACTCCACGTTGCCGAATACGCCCGGCGCCGGTTGGTAGTCCGCCTCCGGGTTCACATCGGGGATGTGCTGAATCAGCGACCCGCCCATGGCGACATTGAGGATCTGGGCTCCCCGGCAGATGGCGAAAAGGGGGACTCCGGCGTCCAAAGCTGCCTTGGTCAGGGCGATATCGTGCACGTCCCTGGCCGGTTGGGCGCGGGTGAGCCGGTGGGGCTGCGCCCCGTACTGTTCAGGGCCCACGTCGCTGCCTCCGGAGATGATCAGTCCGTCCAGGACCTCCACGATCGATGGGTCAGTGCCGACCGGCGGCAACAGGACAGGAGTGCCGCCGGCAGCGACGACCGCCTGGACGTAGGTTCCCGGCAGAACTGCCGCATCCGCTGTCCAAACGCCCCAGGAAGCCTGCTGAAAGTAGGTTGTCAGCCCGATCCGTGGACGGTAGCTATCAGAGCCGTTCAAAGACACGCTTGCGCTCCCAGTCCGTTACGGCGCTGTCAAAAGCCTTCAGCTCGACATCCGCTGCGAAGACATAGTGGTCCACAACTTCATCGCCGAAGGATTTGCGTGCAATCTCGCTGTTGGTCAGCAGGGCACGGGAGTCCCGCAGGTTGGTGGGTATACGATCTGCGTCGGACTGGTAGGCGTTACCGGTCATGATCGGTTCGAGGGGGAGCGCGTTCTCGATACCGTGGATGGCGGCGGCGATGAGTGCGGCGGCAGCGAGATAAGGGTTGACGTCCCCGCCTCCAACGCGGTTTTCCACGCGGAGGCTGGGACCGCGGCCGACGATGCGCAGTGCACAACTGCGGTTGTCCAGCCCCCAGGCGATGGCTGTGGGAGCGAAGCTGCCTTCTACGAAGCGTTTGTAGGAATTGATGTTCGGGGCGACGAAGTAGGCCAGCTCCTTCAGTCCGGCGAGCTGGCCTGCGATAAAGTGCTCCATGACAGGGCTGAAGCCTTGCTCGCCATCCCCGGCCAGGACCGGATTGCCGTCCAGGTCGGTCAAGCTGAAGTGGATATGGCAGGAACTGCCTTCACGTTCGTTGTACTTCGCCATGAACGTAATGCTCTTGCCCTGTTGTGCGGCGATTTCCTTGGCCCCGTTTTTGTAGAAAACGTGGTTGTCGCAGGCAGTAAGCGCTTCTGCGTATCGGAACGTGATTTCCTGCTGGCCCAGGTTGCACTCGCCCTTGGAAGATTCAACGACCAGGCCTGCCTTTTCCATGCCCGTTCGAATGCTTCGGATGACCGGTTCCAGTCTTGCCGTGGCCAGGAGGGAGTAGTCCACGTTGTAGCGGGTTGAGGGGGTGAGTCCCTCGTATTTCTTGTCCCATGCTTCTTCGTAGGTGTCGTCAAACATGATGAATTCGAGCTCAGTGCCGATATGGGCGCGGTATCCCAAGGCCTCCAGGCGTTCGATCTGCGCGCGCAGGATCTGGCGTGGGGACTGGGAGACGGGACGGCCGTCCAGCCAGAAGATGTCGCACTGGATCATGGCAGTGCCTTCCAGCCACGGCACCCGGCGCAGGGTGGAGACGTCGGGCCGCATCACCATATCTCCGTAGCCGTTCGCCCACGAGGACATGGAGTACCCGTCAATGGTGTTCATCTCCACATCCACGCTGAGTAGGTAGTTGCAGCCTTCGGCCCCGTGCCCCAGCACGTCTTCGAGGAAAGACCTTGCCCCGCAGCGTTTACCCTGCAGGCGTCCCATGGAATCGGTGATGGCAACAACAACGGTGTCGATGTCACCGGAAGCGACCAGGTCCCGCAGTTCATCGACGCCGAGTTGGCCTTGGGAGGATGTTCCGGTTGTTTGATTCGTCATTTGATTTCCGTAACTTTGATCGTATTTATGAGGGAGATGTTTGGACCGCGGGACGCGTTTCAGCTTTTGAGTTCGGCCTCGGCTGCGGCCAACTGCGCGAATTCCTCTTCGGGAGCGCCTGCAACGATGCGGTGCCGGCTGTAGAACCAGTAGTAGAGGAGCGCGGCGCCGAAGATTGCAGCTGTTATGGATGCGGCGAATACGTCGACCACAAATGTTGCGACGACCGCGACCGCAGCAAGAACCAGCGCGATTGAGGTGGTGGCGACCCCGCCGGGTGTCCGGTAACCGCGGGGCAGGTCCGGTTCCTTCCTCCTCAGCACAATGTGCGAGAGGTTCAGGAGGACATAGGAGACTGTTGCACCAAAGACGGCGATGTTGATCAGGAGTGCGCCGTCACCGGTTATTGCTGCCAGCAAGAAGCCGATTGAGCCAGGGACGATCAGTGCCCAATAAGGAGTCCGCCGGTTGCCTGTCAGGGACAGCCATTTGGGAAGATACCCTGCCCGGGACAGTGCGAAGAGCTGGCGGGAATAGGCATAAATGATGGAGAAGAAGCTGGCTACGAGCCCGGCGAGGCCAGCATAGTTGACGAAGTCTGCCAGGAAGGTGTTGCCACCGTACGCCAGGCGCAGGGCTTCCGGGAGGGGGTTATCGGATTCACTCATTGCGGCTGACCCTGCGGCGCCCGGAACGAGTACGAGCATCAGGGCCGCGAAGACGACCAGTATCACCACGGCGACCATGATGCCCCGGGGCATGTCCTTCTTCGGGTCGGCGGTCTCCTCAGCGGCCAGGGGAACCCCTTCGACTGCAAGAAAGAACCAGATGCCGTACACCAGTGCACCAACGGCGCCGCTGATTCCCATCGGCAGGAAAGCGCTCGAGGTGGGTGAGCCGTCCGGGACTATGTCAAAGAGGTTCTGGACGCTGAAATGCGGGATCAGTCCCACGACTACCGCCACCAGGGCGACGACAGCGACTGCGGTGATCCCGAAGATCATTTTTAGGGCTTCGCCCACTCCGCGGAGATGGATTCCAACGAAGATTGCATAGGTCACCAAATAGACCGGCCAAGAGTTGGTCAGGCCGAAAAGTCCCAGCGCTTCAACGTAGCCGCCAATGAAAATGGCTATCGCAGCGGGTGCAACGGCGTATTCAATGAGCACGGCCATTCCGGTAGCGAATCCGCCCAAGGGGCCCAGGGCCCGGCGGGCGAATCCATATCCCGCGCCAGTGGCAGGAAGTGCCGACGATAGCTCGGCTAGGCCGAAGGCCATACACGTATACATGATGCCCATGAGAACAGTTGCAATGAGGAGACCGCCCCATCCGCCTTGGGCGAGGCCGAGGTTCCACCCTGCGAAGTCGCCGGAGATGACGTAGGCAACTCCGAGTCCTGCAAGCAGGATCCACCCCGCGGCCCCGCGTTTCAGTTGCCGGTGCTGGAGATATCGCTTGTCGTCGGTAAGCTGGGCTGAATCAGAGGATGCCACTGTAGTTCCCATCGTCCAAAGGTATTGGTATGAAATAAGACCATAAGCTCGTTACAGTGTGTGCCAGATCACGAGAACGGTCAAGGGGTTCTTTGGTTTCGGCCAACTTTTCCCCGGTTCAACCGTGCTTCCGGCCGGCGCGGCGGTTTTTCCCGCTTCAATGGGCCCCCTGCCATAGGCCTGTTTTTGGACCGATTAGGATAAGCGTATGGAAGAGGAACTACTCGGAAGCCCCGCCCCGATTCTCCGCCCCGTCCGGCACGGCAACGCCTTCGAGGAAACCATCGAACGCTTGCTCCAGAACATCAAACTCGGTCTGTTCGGTGTAGGGACCAAACTGCCAGCTGAACGGGAACTTGCCGAGATGCTGGGCGTATCGCGCGCTACCCTGCGGGATGCCCTCGCCGAGCTGCAGAAGGCCGGATACGTCGAAGTTCAGCGCGGCCGCTATGGAGGAACGTACGTGTGCAGCCGGCCCCCTGCAGGTTCGGGGTCCTACCCGGAACTCGATCCGGCCGAGGTAGACGACGTCCTAACCTTTCGCGGCGTACTCGAGCCGGCGGCCGCATCCTTGGCGGCCAGGGCGACGTTATCACCTGCCCAGCGCGGTCACCTGCTAAGGACTTTGGCCGAGGTGGCCAGTGCACCTGCGAATCTGTACCGGCCGAAGGACGCAAGATTCCATGTAGCGATCGCAGAAGTGGCTGGATCGCCAAGCCTTGCGCTCGCGGTGGCGGATGTCCGCTCAAAGGTAAGTGACCTGCTGGACCGGATACCTCTTATCCAGCCCAACCTGGAACATTCCAACCGGCAGCACCAGGAAATCGTGGACGCCATACTCCGGGGCGACGATGAGGCAGCTTTCAAGGCGACGCAAGATCATCTGCAGGGAACAGCGTCGCTGCTACATGGATTCCTCGGATATTCCCAGCCTGAGGTTTCCCCGCGGCCGACTGCATCACAGCGTTGAGTTGACACGGCTTCCCCGCTGAAACTCCTAAAAGTATCGCGGAGGACGTCCGCCTGGGCCTGGAGCCCCCTCCCAAAGCCCGATCCCCTTAAGGTTGACGGCAGGACTGAGGAACAGGAACGTGCGGAGATCCTCCGTACCTACCGGACCCAGCTGTAGGCCCTGGTGGACGGCGACACCGCAGCCCTGGGGGAGTTGCTCACCGCCGCTGACGCACATGACCCGCTACCTCCAGCCCAACCAGGAATGGCTGGCCGAGATGCACGCCGGGCTGCCTCGCCCACGCGTAGGGGCGCCGGCCGGCCGCTTTGCAGGAAAGACCGTCATCGTCACCGGAAAAGACCGTCATCGTCACCGGCGCCGCCTCCGGCATCGGCCAGGCCACCGCCCTGCGCGTCGCCAAGGAAGGCCAGCACCGGCTACGTGGTCAACGTCGCCTCCGAGGCCGGCCTGCGCGGTTCCGCCGCCGGTGCCGCCTACACGGCGTCCAAGCACGCCGTCGTCGGCCTGACCAAGAACTCGGCTGTGATGTACGGGCCCAAGGGCTTGCGCTTCAACGCCGTGGCCCCGGGCCCCACCATCACCAACATTGTGGCGAACTGGGGGTCCCAGCACCATCCTCGCGTCCGACGGCGGCTGGTCGGCGCTGTAGGGGAGTGGCACCCAACGCGAGCGGACGACGGCGGGAAGTGCCGCCGTCGTCCGCTCTACCTGTTTCGAAGCTTAGGGTCAACGATCTCTGTCCGGATCACTGCCGCCAGCGTCTGGACCGTTGTGGTGATCCCGGTATTCCGCTTGATTTCCTTGCGGATGATGTCCAGCACCGAGTCGGACAGGATGACGTCTAGCAGCGCATCCGGCGACGTTGCCGCGCGGTGCTTCCACAGCTCATCGATCCGACGGCGCTTCAGCGCCTCCCGGTGGAGGAAGAACATTTTGTCCGCTTTTGCCTCCAGCGATTCAGGGCCGAGGAGGTCAACCTCGAAGGCGAGATTCAAAATCACGGGGAGCCCACCGGTCAGGTGGTAGGCCTGCCAGACCTGGCCGTTGGTGAGGATCATCCATTCCACACCCTCGTTGACCGCATACATTTGGACCTGGCGAAGGTGGCGCTCATTCAGTTTCTGGCTCACCCGCTTGACCTCGATGAAGGCAATCAGCTGCTTGTCAATTCTGACGCCGTAGTCCGCGAAATCCTGCTTGACCATGTATTCGGTGGTCAGGTCGCGGAATTTGTCATAGCCCAAACCCTCGCAGAGCATGTCCGTAATCAAGAGGCGGGTGTCGCCCTCATTGGCGTCACGGGTGAGGAGATCGTGGAGTGGTCTGGTGAATCGCTGCACGGCACTTTTAACCTGCTCATGGGCCTCGGACTCCCACTTCGGTCCCTTGGCACTGGTGGGCGTGGGTTTGATCTCCGCGATGACTGTGACGGCTTCGGCGGCGTGGCTGCTTCCGTGTTCGGTGTCCGGGGAAACGACCGCCACGAGGCTTACTTCCATCACCGGCGGCGCTGGCGCGTCGGCTGAATTTTCGTCGGGTGGAACGACTTGGAGAGCGTGGGCCGCACGCACGGGACGCGACAATTCGTCGGGGAGCTGGACATGTGGGTCCACGACACCAAAAGCCGCTTGTTTCAACAGCCACTGGATTGTCGGCAACCATGGCTGGACGGCCTCCCTGCTCACCCCCGGGGCCTCGACGGTCCTGGCCGCGGAGATGGCCTCCAGATCGGCGATGCGCGGAACGATGTGACCCTGCCCAGCTGCCTCAGTCGCCCACTGAGACAGCACCTGCAGACGCGCCTGATACTTGATGTCTGTCATTTTTCCCCCAATTGAATTCAATCCTTACTGGAAATTGACTTCGTGTGAATGCCTTCCAGCAAGAGCCGTCCTGCGGTTGAGATTCGCCAATTAGACGAGACCATACACGGCCGCCTTGTCCGGCTCCGCCCGCGCCACGGCTCCAATTCGAGCTCAAGAAGCCGCACGCGAAGTGTTCTCGAACGCATCTGGCTGGTCGTCGGTTATTCCGGTCGTAGCGCCAGTCCATGCCTTCGCCGCCTCTTTGCTCCTGCCGCCAGCGTCAGGCGGCTTCGCCATCACCTCGATTCCGGCTAGGATCGCTCTCGAACCCGCCTGATCGGCATGGTCCGCGTCCTCACCCCCACTAACTTCATAGGTACGCACGGAACTAGCGCACGGCCGGAGTCGTTGGGACCTGAGAACACGAGTATTCAAACTAGCTGGAGGTTGAGAAAATTATGGGATTGAGCTTGCAGAAGGGCCAGTCGCTGTCGCTGACCAAAAAAGACGGCGGTTCGCTCAATAAGACCAAGATGGGGCTGGGCTGGGACTCGGCGGCCCCGGTCAAGAAGGGCTTTTTCGGAAAGGCCAAGTCCGTGGAGGTCGACCTCGATGCGTCGGCCATTTTCTTCGACGCGGCTGGCAAGTCGCTGGATCAGGTCTGGTACAACCAGCTGCAGAGCAAAGACGGCTCCACGCGTCATACCGGGGATAACCTGACGGGCGACGGCGACGGCGATGACGAGACCATCCTGGTCAATTTGGAGCTCGTCTCCCCGGCAGTGGCACACATCGTCTTCGTCATCAGCAGCTACACCGGCCAGACCTTCGACCAGGTGCAGAATGCCTTCTGTCGGCTGGTGGACGACTCCACGCCAGGAAGCCCGGAAATTGCCAAGTACCAGCTGACCGACTCGGGGACCCATTCGGCCATGATCATGTCCAAAGTATCCCGTGACGGCGCGGGCTGGACCTTTAAGGCCATCGGGGAGCGGGCCCAGGGCCGCTCGGTCGCGGATCTGATCGCACCAGCTGCCGCCGTCCTCTAGTCGTTCGAAGGATCCCTTATTGTGTCGAGTCTGACCCTTACCAAAGGTAATAATCTCTCACTCACCAAGGCAGATCCGTGGCTCATCGTTGTTTCCATCGACCAGGCGGATGCCCGCGGCCAGAACTTCGGCCAGATCCGTGGCGCGTACTGCCGTGTGCTGAACCAGGACACGGATCATGACGTGGTCCGCTACGATTTGAGCGAGGACGCGGCACCTGAAACGTCGATGATTTTCGCCGAGATTTACCGCAACCGTGCCGAATGGAAGTTCCGGGCGGTTGGCCAAGGCTATGCCACGGGCCTCCACGGCATCGCCACCGATTTCGGCATTTCGCTGGACTAGTTCGCAAGATCGATTCAACACGAAGGAATGGTACAAACATGGCAGGACTAACCCTTACCAAAGGCAGCAATCTGTCCCTGACGAAGAGCGCACCAGGACTGACGAAGGCTGTGGTCGGGCTGGGCTGGGACCCGCGTACGACGACGGGAGAACCTTTCGACCTCGACGCCTCCGCCCTCCTGGTGGCGGCCGACGGCAAGGTCCGGTCCTCCGCGGACTTCATTTTCTACAACCAGCCCGCTGCCGCGGACGGCTCCGTCAGCCACCTGGGGGATAACCGGTCCGGCGAAGGCGCCGGCGACGACGAACAGATCCTGATCGATCTCTCCCTGGTTGCTGCCGACGTCGAGCGCGTTGTCATCGTGGTCTCCATCGACCAGGGTGAGGCACGCGGCCAGAACTTCGGCCAGGTGCGCAGCGCCTACTGCCGGGTGGTCAACCAGGTCGATGACAAGGAAATTGTCCGCTACGACCTGAGCGAGGACGCGGCGCCCGAAACGTCGATGATTTTCGCCGAGGTCTACCGCAACAACGGGGACTGGAAGTTCAAGGCCGTCGGACAGGGGTACGCCACGGGACTCGCCGGCATCGCCAAGGACTTCGGCGTCGACCTTAGCTGATGAGTGTCCCGGACTGACTACTTCCGCTCCGCATCGTTTCCACATGAGGTGGTGTCCCGGCCAATCGAAACCGGGACACCACCGATCTCTCGAAAAGGCAGCATCATGAATTCTCCGTTGACTCCCCCCGACGCCGCAGAGGCTTCATTGGTGCTTCAGGCTCCGGACGCCCCCGCCATAGTTCAGCCCGAAGACGCTCCAGGCATGGTTCCGGTCCCCGACGAACGAAGGGCCGAGATCAATAGGCAGGCCAGAGAGTTCGTGGCCGGTCTGGCCCAACTTGACGCGCGCAGCCCGGAGTTCTCCGCACAGGTCGATGGCATCAATAAGATCGGCAGCGCCGAGATCACAGCGTCCAGCAACTCCTCCAGCAGGCTGCTGGAGCGTTCCTCGACGTCCGTTGCCGGCGCCAAGAAGTCCGGGAGCAGCGCTCAGGTTGCGGTCGCCAACACCCTGGGTGAGCTGCGGAGCACTGTGGAGGACCTCACTCCCAACCAGGCCAACATGAGCGTGGGCAAGAAGATCCTGGGCTTCATCCCCGGCGGCAACAAGCTGGCCAAGTACTTCCAGAAATACGAGTCGGCGCAGACCCAGCTGAACCAGATCATCAAGGCCCTGATGACGGGCCAGGACGAGCTGCTCAAGGACAATGCCAGCCTGGCCAACGAAAAAATCCAGCTCTGGGAAACGATGCAGGCGTTGAGCGAATATGCCGTCTTCGCCAAGGCACTGGATGCCGCCTGCGTGGAGAAGATCGACTCCACCCGCGCCGCCGGGCAGATTGCCGAGGCGCAGAAGATGGAGGCGGACGTCCTGTTCCCCGTGCGCCAGCGCCACCAGGACATCCTGACCCAGCTAGCCGTCTCGGTTCAGGGGTACCTGGCGATGGACCTGATCCGTAAGAACAACGTTGAACTGATCAAGGGTGTGGAGCGGGCGCGGACCACCACCATCTCTGCCCTGCGCACTGCGGTGATCGTGGCCCAGGCCCTGGCCAACCAGAAGATGGTCCTGGACCAGATCGACGCCGTCAATACCACCACCAACAACATGATCCTGAGCACCAGCGAAATGCTCAAGGACCAGACTTCCCGAATCCACCAGCAGGCTTCCAGCTCCGGGGTCAGTGTGGAGACGCTCCAGAAGGCCTTCGACAATGTCTTCGCCACGATGGATGCCATTGACACCTTCCGGTCGGAGGCGGCCAAGAACATGGAGAGCACCGTCGGGGCCCTCGAGGCCAGCGTGCTGAAGGCCAAGCCGTACCTGGAACGCGCGCGGCAGGGCCAGACAGACTAAGTGACGGCGGAAAGCAGCAGGCGGTACCGCCGTGATTGGTAAGTTCATCGGCTCCCTGTTCGGCGGCGCCCCTGTGCCGGGCATCACCGAACAGGCTCCCGAGCCAACGGCCGACGCCGAGATGGCGCAGACCGCCGGATCCTTGGACAACCTGCGCAGCGCCATCCGGCGGGCCGGCGCTGAGCTGCCGACGTCGGTGTCCTCGCAGTTGCGCCAAATCGACGATGTGCTGCGCCCGCTGGTGAGCCATATGGCCGAGCAGGGGGCTTCGATGGAGCAGCAGGTGCTGTTGAATTCCATCGTCTGCAGCTATATCCCGGATCCCCTGCGCACGTATCTGGCGCTCCCGGACAGTGCCAGGACCGAGGAGTCCGGGCCGACGCGGCTGCTGGCGGAACAGTTCGCCACGCTCGAGGAAATAGCTCGTGACCTGGCCAATCAGGTGCGGATCGGTGCCATTGCCGAGCTGTCCACCCACGGCCGGTTCCTCGAGGATAAGTTCGCGCCGTCCAGCCTTCGTCTGGAAGGCCGCTGATGGGCAATCTTGTGGCCGGGGCCAACGCCGCGCTGACGGCCGAGAACCCGGGACTGAGCAAGATCCTGGTCGGCTTGGGCTGGCAGTCCATCCCCAGCCGGGGGCCCCAGTCCGAGCTGGTTCCCTTGGCGATCATGTGCGACGCCGGCGGCCGGGCCGTCTCGAACGATCACCTGGTATTTTTCAACCAGATCGCCAGCCCGGAGGGCTCGGTGGCCTTCGCCGGCACCGACGACCAGGAGCAGATCGACGTCGACCTGTCACTGGTGCCGGCCAGTGTCGCCAAGATTACGTTCATTGTCTACGTGGACCCCGATCTCCGCGGGCCCGGCACCTTCTCCGCCATCCGCGGCCCGTACATCCGGGTGGCTACCGCACAGAATAAGGAGCTGGTGCGCTTCGATATTCCCCAGTCCCCGCAGGACAACATCACCGCCATGTTGTTCGGCGAACTGTACCGCCACCGCGAGGACTGGAAGTTCCGGGCCCTGGGCCAGGGCTACACGACCGGCCTGCGCGGCGTGGCAGCCGACTTCCGGTTCGATGTCTAAGCGATGGCACTGAACAGGTCCAACATCCGCACGGACATCACCTACCTCAGCCGGCGCGTCAAGCCAGCCGCCCGCGCTGAAACATCCGCCCCGGCAACATCCGTCCGGGCGGCAGCGGCGCCGTCGTCGCCGGTTTCCCCGGCCGCAGACCCGACCACCCCGACAGCCGCCCCGTCGCTGTCCCTGAGCCGATCGCCCGCGCCCACACTCCCAGCAGCAGCCACCACGTCAGCCACCTCGACAGCGTCCCCATCGACCGGAGCCCGGCCGATAGCCGCGGCTCGGCCCACCAGGCTCTTTCCGGCTCCTGGGATCGGTGCGACGAGGCTGCTCGACGCCCAGACGCCGATGATCCGCCTTGACCCGCGCCAGTCGGCGATTGGCACCCTGCTGGTAACGGGGGCAACCTCGGCGGCATGGGAAAGCTCAGAGCGCGTGACCGGGGCCATCACCGTTGACGGCGCGGTCTCCGGCACTCCCATCAAGTGCTCGGGAAACCGTCCGCTAGTGGGCTACGTGGACGGGACGGCAGTGGTGGCGCTGCGGCATATCCGCGAACTGCGCCGGGCGCTCTTTGTCGGACCGTATTCGGCCCCCCTGACCGTGGAGATCTTCGACGGCGGCACCGTGACGCTGCCCGCAGCCGACGGGGAGCTCAGATACATCCTGTCCCTGACCGCGATCGATGGAGTCATCGAGCTGCGCGCTGAACCAGTGCCGGCCCGCGCCGACGCCGCCTTGCTCTGGCAGGAATTCGGCTTTTCCATGACCACCCAAGCTGCCGCCCGTCGGCAGGGACCCTGACGGGACGGCATGCGCCATTTCAGTTTTCTAAGCGACGAGCATGCCTCGCGCCTTTTCCACATCGCTCCGCAGGAGCTGAGCCGGGGCTCCGCCCCCGCGCTGCTGGCCGTGGCCCTTGGCGCCACGCTCTACACTCCGGCGGACCGCCCGAACCTGGCGCAGGATATCCGCAAACAGGCGGCCCGCGGCTGCCTGAGCATGGTGATCTGCCTCGAGGATTCCATCGCCGATGATGCGGTGGACTCCGCCGAGACCAACGTCGTAAACACGCTGACCCGGCTGCATGCCGGTTCCGCCGGGCCGCGCCGCGGGAGCGGCATCGGCAGCGACGATGGCGGGAGTGGCGACCCCGAAGGCGCCTTCCACTCCGACGAGGGGCCTTTGCTGTTTCTCCGGGTCCGTACCCCGGAGCAGATGCTGAGCCTGGCCCGCCGCTGCGGCAAGGCCCTGGACCTGCTGATGGGCTTTGTTATTCCGAAGTTTGAGAATGAGACTGGCCAGGCGCAGCGGTTCCTGGATGCCCTGCATAACATCAACGCTTCCCACGGGGGCGGCCGCAGGCTGCGGATCATGCCCATCATGGAATCGCCGGTCATGATCCACGGCGAGACCCGGGCCAGTACCTTGTCCGGTATCCGCGACGTGCTGCAAGCCAACCGGGAGGATGTTCTGGCCGTCCGCGTGGGCGCCACCGACATGTCCAGTGCTTTCGGCCTGCGCCGCTCCCGGGACCTGACCATTTATGACGTCAAGGTGGTCGCCTCCGTGATCGGGGACATCGTGAATATGCTGGGCCGGCCGGACAACGGATTCGTGATCTCCGGCCCGGTCTGGGAGCACTACAGCAACAGCGAGCGCGTGCTGCGCCCCCTGCTGCGGCGCACTCCCTTCGCCGACGCAAATGAGATGCCCCTGCGCGATCGGATTCTGACGGCCAACCTCGATGGGCTGATCCGCGAAATCGAACTGGACCTGGCCAACGGGCTGCTGGGCAAGACGGTCATCCACCCCACCCATGTCCCGCTGGTCCATGCCATGTGCGTCGTCAGCCACGAGGAATACGTGGACGCGCTGGAGATCGCCGGCAAGAACGGCGGCGGCGCCTCGGCCTCGCCGTACGGCAACAAGATGAATGAGATGAAGCCTCATCGGGCCTGGGCCGGCCAGACGCTGCTGCGTGCCGCAGCCTTCGGCGTTGCCGCCGAGAACATCACTTACGTTGACCTTCTGGAAGCGAGCATGAATTGAGCCAGCACCCCTGGACCGGCGGCTTTGTGCGGGACGCGCTCGGCGTCGGCATCAAGACGGACCACTCCGCTAGCCTGCTGCCGGTCGAGGACCTGGTGGGACTGGCGCTGCGGCGCAACCCCAAGCGGGCCCATCTGCTGGTGTCCCAGGTGCTCGGCAAACACGTCCCGTCGGAACCCGGGCTGGTCATGGCCGCCGGTGAGCTGCTGGGGGTGCTCGCCGGGGAGGCGCTGTCCGCCGCCCCGGAATCACTGCCGGCCGCTCGGACCATTGCTGCCGGGCTCGCCGCGGTCCTGCGAGGGGAAACGCACGACGACGGCCGGCGGGCGGCGTTGCAGAGCCTCCGGCGACAGCTCGCCGGGTTGAAGTCCCGCAACCCGCAGATCATTACCATCGGCTACGCGGAGACGGCCACCGGCCTGGGACGGCTTGTGGCCGACACGATCGGCTCGTATTACATCCATTCATCCCGGCACGCCCCGGCGGGTGCCGCCGCCTACGGGTCCTTCGAGGAATCACATTCGCACGCCACCTCACACCGGCTGCTCCCCACGGATCCGCGGCGCCTGAACGCCCCTGAACCGGTGGTGCTGGTCGACGACGAACTCAGCACCGGGGCCACGATCATCAACACCATCACCGAACTGCACGCCCTGGCGCCCCATCCCAGCTACACGGTGGCCGCACTCGTGGACCTGCGGACACCCGGCGACCGGGCAAGGTTCGACGAACTGGCGGAAAGGCTCGGAACCCGCATCCGGGTGGTGGCGCTGGGCACGGGGCAGATCACCCTGGGCGCGGACATTCTTCAGCGTGCCGAGGAGGTGGTGGCCGCACTGCCGCAGGCGCCGGCAACCCCCGATTGGTCACCCGGAACGGTGACCTTCCTCAAGCCCGGGACGGTCGGGGCAGCTGTCCGCAGCGACCGGTTCGGCAACAGCGGTTCCCCCGCCGCGGCTACGCTGGCCGACGTCGGGGAGTCGATCCACCGGGCCCTTCCGCAGGCGGCCGGCGCGGAGTCCGTTCTGGTCCTGGGCAGCGAGGAGTTCATCCACGTGCCCCTGGCCGTGGCCGATGCACTGGACCGGCTGAATCCGGACCGCGGCGTCCGGTTCTCCACTACCACCCGATCTCCGATCGTCGCCCTGGACCGCCCGGATTACGCCATCACGGGCACGGTGCGGTTCGCCAGCCATGACGTCACCGTGGACGGCCCCGGTGTGCGCTTCGCCCACAATGTTTCCTCCGTCGGCCGCAGATTCGGCACGATCGTCCTGATGCCCGAACCCGGGACCCCCGCGGAGGTCCTCTCGGGTCCCGGCAGCGTGACGGAGGCGCTTGGCGCCGTCTGCAGCGCGGTCGTCGTCGTCCTCCTGCCCGCCTCACCCGTCCTCCCGGCGCCGCTGGCCGGACCGGCGTTCGGTTCCTACGCACCGGAGGAAGTCACCTGGTTGCTCAAGGACATCGGTGATGCCGCGCTGGAAGCGCCCGCGGCCGATCGTGAAGCCGCGATGCAATCGGGCGGGGCGAGCTATGCAGAGTCCCTGCCGATCGAATATTCGCCCTCGCAGCAGTACCAGCAGCTGTACCGGGACGCCTTGAAACGCTCCTCCGCGCGCGTCGCGCAGGCCGTGGGCACCGTGACCGAGATGGCGCTGGCCGCGCGCCGGAACCGGCCTGTGTTGGTTTCCCTGGCCAGGGCCGGCACACCGGTCGGCATCCTGATGCGCCGCTGGGCCCAGCAGATCCACGGCATCGACCTTCCCCACTACACGATGAGCATCGTGCGCGGCGTCGGGCCGGACCAGACGGCCCTGCGATACCTGGCCGCCCACCATGATCCGGAGCAGATCCTCTTTGTGGACGGCTGGACCGGAAAGGGCGCGATCACCCGCGAGCTCTCGGCCGGCCTCGACCGCTTCGCCGAAACCGACGGTATTGCCTTCCCGAAGGACCTCGCCGTGCTCGCCGATCCCGGGCACTGCGCCGCCATGTACGGCACGCGCGAGGACTACCTCATACCCTCCGCCTGCCTGAACTCGACGGTGTCCGGGCTCGTGTCCCGCACGGTCTTCAACACGGAGTTCATCGGCCCAGACGACTTCCACGGGGCCAAGTTTTACCACCAGCTGCGCGGTGACGACGTCTCGCGGGAGTTCTTGGCCGCAGTCTCTGGCCATTTCCCAACCGTCGAAGCGTTCGCCCGGGCAGAAGCCGGGGCGCTGCTGGCCGCGGACCGGACGCCCACCTGGGCCGGCCGGCTCGCCGTGGAAAGCCTCGGCCGGGAACACGGGATCCACGACCTGAACCTGATCAAACCCGGAGTCGGTGAGACAACGCGGGTGCTGCTGCGCAGGGTGCCGTGGAAGATCCTGGTGCGTCCTGATGCCGCGCCCGAGATAGCCCACATCCTGCTGCTGGCTCAGCAGCGCGGTGTGGCGGTGCTGGAGGTGCCGGGCCTGCCCTTCAGCTGCGTGGGGCTCATCGATCCGACGTTCAGCGGGGTATCCGGCGCCGATGGAGTCACTGCGGCGGCCGCCCTGTGAATTCCGTCCTGGTGGCCTCGGACCTTGACCGGACCCTCATCTACTCCGCGAAGGCCTTCTTTCTGGACGTCCCCGACCACCTGGCACCGGACATGGTGGTTGCGGAGCTCCACGAGGGGGTGCCGATCTCGTTTATGACCCGCACCGCCGAGCGGCTGCTGCTCGAACTGACCCGGACAACCATCTTCGTCCCAGTGACCACCCGGACCGAGGCCCAGTACCGGCGGGTCCGGCTGCCCGGTGCCGTGCCTGAATACGCGGTCACCACCAACGGCGGCGTCCTGCTCAAGAACGGCGAGCCGGACATCGAGTGGCAGACCACAGTCGGGCAACGGGTCTCGGAGGGCTCGGCGCCGCTGGCCGTCATCGAGGAATTTCTGTCCCGGGAGGCCTACCGGTCCTGGATTCTCCGGCTGCGCCAGGCCGAAGGGCTCTTCCTCTACGCCATCGTGGACCGGGAGCTCATGCCCGCGGAATTCGTGCGGGAGCTGGACGCATGGTGTGCCTCGCTCGGCTGGACGGTGTCCGTCCAGGGCCGCAAGCTCTACTGTGTGCCGCACGCGGTGACGAAGAACAGCGCCGTCGCAGAAGTCGCCCGGCGCACTGGGGCCTCCCGGGTAATCGCCGCCGGGGATTCGCTGCTGGACGGGCCGATGCTGGCCGAAGCCGACGTCGCCTTCCGTCCCTCCCACGGAGAACTCGCCGACGTCGACTTCCGCAGGGATCACCTGCGCGTCACCGATGCCCGCGGCATCCTGGGAGGCGAAGAAATCTCCCGGCGCATACATGCGCTGGTCCAGCACTAAGCAGGCGTCTACAGTCGGCCGCCTGCCCGGCCTTGGACACCGTCCCATCGACTCCCCGGCACCATTGCTTGCTTGCAGTGCGCGGGTTCACTATGGATGGAAACGGGACGGCCGGCACGGGCCGGAGCGCTCGCCGCCTGACGGCTCAAGGGAGATCCCCGCCCCGCCGGGACAGATCGAACCACTGCTGGACCGGGCGAAAGTTACAAACGCCTTAGCCACGCTGGACGGATTGGTCGGGGACGCCATGGATAGCACCGGGCTCCCGGGGATGGCCGTAGCCGTGGTGTATCGGGACGAGGTGGTGTACTCCAAGGGCTTTGGGGTCCGGGAGGTCGGAAAGCCCGAGGAGGTCGGTCCTGACACGGTGTTCCAGGTGGCTTCTGTGTCCAAGCCCCTGGCGTCCACAGTGGTGGCAGGGTTGGTGGGGCAACAGGTCATCAACTGGACCGACGCCGTCGTTCAACATAACAAGAGCTTCGCGCTCAAGGATGACTACGTCACGCGGAATGCGAGCTTTGCTGATCTGCTCTCACACCGCAGTGGGCTGAAAACGGGTTCGGGTGATCTGCTGGAGGACCTCGGATTCGATCGGGCGTACATCCTCGGCCACCTCCATCAGGAGCCCCTTGATACGTTCCGGTCCAGCTACAACTACACCAATTTCGGCTACACCGAAGCCGGCCAGGCGGCAGCCGATGCGATGAAAACAACCTGGGAAGATCTGGCCGACGAGGTCCTGTTCCGGAAGCTGGGCATGTCCGCCAGCAGTTACCGTCACTCGGACTATGAGAAAGCCACAAACAAGGCCATCCTTCACGTGCCGCTCGGGAACAAGGAGTGGGCAGCGAAATACCGCCGCAATGCCGATCCCCAGGCTCCGGCCGGCGGTGCGAGTTCGTCGGTGCGGGACCTGGCCCAATGGCTCCGGCTGCAGCTCGGAAACGGCAGTTACGAGGGCAATCCCGTTATTGATCCGGCTGCCCTCCAAACAACCCACGTTCCCCATATAGTCTCCGGTCCGACGTCGGCTCCGGCTGCCCGGTCCCGCTTCTACGGGCTGGGCTGGAACGTCTCCTACGATGACCAGGCCCGTGTCCAGCTGGGACACTCCGGGGCATTTAATCTTGGCGCAGCCACCGCCGTCTCGATGCTTCCAGGTGAACAACTGGCCATAGTAGCCCTGACCAACGGGCGCCCACAGGGAATTCCTGAAGCAATCGCTGCTGGCTTTCTAGATGCAGCCCAGCGCGGATCGCCCACGGTCGATTGGCTGGCATTCACCGCTGGCGTCTTCAAACAAGTTGATGAGTCCGAGAAGCCTGAGGTCGACTACACCAAGACTCCGGCTACCCCCACTCCTGCCAGGACAAACAGTGCCTACACAGGCACCTATGACAACTCCTACTATGGCCAGCTTGTGGTCCTCGAAGACGGCGGGAAACTGGCCATGAGACTGGGACCGCCTGGCAGTCCCACGACTTTCCCGCTTACCCACTTTGACGGCGACACGTTTAGCTTCGAATCCATCGGAGAAAACGCCAACGGCCTGGCCGGTGCACTGTTTGCAGGAGCAGGCAGCGGCTCCTCGCCAAGCGTCACCCTGGACTTCTACGACAGGACCGGGCTGGGGACATTCACGCGGGCCTCGTGAGGCTGCGGACGACGGCGGGACGTCCCGCCGTCGTCCGTTTCCGTCCATAAACAGGAGATGGGCAGAAGGCGCCGTCGACGCTAGTAAATCCTCATTGTGGTGGGCGCCCAACAGGGCCACCATGTTCGTATGGACGCTGAAACACCGAAGGCGGCGGAGCTGAACCTCCCCCAGGCTTTCCTTCTTCTGGCAACGAACGACATGAACGGCAAGCCTGAAGTGCCGGTGTTCGCACTCAGGACCACTGTGGCAGGGGCAATATTGGCCGAGCTGGACCTGATCGGTGCGATCGAGCTGCAGGGGAAACGCATCAGGGCTACCGGCGACGCCCCGGCAACGGACTTCCAGCGCGAGCTGGAACTCATTCGTGGCAAATCCCGGCCCCACACTCCCAAGGGGTGGGTGGGCATGTTGGAGGGCCGCGCCGTAGTGCAGCGCGTCAACGAGGCGATGGCGTCACTGGGCATCGTGGAACATGTCGGCGAAAAGCACCTGGGCCGGTTCCGGGCCGTGCGGTACCCGGAGAAGGACCATGCTCCGGAGGCGGCGCTCCTGGAAAAGATCCAGGCCGCCCTCAGCGGCCCGCCGTCCGAACTTGAGCCGCCGGATACCACGGTGCCGGATGCAGGGTCTGATGCGGGGGCGTCCGAGGCCACGAAGCCAGCTGCCGGGGCGCCTGATGCCAAGCCTGATTCGAAGGCACCCGATGCCAGGACCATAGTGCTGATCGCCCTGCTTCAGGCGGCCGGAATGCTCGGCAAGCTCTTCCCAGCGGCAGATCTGACCCGGGCAACTGAGCTGTCGAAGGACTATTGGCCGTCCCGCGCAGTGGAGGACGAACTTCGTATGATCAGACTGGCGGAGCAAGAAGCCGCAAACCTGTGATTCGACTACTTCACAGTGACCACAGGTCCTTGAGCAGTTGCTGCACGTGCTCCGGCTGCTCGACGTTGGCGAAGTGGCCGCAGCGCGGGATCGTCACAGTCTGCACGTTCGGCACCATCGCGTCCAGCCGGTCCAGGTCGGACGGAGACGTAAACACGTCACTGTCCCCGCGGGTCGCCAGCACGGGGCAGCGGACGCCGCGCCACTGGTCAAATTCGTAGTGGGCCACTGCCCGGGCGGCCGCGGAGAAGCTGGCCGGACGGGCGTCATGACCGAGCCCGCGGATCACCCCTGCGGATATGCCTGCGGGATCGGCGAACAGCGGTGACGTCAACGGTCCCATCACAGGGGTGGCGCCGACTGCACGGACCAGGGCCGGCCCTGCCGGACCCAGGGACGCCAGTGAGCGCATGAGCAGCCTCATGCCGGCAAACGCCGGGAACCTAGACAGGCTGCGCAGTGGCTCGCGGGCGGCCTCAGACACGCCGAATGTCGTGGCCGAAATGGCGGCGACGCTCGCGGTCCGCTCCGGCCATGCCGCGGCAATATGCAACGCCAGGAAGCCGCCCATGGAGTGGCCCACGAGGTGCCATTGCGGGTAGCTGAGCCAATTCAACACCTCGGTGACGGCGCGTGCCATCGCCTCGATGGCGAAGTGTTCCAGTCGGGCACCCTTGGTGGATTCGCCCCAGCCCGGCAGATCAATCAGGACACGATCGCGGGGCGCTGCTGCGGAAACCAGCGGCCGGAAAGTAGTCCAGGAGCCCGCGGCGCCGTGAAGATACACCTCCGGTGTGCCGGACGCCGGCGACCCGCCACCGGAGGCCGGTTGGACACGCACCGTGCACGGGCCCAGCCCGGTTGGAATGATGTGCCGCCGCAACGTGGCCGCCCACGTCGCGGATTCCTGCCGAACGCTCATGCCCGCCTTCCTCTGGTGATCTCTACTGCTGTTGATCTCTATCAAGGATTCGGAGCCGTGGCGCTACTGGACCGGACTGGATGTGCAGAGCACCGCTGCCTGGTTAGGCACTAAACGGAAACGGACGACGGCGGGAGGTCCCGCCGTCGTCCGCGTAACTGGGCGGCGGACTGACTACGCGGCCGGGTTCGGCAGAACGACCAGTTTGTCGGCGACGAGCCTGCCCTCGTGGATGACGGTGCGGTCGGTGCCGCGGTCCATGACGGTGCTCGTGATGGTCTCGCCGTCAACCAGGACGATGTCGGCCCGATCTCCGGGAGCCAGGCCCGGCCGGTCGTCGGGACTCGTGAGGCGCTGGACGGTACGGTCCATGATGGACGCGCCTCCAATGGTGGCGATCGCCGCACAGTGCTCGATCAGCCGGTCCTTGCGCAGCCGGTGTGTGAACGCCAACTGCCACGTGCGGTCGAGCATGTCGCAATTGCCGTATGGGCTCCAGTAGTCCCTCTGCCCGTCCTCGCCCAAACCGACACGGATCCCCGCCTCCGTCATCCGGGCGAGGTCGAATTGCGTGCCGCCGCTAGCCGGGGCGACCGTCGCCCAGGCAACGTCGAGCTCGGCCATCTGCTCCACGAGCCGGGCGGTCACGTCGGGGTGGACATTGGCCAGATCGTAAGCGTGGGACAGCGAGACGCGTCCCTCCATACCCAGCGCGCGGGTGCGTTCGAAGACAAGTTCCGCGCTGAAGACCCCCAGGTGGCCAGGCTCGTGCAGATGAATGTCGACGTCGACGCCGTACTTCTCCGCTAGACCGAAGACGATGTCCAGATGGCGAACCGGGTCTCGGTCCAGCTGGCAGGGATCAATACCGCCGATGGTCGTCGCACCCGCGCGGAGGGCGGCCTCGAGGAGCGGGACAGTGCCGTCCTCGAGCAGGAGGCCTGCCTGGGGGAAAGCCATGACTTCTACATCGGCGGCGTAGGCGAAGTGCTCCTTCGCGGCCATGACCGCCTCGAAGCGCTCAAGCTTGCAGTCCACATCGATCTGGGCGTAGGAACGAACGCGGGTGGTGCCCCGCGCAATCATTCGTTCCAGCGTTCCCGCCACTACATCCCCGTAGGGGATGGGGGTGTCGCGCCAGTTTTCCCGGTCGTTGCACATCATGTTCCACACACCGGGCGAGGCTGTGTGCTCCCGGAACGGCAGCCCGATCCTGGACGAGTCGAGATGGACGTGCACGTCTGTAAACGCGGGCACGGCGATCCGGCCCCGTCCCTCGACTTCCCCGCCGGCGGCGTCTGCAACTACGACGGCGGTCCCCGCGGCGTGAACGGACGCAATCCGCCCCTGCCGAACCTCGAGGTCTACGGCGTCCCCGCCCCAGGGGCGGACATTGGTGATGAGCATGGTTCATTCCTTTCGGCTGATGCTGTGAACGACGGGGAAGGCACTGATCCCGTGGGACCGGTGCCTTCCCTGCCGCAGCGTGTACTAGAAGTCCAAGGCAACCTGGGCGATGACTGCCGCGGCGATGAAGCTCGCCGTGAACGTCATCAGGGCGACAATGACAATCTTCCAGCTCAGTGAGCGCAGCGCCTTGACGTCGCGCCCGAGGGACATGCCAATCAGGGCGATCATGGGCAAGCCAGCAAAGAGGACGTTGATGTGCTGCGTGGTGGATGCGATGAAGGGGCCGGTGGGCATGAAGGTCGCAGAGGCAATGGTGGCCAAGGCCAGGACCCAGATGCTGGACGGGACCGCCGGGACTAGCTTCGCAAGAACGAGCGCGACGGCGGTAAGCGTGAGGAGGATGAGCACGCCGACGGCATCCAGCGGCAGCACGGAACCGGTGCCGAGGGCGTTAAGCAGGAAGCCGGCCACGCCGGTCGCGGCGAACGCGATGAGCCACGTCTTGGGCGTCCGGATAACACTGGGGTCCTCCTCGATGCCGTTGACGTCCACGGTGTCGATGCCCTGCGCCTCACCGGACTCGATCACTGCGCCGCCCTCGCGTGCCGGGCCTGAGCTGCCCGCTTGGGTTCCAGCCGCAGCGCCAATGAGGGCACCGCGCCGGACACGGCGGCCAAGGTCGTCCCGCCCGAAAATGCGGGACCACATCTTGTAAAGCTTCTGGCACATCGGCAGCGCGATAAAGACACCTGCGTAGAACCCGACGATGTTGGTGACGAGGTTGGACAGTGCGGCGAGGGCCATGATCTCCCCTGCCATCTCCGGATACAGGATGGACAGGGCGCCCACGCCCCCGAGCATCATGGAGGCGGACCCCAGCCCCAGGCCCAACGCGAGGGCCCGGGGATCAAAGAAGTCCATTCCGCCGAGCAGACCGGCCAGGAGGGAGATGAACACGGCGCCAAAGACGCTGCCCAGCACCCACACCGCGAACACGCCGCGGTACTCGGGGGAGCGGACACCGAAGCGCTGGATGGCGAAGGCAAGGTAGGACTCACGGTCGATCGACCAGGTGGCGCCGATCGCAGTGCGGCCCAAGCCGAGCGCAACTGCGACCGGCAGTGCCAGGATCACGGTGCCCACCACGTGGCCGACCTCCTGCAGGAGGATCGCAGGGCCAATGTTTGTGAACTTCGTCAGCGATGGTCCGATTTGAGTGCCGAGGCCTGCCAGGAAGAAAACAATGGATACGTCCATCAGATGCGTGGACACGGCACGGGCACGCCCTCCGATGGGTTTCCATTTCTGGACACCGAGGAATCCGCCGATGAGAACGGTCCACAGGATGGGCATCAGGACGATGGCGGCCGGGCCGAGGTGGAACTTGTGGGTTCCGATCGTAATGGCCACGGCACAGATGGCGGTGGAGAGTGCGATCATCGCGAGCCACATGGCGGGGCGGGCACGGAAGGAACGGGACGGCGGCGCGTCCACTAGGGCGGACACGGAGCCGCCTGTGGTCTTCGCTTCATTGCGCATGACGCAGGCCTTTCGAGGGGAGATCGGGGATCAGAACAAAAACATCCCGCATCGCGGAATCCGACGCTTGGTATACCAAGTGACTGTATACTCGTACCCATTGAGAGGCAAGTCACATTTATCGGCAGTTCGCCAAGGAGGCACGGTGTACAAGAAAATCTCGGCCCGGTACGTTCTGGGGTTCGACGGAACGCGGCACACGCTTATCGAGGACGGCGAAGTGGTCTTCGAGGGGGATTCCATCGTCTTTGTGGGGCGCAACTACGGGGGCCCGGTCGATGAGGAGCGCCACTATGGCCAGAGTTTGGTCATGCCTGGCCTGATAGACCTGGACGCCCTCGCCGACATCGATCACCTCATCCTGGACTCGTGGCCCTCGCCGGACGTCGCCGCCGGCCACCTGTGGTCGGATGACTACTTCGCCAACCGTCGCCGGGACGTGTTCACGCCATCGGAGCGCGCCACGGTCCGCGAGTTCGCCATGGCGCAGCTCGCCCTGCACGGCATTACGACCTACATGCCGATCGCCTCGGAAATCCACAGTTCCTGGGCTGAGGGCCTCGATGAACTCGTGGACATGGCAGAGACAAGCCGGCGGATCGGACTGCGCGGCTACCTTGGGCCGGCCTACCGTTCCGGGGTCCATGTCGTCACTGCCGCAGGCGACCGCGAGGTCCACTTCGACGAGGCCCGAGGGCTTGCGGGCCTGCGCGACGCAGAGCGCTTCATGGACTACGCCGCGGGTCTCGCCGACCCGCTCGTCACCGGGGCCTTGCTGCCGTGCCGCATTGAGACGCTGTCCGAAGACCTCATGCGGGAGACGGCGCGGATCGCCAGGCAGCGGGACGCACTCGTCCGGCTCCACTGCCTTCAGTCCCCGCTGGAGGACGAACTCCTGCAGCAGTCCGCTGGACGCGGCGTCCTGGAACTGCTCGAGTCCACCGGCCTGTTCGGCACGCGGCTTCTCATCCCGCATGGTGTGGTGATCAACGGCAAGGACCCTGCCGCGTCAGCGCCGGGCGGACCGCTTGACGCACTCGCCCGCCACGGCGTCAGCATTGTCCACTGCCCGCTGACATCGTTCCGCTACCAGAAACAGCTTGTTTCGTTCGACCGTTTCCGCAAGGCGGGCATCAACATTTGCCTGGGTACTGACTCCTTCCCGCCGGATCTTGTGCGCGGCATGGACGCCGGCATGCACCTGACCCGGCTGGTCGAGGGGAGGCCAGACGCCGGGACCCTGGCCGACTACTTCGACGCCGCGACGCTCGGCGGCGCGCGGGCCCTCGGACGGGCTGACCTGGGGAGGCTTGCCCCCGGCATGCAGGCCGACATTACGGTGGTCTCCCTGGCCAGCTTCGGCGACGGTGTGGTCGAAGACCCGCTGCGCACGCTCGTGCTCAACGGGACGGCGCGCCAGGTGACCGATACCTTCGTGGCAGGCCGCCCCGTCGTGGTCGGCGGCGCCCTGCCCGGCATCGACCTGGACGCGCTGCGGGTTGAGGGGCAGCGGCTGTTCGACGGGATGCGGGCGGCCTACTCGGTCCGGGACGTCCAGCTCCGGGAGCCTGACCAGCTGTTTCCGCCCACCTATCCACGCGCGGAAATCGCCCAGTCGGTCGCTGCCCCGTGACCACCGCAACCTTCGATTCTTCATCTGATCAATTCATCTGATCAATCTTGGCTTGGTATACCAAAAGCGGTATGATGAGGGCACGCGAGAGCCACCAGCACATTGATGGGGGAAGCTCATCCGCCCTCGTTGGAACCACGACTTTGACCTATTGACACCGGACCCGCGCTGCTCCGGCAGCGCCCTTCCCATTGGAGAGAACAATGTGCCTGCACGACCACACCTCTGCTGCCCTGCCTCCAACTGCCGTTCCACGCCGCGGCATCCTGGCCGGGGCGGCCGCCCTGGCGGGAATCTCGGTGGCAAGCCTGGCTGCCCAGCTTGGAAGTGCCCCGGAAGCCAGGGCAGCGGGCAACGCATCAAGCCCCGGCTACCCTGGCCGCCCCGTCTCGCCCCCGCCCATGATCATCGAGGGCGGCACCATCGTGGACCCCAGGACGGGCAATGCGGTGCAGGACGGGGTCCTTGTGCTGGAAGAAGGGAAGGTCACCGCGGTGGGCACCCGGGAGGAAACACGGCGTGCAGTGGCCGCCCTTGCAGGCCGCGCCCGCATCGTGGATGCCTCCGGCCGGTGGGTCCTTCCCGGCCTCATCGACGTGCATGTTCATGCGAACGCGCTTTCGGATGCACGGGCCATCCTGCAGGGCGGAGCGACCAGCGTCAGAAGTGGTTCAAGCAGCTTCTATCAGGACGTCGCCCTCGCTGCCCTGCCTGCCTGGGCCGCCGGCGCCTCGCCCCGGATGAGCCCGGCCGGCCTGTTCATCTCACCCGATCTTGGGGACTCGCTCCTCGCAGACCCGGACCTTGCGCCGCTCGCGTCCCTGTCCGGGGGAGTCACAGAACCAAGGGACCTTGCCTACCTCACCCGCGTCAACCTGAAACGCGGTGCCCAGGTGATCAAGACCCGAGCCAACCCCCGGGCGGGCCTGCCGGAACAAGACCCCCGCGAACTGGTCTACAACTACGAACAGCTCTCCGCGGTGGTCAAGGCCGCAGGCAAAGCAGGCGTGCTTTGCCACGCCTACAGCGCCGAGGGGATAGATGGTGCCGTCCGGGCCGGTGTGCGCAGCATCGAGCACGGCGTCTTCGTCAGCGAGGAGACCATCTCCCGGATGGCCAGCCGTGGGACGTACTTCACCCCCACCTTGGACGCCATCACGAGCATGGCGGGCTCTTCCAACCCAATCCTTGCCGCCCGCGGCACGGAGTACACGCCCATCATCAAAGCGGCAGTGAAGGCCGCCCATGAAGCCGGCGTGACGGTGGTCGCAGGGACGGACTCCTTCGGATCCGATGTGACCCCGATAGGCACTGAAGCGCGTCTGCTGGCGGAGGCCGGGCTTTCACCACTGGACGCGCTCAGGGCCGCGACGGTCAACGCCGCCGCCCTGCTCGGCTGGGGTGAGAGTGCGGGACGCCTGATGCGCGGTTCCTTTGCAGACGCCGTCATCGTGGACTCGGATCCCTTGAACAGCGCCTCGGCCCTGGAACAAATCAGCGCCGTGGTGGCGCAGGGCGTCCTGGTACGGAATGACCTCTGATCGGTCTGGGATAAGCGCGACGCTGTCCCTTCCCACCCTCCTCCTGCCCGGCAACGCGCCCGCCCAATCCAGAAAGCCACCCCATGACCTTGATTCTTAAAGCCTCCGAGCTCCAGGCCCTGGCCGACATGCCCGGGACCATCGCCGCCGTCGAACGCGTCTTTGCCGGCCTCAGCCGAGGAACCGCCATTCAGCCCGCGCCGGATTCCCTTCTCCTGCCGTCCTCGGACGCGAGGTTCTTGCCGATGGCAGCGCTGTCCAGCGCCGAAGAGCTGGCATCCGTCAAATTGCTGGCGGACATCCCGGAAAACCGGGAGTCCGGCCTGCCCACGCAGCGGTCCACGATCATGCTTGTCTCCCAGCTAACCGGCGAAACCCTGGCCATCCTGGACGGCAAAGTCCCCACCCGGGTCCGCACCGCCGCCGCCAGTGCCGTGGCGACGAAGCTCCTCGCGAGGCCCGGCAGCACCACACTGGGACTGGTCGGTGCAGGCGCCCTGGCCGTGGCACACGTGGAAGCCATGCTGGCCGTCCTCCCGATTGAAAAAGTGGTGGTGTGGTCCCGTTCCGCGGACACCGTGGCCGCCTTCTGCGGCGAGATTTCCCATTACGGCCTCAACGTCACGCGGGCGTCCAGCGTCCGGGAAGTTGTGGAGGCCGCCGACGTGCTGTGCACCCTCACCCCGGCCGTTGAGCCTTTGGTCAAGGGCGAGTGGTTCACGCCCGGACTGCACGTGAACGCCGTCGGATCCCGTCCGCGGGCGGACCACCGGGAGATTGATTCGGCGGGCATGGTGAGGGCACGGGTCTTCGTGGACAGCCTGGCCACGGCCAGAGCCAAATCCGGCGGGCTGATCATCCCGGTGGCCGAAGGTGTGATGAGTTTTGAGGACGTGGTGGCCGAGCTTGGTGACGTGGCGGCGGGGACACAAGCAGGTCGCCTTGGTGATGAGGACGTAACCTTGTTCAACTCGGTTGGTATCGGTCTGCAGGATCTTGCCATCGGGCGGCTCCTGTACGACGCTGCGCTCCATCAGGGGGTTGGCACCCGCGTGGAGCTGAATAACTGAGTAAGCGCGGAAGTATGCAATAACGGGAGGCATGAATGACAGTCCAAGCGGAAGCCCCCGCGTCCTCGGCTGACACTGCCCGGGCCCGGATCCGGGAATTGATCATCTCCGGTGACTTCGCGCCAGGATCCCGGCTCAGGGAACGTGAGCTGTCCCAGACTCTGGCTGTTTCCCGGGTACCCGTGCGGGAAGCCCTCCAGCAGCTCGAGGCCGAAGGCTTCATTGACGCCTCCCCCCGGCGTGGTGCCACAGTCAAGCAGATCACCCTGCGCGACGTCAATGAACTCTTTGACGTGCGGCTCAGCCTGGAAGTCCTCGCCGCACGCCTCGCCGCCCAGGCCGCCGCCGGAGGCCAGTCGTCGTCGCGGCTGCGGCAAATGATGGACCAGGCAGAAGAAGCAACCCTGCGCCACGACCATGCGCAGATACCGCTCAGCAACACAGCCCTGCATGCAGAGATCGTAGCGATGGGGGGCAACTCGCTGTTGGAGTCCTCCATGAAGCCCCTGCTGGGCAGGATGCAGTGGCTCTTCACTTTGACCGGGCACCGTGACCCCCAGGTTCAGTGCGCGGAGCACCTGAGCCTGTGCAAGGCCATTTATGACGGCAAGGCGGACCTGGCGGCGGCGCTGGCCTTCGCGCATGTGGAGCTGGGCCGGGAACCGTCGCTCCAAGGACTGGCCGGGCGCCTCCCCGAAAGCTGACCGTCCCGTAAACCTGAGCGGACGACGGCGGGAGGTCCCGCCGTCGTCCGCTCACCTTCGCCGCGAAAGCAGCGGGGAGGGGGCCCAACGCGGGGTCACTTTTGGCCCAATAAGTGCCCATTATTGGGCAGTAAGAGACCCTGCGTTGAGCGTTAGTGCCAGAGCCCCAGCGCGAACTCCGACAATTTGGTTTGCGACCGGTGGTTTGCGTCTCCGGCTTGTAAATCACCGTTGTGGTGGGCACCCGGTCGGGTCCACCCTGATCCTATGAACGCTGAAGTACCCAAGGCGGAAGAGCTGAATATTCCCCAGGCCCTGCTCCTGCTGGCCACCAACGACAAGGACGGCGAGCCCGCCGTTCCGCAGGTCGTGCTCAAGGCCGCTTTGGCCGGGGCGATACTGGCCGAGCTGGACCTGCTCGGCGCAATCGAGCTGCAGGGGAAGCATGTCAGGGCTACCGGCGCCACCCCGCACACGGACTTCCAGCATCAGCTGGACCTCATCCGGGACAAGTCGCGACCCCACACTCCCAAGCGGTGGGTGTCGATGCTGGAGAGCCGCGCCGAGCTGCACCGGGTCTATGAGGGGATGGCGTCGCTGGGCATCGTGGACCACGTGGGCGAAAGGCACCTTGGCCTCTTCAGGATCACACGGTACCCAGAGAAGGATCACGCTCCGGAGGCGGCGCTGCTGAAAGGGATCGAGGCCGCGCTCAGGGGTGGAGCCTCCGATCCGCGTACCACCGCACTGACCGCGCTGCTCTACTCGGCGGAGCTGCTCGGGAAAATCTTCCCGGCAGCGGATCAGGGCCATGCGAGGGAACTGGCGAATGACTATTGGCCGTCCCGCGCGGTGGCGGGCGAGCTCCGCATGATCAGACTGGCCGAGGCGGAAGCCGCAACGTAGGCAAGCGGACGACGGCGGGAGGTCCCGCCGTCGTCCGCTTTCCGTACGTCCTTACTCATCCCGAGGGGGGCGGTGCCGCCGTCTCCGGCGCATCGGCAGCCGCCTGCGCGTACGACGCCGAGACCCGGCGGTAGACCGGGGTCAGGAAGGCCAGCAAGGCGGCCGCGATCATGATGATCCCAGCCACCAGGAAGACCAGGGCGATGCCGCGGGAGACGCCCTCGCCCAGCAGCGGAGCCAACTGGGCAGCGCCCTCCGTGGACCGCGCGTACGGGATGATCCAGACCTGGGCGATCGGCGCTATGAGGAACGCGGTGACGGCCACCGCTCCGGAACGCCGGGCCGCCGTCGTACTTCCGGCCGCGACACTGAGCTGAGGGGAAACACAGTGCAAACGGACACCATTAATGGCCGCCCCACCGTCCAGGGGCTTTCGATCATCGACTTCCACCTGCATTTCCGGATGCCTCACGACCCCTTGACCCGCTCCCTGGCAGGCGGCCAGTTCGGGCCGGACGGCGGCGCCGACGCGAGAAGCGGCTGCGACGAATACGACGCCGGTCAGGCCGCCCGTTCTGCCGCCGTCGCCAGGACCTCGGCCCAGTGGCGCCGGAGCTGGGACTTCGCCGACCCCGAACCATTGTCAGCGGACGCCGGATGGGAAGCGGAAGCCGACCGCTGGACCGCCGAGCTGGCCGAAAACGGGGTCGAACATGCCGCCTTCGTCACCGCCGGCGGGAACGACGCGATGGTGGCACTGGTTGCCCGCGGCGCCGGAACGTTCCTGGGCATGGCCGCGATGGCGGACCCGTTCGCGCCGGGAGCTGCCCAGGAGTTCGAAAACGCAGTGGCCCGGGGACTCCGTGGGCTGAAACTGTTCGCGCCCCTTGCTTCGTCGCGGATGGACGATCCGGCGGCAGACCCCGTGTGGGACGTCGCGTCCCGCCGCAACGTCCCCGTTCTGATCCACTTCGGCCACTGCGGATCAGCGGGCGGCATCGCGCAGAATGCGTACAGCAACCCCGCCAGTCTCGAACGCGCCGCCAAGAGGTACCCGGAAGTCACCTTCGTTATCCCGCACTTCGGAATCCAGCACGTCCAGGAGGTGCTCTTCCTGATGTGGGCCTGCCCCAACGTAGTGGTGGATACGTCCGGTTCCAACCAATGGGTCAGATACATGGCGCATCGGCTGACCCTGGAGGACCTCTTCCGCCGCTTCTACGAAACCATGGGATCCGAACGCATCATCTTCGGCTCGGACTCGTCGTGGTTCCCGCGCGGTTTCGCGCGGCGGTACCTCGCGGACCAGCTCAGGATCTGTTGGGAAATGGGAATGCCCACCGGCGGGCTTCAGCAGATCTTCGGCGGAAATGCCGCGCGGCTTCTCAAGCTGGACGGCTGGCGGCCCGCCTCAGCCGGGCCCTGCTAAACGGAAACGGACGACGGCGGGAGGTCCCGCCGTCGTCCGCGTCTCCTGTTGTTCAGTTGTCCAGCAGTCCGCCGCTGGCCCAGCGCCGTACGGCGAGCTTCTCGGCGGCGTCGAACTCCAGCAGCGCCACGCGGCAGAGTTCCTCGACGTTCGCGGTCCAGGCTGCCGCGAGGCCTTCGGCCGTCGCTTCGTCGGTAAGCGGGAAATTGACGTAGGCCAGGCCTTGAAGGACAAAGCTCACGGCGTTGCGGGAGACCGGCTGGTCCGCGTTGACGCAGTCGTCCCTCACCTGCCGGGACAGTTCGGTGCGGTTGAGTGGATGCTCACGAAGCCTGGCTTCCATGGACTGGAACATCTGCCGGAACTGGGCTGCGGAAAGGGCCGGCACGTCCGTCACCCTGGTGACCTGTTCCTCGATGCCCGGCTGCAGGTCCGCGGGCGAAGGTAGGTCCTCGCTCGAGAAGCGCTTCGCGTCCCAGACCCAGCCACCTTGTGCCGGGGAATATTCGACGCCCTGGCCGATCTGGGACACCCACGTCCCAAACTTTCCCCAGCCGCCCCAGTCCGTCTTCAGGGATGGCTCTGCCGTGAGCGCCCGGTGGGCCACCATCGCGCCGTTTACCGGTCCAGGAGCGGCGCGGACGAACTCGAGGACCTCACGGATTGCGGGCGAGGCGGACTTGGCCTTCACCTTCCCCGCCGGCGGGACAGTCTGCTGCTTCCCGGACGCCGCCGCGTGAACCGGCTCCACCGTTGAGCCGTTGAGGATGGCGACGAAGTCGTGGGATTCCACCACATGGTCCGCCATCTCCCGGTATGCGAAAGCCACGGCGCCGGCGGCGATGACCGTGGTCATCCGGTCAGCGGCCCGGAACCGCTGGATCAGGGACGTGAAATCGGCATCGGCCGAGGCGATGAAGAACTCTTCGATGCCAACGTTGCCGGACAGTGCGTCCATGGCGTCAAGCACCAGATTGATGTCCGTGCTGCTCTTTCCGCGCTGCGTCAGCGATGGGCAGTCGATCACGCGGAAGCCGGCGCGGGTCCAGTAGGTCCGGTACTTCGAGTACACCACCGGGTTCAGGTAGCAGTTGCGGATCAGGAACCGGCGGGCGTCCTCGCCGGAACCACCTGCTGACAACGCGTCGGCCCAGTGCTTCGGGTCTTCGGCAAAGCGCTTGGCCGCAAGAGGATCCAGTGCCTGCAGGCCGGTGAAGACGTTGTCGAAATCAACAAACATCGCAGCTCGGATGCCTGGCCTGCGGGAGGGTGAGACGGCCTCGTTCATTGGCCCAGTTTGGCAGTATCGTCGCGAACTGGCGACCGGTTCGGCTGCGACACGCTAAGGACACGCGTCAAAATAACCTAGGTTTTCATTGTTGGGGCGGGTAAGTTCGTGGTATGGCCGATAGTGTGCAGATTGCGGAGTCCGTAGCGCGG
>NZ_JBSRZM010000037.1:0-31568 GCF_054057635.1 Arthrobacter sp. UYNi723
GAGGGTCCGATCATTTCCCAGCAGACGGTGGAAGTGGACCACACCTACGGCCCCGAGGACCTGGTGGCCGCCGGACGCGACACCGAATGCAAGGCGCTGTCTAATGCGGTGCGCTGGCACTGCGAAGGCCGAGTCATCCTGCAAGGAAACAGAACAGTCGTACTGCGCTGATATGTGCGCGCCCACGAGTCCAGTGGAAGCTGTGTCACGAGGGCGACTGTTACGTCCCATAAAAAACGAAAGAGACAGCCAATGAATCAGGCATTTCCCACGATAACGGGCAGCAACCGCGTCAAGCGGGGCATGGCTGAGATGCTCAAGGGCGGCGTCATCATGGACGTCGTCAACGTTGAACAGGCCCGCATCGCCGAAGACGCCGGTGCCGTTGCAGTCATGGCGCTCGAACGTGTTCCGGCCGATATCCGCGCCCAGGGCGGCGTGTCCCGCATGTCGGACCCGGACATGATCGACAAAATCATAGACGCCGTCTCCGTGCCGGTGATGGCCAAGGCCCGGATCGGCCACTTCGTGGAGGCCCAGGTCCTGCAGTCGCTGGGCGTGGACTACATTGACGAGTCCGAGGTCCTGACCCCGGCCGACTACGTCCACCACATCGATAAGTGGAACTTCAAGGTTCCCTTCGTCTGTGGCGCCACCAACCTCGGTGAGGCGCTGCGCCGCATCAACGAAGGCGCGGCCATGATCCGCTCCAAGGGTGAAGCCGGCACCGGCGACGTCTCCAACGCCACCGGGCACATGCGCCAGATCCGCGCCGAGATCGCCAAGCTCGCCGCCCTGCCCGAGGACGAGCTCTACGTCGCGGCCAAGGAACTGCAGGCCCCGTACGAACTGGTCAAGGAAGTTGCCGCCGCCGGCAAGCTCCCCGTGGTGCTGTTCACCGCCGGCGGCATCGCCACCCCGGCCGACGCTGCGATGATGATGCAGCTCGGCGCTGACGGCGTCTTTGTTGGCTCCGGTATCTTCAAATCCGGCAACCCGGCCCAGCGTGCCGCAGCCGTGGTCAAAGCCACCACGTTCTTTGACGACCCCGACGTCATCGCCAAGGCCTCCCGCGGCCTGGGCGAAGCCATGGTGGGCATCAACGTGGACGAGATCCCGCAACCGCACCGCCTCGCCCAGCGCGGCTGGTAAGCCACACGATGAAAGAAAACGCATTGACAGCCCGTCGTGACGATTGTCCGACCTGATCGGTGAGACTGTGCAGATCCGGCGCCACGGCTACCTTGTCCGGACTGGCCGCGTTGACCACGCCACAGAAGACTCCACCATCCTCTGGCTCGCACAAGATGGAAACAACCCACGAAAAATTATCGACAAAGCCCAGAACTACGAGGCTTGGGCCGTCACCGCGCTACTCCCCTGACTTGGGGCAGCCGCCACCCTGCAAGGTGATTACCCTCGCTCCGTGCGGTTCCTTGAATACGAGCTCGAATCTGAAGCTTCACTACGGTGCCAACAAGCAATCAGGCCGCCGGCTATCGGTTGCCGGGCCCTGCAATCCGGGGACCCTTGAGGCCGGATACGGAGCGCGCGTAGCCGCCGCCCGGATGGTCATTGCATTGGCTTTCGGCGCTGGCCGGCTTGCTCCACTAGTTCTGTTATCCATGGACGGTGCCCGCGGTGGAATTTCATTCCTTCCGGCAGGCCCTGGACAGCTGGGACAGAATTGGCGATGTCAATGGTGATTCGGCCGCCGGCCATGGGTGCGTTGGTGATATGGAGGTCGCCGTAGGATTCCGGGAGCACCGGGTCCATCCATACGCCGCCACGGGAAACGTGGGCGTCATAACGCATCAGGCTCGTCAACAGAAGGATCGGAGACGTCGCTGCCCACGCCTGAGGCGAGCACGCCGTCGGATAGGGAACGGGCTCGCCGAACTGGTCCCGGCTGAAGCCGCAGAACAGCTCCGGCAGCCGACCTCCGGAGTACTCGGCCGCCTCCAGCAGGGCCGTGGAGATCCGCTGTGCTTCCGCCACGAAACCGTAGCGCACCAAGCCGGCCTGAATAATCGCATTGTCATGTGGCCAGACCGAGCCGTTGTGGTAGCTGGCGGGGTTGTAGGCGCCCATGTCGGTGGCCAGTGTGCGCACGCCCCAGCCGCTGAACATTTCCGGTGACATGAGGCGTTCGGCCACCTGCGGGGCCTTGTCCTCATCGACGAGGCCCAGCCATAGACAGTGGCCCATGTTGGAAGCGCACGCATCGACCTTCTGCTTCTTCCCGTCGAGGGCGACGGCGTAGTAACCCAGCTCGGGCATCCAGAACTGTTCGTTGAACTGCTTCTTCAGCGCCGCGGCTTGATCGGCCAGCCGGTCTCCCAGGTCCGTGTC
Source organism: Arthrobacter sp. UYNi723 (assembly GCF_054057635.1). Classification (NCBI taxonomy): domain Bacteria; kingdom Bacillati; phylum Actinomycetota; class Actinomycetes; order Micrococcales; family Micrococcaceae; genus Arthrobacter; species Arthrobacter sp. UYNi723. Next base: position 2,353 of record NZ_JBSRZM010000037.1, read on the forward strand.
GTCTGCGTCGTAGGCCATCCATGCGCGCGCCAGGTACGCCGCGTAGACGTAGGCCTGCACCTCGCAGAGCGCGATGGGAGGTTCGGCCAGGCGTCCGTCGGCGAAGTTGATTCCGTCCCAGGAGTCCTTCCAGCCCTGGTTGATCAGTCCCTGATCATTGAGACGCTGATATTCGACGAATCCGTCGCCATCTTTGTCCCCGTAGTCACGGATCCAGTCCAGCGCCCGGTCCGCATGAGGCAGGAGGGCAGCGATGGTGTCTTTTGCGAATCCCCAGCGGCTGACGGCCCCAAGGACATCTACAAACAAAGGGGTAGCGTCGACGCTGCCGTAGTAGGTGGACTTGCCTCCGAGGGATAGACCGCTGGAGACGTCGAGCCTGACCTCGTGCAGGATTTTGCCGGGTTCCTCTTCGCTCATCGGGTCCACCACGGTCCCTTGGCGTTCGGCGAGTGTTTGGAGGGTGCCCAAGGCCAGGGAAGGGTCCACGGGCAACGCCATTTGCGAGGCCCACAGTGAGTCGCGGCCGAACAGGGTCATGAACCAGGGCGCCCCGGCGGCCACCACCACACGGTCCGGGTGGTTCGGGTCCTCAATGCGAAGAGCCCCAAGGTCATCGTAGCTGCGCCGCAGCGTGCGTTCGATTGACGGGCTTCCCATGTGCAGCACCGGGATCTTGGCCACCCACTCTCGCCGGCGCCGGTCACTCGGTGACAATCCCTCCCCCTCAGCACGGACGAACGAGGGGGCACTGGCTCCCTCGGTGCCGGACACCGCCGTAAGGATCGTGCTCCACTGGCCTCGGGCGGCGATGGAAGCCCGGTACGTGATCGCGTCGGGGGTCATGTCGGCTCCGGGCGCCTGGATATTGACGCCTTTCTGGACGCCCTGCCAGACAGCCCGAATAGTAAGCACCCCACCTTCCGCTTGACGGCTTTCGTCCCAAGCTCGCTGGATCCGTGCTTCCTTCACCTCAAACAAATCGGCGAAATCCGCCTCGACCGTCAACGTGATCATGCATTCGACGGGGTCCAAGGAGAAATTCCGGACAGTAATCTGCTCTTGGATGCCAGCTCCCACCTCGCGGAGCCGCTCAACGATCAGGGGGCTGTCGGCATACCCATCCGAGCGGGGCACGCGCCCGGCAAACAGCGCACGGTATGGCTCCTTGGTCTCTGCCGCCAGTGGCTCCACCGCGAGCCCATTAATGGTCAGACTCCACCTGGAAAGGATCCGGGTGTCCTCGACGAAGAGACCATGCGGATGTTCCGGATGGATGTCCCCGTTCGGCAAAGAAATACAAAAGGACGATCCCTCTACCAAGGTGACCGTCCCGGCTCCCACGGGACCGGCCGCCGTGTCAGAGTTCCACCCAGCCATCCCGGCCTCCCCTAAAAAAGTAACACCTGTGCTGCCTCGGCTTATGGTCAAGCCGCAGCCGCAGAAACTAACTCTCCGATCGACGCTACGCTCGCTTGCTTGCCGACGCCAGAGCCCCCGTTGACTCGTAAATAACCTCCGCGAAGGCCGATACGTTGCCTCATTAATAATCCTCCGGCTGGTTCGGGTTTGCCGGGCGTGCGGGTGCGGGGTACGCCGGGTGAATGGGATTGACGATGGCTGAGCGCTAGGCCGTGACAAAGTTATCGGCAACGCCGACCAGGCGTGTATTCCCCGAACCAAGCCACATAAGCTGATGAAATCTGACATCCAGATCGGCATAGCCAGACAGATGCCCAGGAGCAACGGCCGCGCTCTGCTCCTCAAGCGCACGTCGTGCTCGAATGCCTGAGCATAGAGGAACTATGAATACATCAATGCGTTCCGAAAGGGGTGTCCCGGTCCAGCTCCAAAAAGTTCCGTACGGGGGTCCTCCACCGGACCGTCAGGCAATGATCTGCGCTTGTCACTTGCAGTATTCGCCCCCCACGACGCTGAAAACACGCGGCCCGTTGTGTGGGCGTATGAGGAGTGACAGATCCTGACAACCTTGAAGCCCTTGGGAGAGTGACCACCCTGTATTTTTAGAGGTGCTATGACCTTGTAGCTGCCACCGCATCCATTTCGATGCGTTTTTGTCCGCGGAACCGTGCAACCTCGACTGTGGTGCGGGGCGGGAGCGTCAGATCGCCGAAACGTTCCAGGTACGCGCTGTTGTATTCGTCGAATTCATCCAGGTTGGCTAGGAAGACGGTGATCTTGAGGATGGTGGATAGATCGGCTCCGGCGTCGGCGAGGACTTTTTCCAAGTTGTCGAATACTACGTTCACCTGGTCATGCAGGGACTGTGGGGTGGATCCGTCGGCCATGGTTGGAACCTGTCCGCAGGCCCAGACGATTCCCCCGTGGGTTGCGGTTGCCGTGTAGGGGCGTGGTTTTCCGTCTTCGTGCCAACGACGCTGTATCCCGCTCATGCGTCGGCCACCAGGTAGGCTGCCGCTACCGTGCGGACTTCTGCCCAGGTCGTGGGGTTCACGTGTATCCCGTCATGGGCCGTTTTGGTCCTCTTCAGGGCCCGTTCGGCTGCTGTCGACACGATAAATACGCCCTCGGGCGCGTTATTGGCCGTGTAGAAGCGCGAACCATACCCGGCCGGCGGTGCTGTGTGTGGCGCGGATTGACCGGCCGTGCTGAATCCGATGCCCAGGTCTCCTGCGGGCGTGGCAAACGTGGAGTGGTTCCGGTCCCCGGCGGTGCGGTGCACGATCGTGAGGCCGGAGCCCAGGGCGGCGCTGAGCAGAGCCTCGTCAAGCAGGTGCGATTCGTTTTCTACGGCGTTGCACAACACTTCACTGCCGGCTCCGGTGCTGGCGACGTCGACCAGCAGGACCCCGTGCACCAGAGCATTGCAGGGTGCGCCGGGGCCTACCACATAGCTCAGCCCGGCCGGAGTGGTGGACTTGGTGTAGTCGAGGGGTTTCGGCGCCCAGGAGTTGTCGCGCAGCCACGAGGACAGGGCTTGCAGCCCGGTGCCATGGTGCATCTCGGCGAAAAGCACCTGCCTCGCGGCGGCTTGGGCCTCGGAATTGCTTGCTCCCCTGGCCACCAGGGCGCGGTACGCGGCCTCGCGCACTTCGCGCATGGCCAGGCGCACGGTGGGGACCGGCTCGCTGGTTTCCATTGTTGCTGCTTTCTGGGTGGTAACGGTCATGAGATTGTCCTTCCGGGAAACACGTTGTCGAAGAGGCGCAGCCAGTTCTCGCCCAGCACACCGCGGATGTTGGTCTCGTCCAGTCCGGCCTTTTCCAGGCCGTCGGTGAGTCGGGGGAAGTCCTCGGGGCCGACAAACCATTCGGGCCATTCGGGCCAGGTGGGCTTGGTTTCCCCCGGGGGCTGCCAGCGTCCGTTGCGCAGCCAGCCAACGAAGTCGGTGTCCCAGTTGCGGGTGCAGTCACTGCCCAAACCAACCCTTCCCGGGCCCAGTTCATCAACCAGCCGCGCAATCATCTGGCAGAACTGCTCCAGGGTCGTTTTCTTGCCGCCGATCACCAGCGGGTAGAGGCAGCAGCCCAGCATCCCGCCCTTGTCGGTGACCGCACGGATGACTTCGTCGGGTTTGTTGCGCGGATTCTCCACAAACCAGGTGGGGTTGGAGTGGGTGATGGCGACCGGGGCAATTGATGCCTCGACCGCGTCCAGGGAGGTCCGGTTGCCCACGTGCGAGAGGTCTATGAGCATGCCCACGCGGTTCATTTCGGAGATGATGGTGCGCCCGAACCGGGTCAGGCCGGAATCCTCGGGCTCGTAGCAGGCTCCGCCGACCAGGTTTTGGATGTTGTAGGTCAGTTGGGCTATCTTCACGCCCAGGGTGTGGAAAACCTCGACCAGGCGGAAGTCGTCCCCGAAGGAGCTGGTGTTCTGGAATCCCAGCAGCACCGCGATGCGCTGGTCCAGTTTTGCCTGGCGGATCTCCTGGCTGTTTCGCGCCAGGACCATCAGGTCGGGGTTCTGTGCGGCAAGCTGGTACCAGTCCCCGATCGCCTTGAGGGTATCGGCGGGGCCTTCCCAGACCGCGCAGGTGGCGTTGACTCCGCTGATCCCGCCGGCGCGCAGTTCCTCCAGCACGCCGCGGTCCCAATTGTTGATTTGCAGCCCGTCGACGATGGTGGCCGAGAGATGCAGGCTGGAGCCATTCAGCTGTGTTCCGGGGGTTGCGGAGGCCGCGGACCGGGTTTGGTCGAGTGTGGATCCTTCGATGACGGTGGCCGGAGTTTTCAGGTCAGACATGATCTTTCGCCTCCCGGGGCCGGCAGGTGAACATCCATGAATCATCGGCGGTCCCGGAGGACAGGTCCGCGATGCGTGGTGCCCCGGCCATCAGAGTAACGCGCAGCCAGTCAGTGGACTGCGGCGTGTAGTTCTCCATGCCGTAGACCGCCAGTTGCAGGCGTTGGACATTAAGCGGCAGGAATTCGGCGCCCAGCAGGTTGTCGCGCACTTCGCCATAGGTCAGCTTGCCGACGTTTTGCACGCGGGCCACGGTGGCACGATGCCCGGGGTGGGTGAGCAGGAACTCGCCCACGCTCGTCTGTTCATCCGTGCCGGCCAGGTCCGTGCGAAGTTTCGCCACGGCGCGGGCAATGTCCACGGGGTGTTGAACGTTCTCTCCCTTGTCGGCTCCCAGCCGGGCTCGCCGCGGCTCTTCGTTGTCTTCGGAGGAGAACCAGAAGTGCTGCTGCGCCGCCGGGTCCGAGAAGTCGAACTCTCCGATCCAGGAGTATTCGTCATCGATCCTCTTGGCCACCTGGGCGCAGGTGGCGCCGGCGGTCACGCGGCGGGATTCGTCGCAGCGCAGCAATGATTCGACCGTGTCGTCCAGGTCCTCGCTCAGTTCGGTGAGCACGGTCGCGACCATGCCGCGGCAGCCGGGTCCCCGCAGGGCGGCCGCGTCATGGAGTTCTTTCCAGATGTGGCTGGTTGCGTTTCCTTGGAAGAGCCCGGTCCGGGCCCAGGTGCCCAGCTCACCGAAGAGTTCTTCGAGCTGCACGGCCAGCCCGGGGCCGGCGGCGAAGGGTTCGGTCCTGATGTCTGCCTGCTCGGCCAGATAGTCGATTGACCCGCGCAGCAGTTCCATGGCGCGCTGCACCGTTGCATCCGCGGGTGCCACGGTGCGGGAGGTGACAGAGGCCAGGGGAAGCTCGCGCAGCAGTGCCCAGGAGTTGATGACCTCAGGGTGGTTGATGGCGTAGGGCACCATGCCCAGTCCTGTGGCGTTGCCCATGCCCAGATAGCGTCGCCAGGGCCCGTCGAGCTTTGCGGCCTTCGTGTTGCGGGCCGCCGCGCAGGCTTCCACCAGGTCATAACTGAGTTCGCGTATGAGCCAGGCCGTGAGCATGTGTGCGCGGTAGGGGACCGCCAGTGGGTGGCCATCCTCGAAACCCTCGTAGTCAGCCAGCCCGCACTTGCCGTTGCTGTAGAACGCCGTGCTGCGAATGATGTAGGGCGATCCGCCGAACTTTTCGCTCTCGGGCTGCATTCCCTGGGCCAGGCGGTCGGCGACGTATTCGAAGAACCGTTCGCTGCGGTTGGCGCGGGTCCAAATGATGGAACCCGCTTCGGCGCGGCCGGCCTCCTGCAGCGGCACCTGGGCGCGCATCCGCGCCAGTCGATCCGCGTCCACGCTTCCCTCGACCAGGGCAGCGGTGATGTCCCAGGCCTTGGCGATTACCCGGTCGGTACGCTCGGCCTCGCTCAGTCGCTGGGAGAAGGCCACGAAGCTCCACAGGTGGGATTCGGCGCGGACCTCGTAGATCGCGTCACCGCGACCCTGGCCGTCAATATCGAAATAGGTTCGCTCGATCTGCCAACCCGCAGTCACCGCACGGCGGATCATCGATCGAATGAAGCTGTGCCGGGTGGCCCGGGCACCGCCCATGTCGATCGGATCCATCACCGTGTTCGCGGGTCGGAGCGCTTCTTGCGTGGTCATCTCCACACCTTCACCCAGGATGAGCGCGCTCATTAGGCACGCGCCTGGGGTACGACTCGGACGTAGGCGGTCTTAGTGTCGGTGAAGAAGTCCGCGGCCACATCGCTGTTCTGTTCTCGCGGTGCCGGGAAGGAAGAATCGCGAAGACCGCCAAACGGGGCATGGACCTCGGAACCGGTGGACGGCGCGTTGACCTTGATCAAACCGGCAACGACCTCGTTAAGGCAGCGGCGGATGGCGTGCTCGTCGCTGGTGAACACCGATGCGGTCAAGCCGAAGTCCGTGGCATTGGCCAAGGCGATGGCCTCGTCCAGGTTCTCGGCGCGCATCAGCGTCACGATCGGGCCGAACACCTCTTCGTGGGTGATGGTCAGGGCCTCGGTTCCCGCCAGCAGTGTGGGTAGGACGTAGTGTCCGGGCGCATCCGACATGGAGCCCTGGGCCAGCACCGTTGCACCCTCGGCCTGGGCCTGGGACAGTGCGTCTTCGATATCGCGGCGGGCACGGTCGGAGACGACAGGGCCCATGAAGGAGGTTTCCTCGGTGCCCGGACCCGCGACCAGCGAACTGACCAGCAGCACCAGCGCGTCGGCCAGGCGGTCGTGGACGTCTCCGACGGCGATAATGCGGCGGGTGGCGGTGCATTTCTGGCCGGTGCTGCTCATGGCGGCCGCGACGATGGCGGACGCGGCACTGGCGAGGTCCGCGTCCGGCATAACGATGGCTGCGTTGTGACCGCCCAGCTCCATCTGCAGCTTCGCACCACGGAGCACCACGCGTTCGCGGATCTGGTGGCCCACCGGAACGGAGCCGGTGAAGGTCACCGCGGCGACGCCCTCGTGCTCAACCAGACGCGATCCCAGGGAGCCCGGGCCCAGGACCAGGTTCAGGACACCGGCCGGAACCCCGGCCTCGACGAGGATCTCGGCGAAGGCAACGGCGACGGCGGGAGTGTCGCTGGCCGGCTTCCAGACCACCGTGTTGCCCCACAGCAGCGCCGGCGCGATCTTCCAGGCCGGAATCTGCAACGGGAAGTTCCAGGGTGTGATGACACCGACCACGCCGACCGGGCGGCGGATGGTGCGGACCAGTTCGTCAGCATTGCCCGACGGGTAGGTAACGCCGTCGGCGCGGCGGGCAGAGCCGGCCTGGTAGTACAGGGTCTCCACGGTGGCGCCGACCTCGCCCCGCGAGTCGGCAAGGGTCTTGCCCTGTTCGCGGGTCATCAGCACGGCGATGTCCTCGCCGCGCTCCTCGAGGATCCGTGCCGCACGGCGCAGGACCTGTCCGCGGCCCAGGATCCCCACGCGGTCCCAGCCGGCCAGCGCGGCCCGGCCGGCCGCGACGGCCGCTTCCACAGTGTCCGTGGTGGCCGTGGCGTAGCGCGCAACAACCTCATCGGGGTCCGCGGGGTTGAAACTCCGGGCCTCGTCTCCGGTTGCGCTGTCCCATTGGCCGTTGATGAGCTGCCTGAGTTCCAGGGTTTGGGTGGTCGTTGTGTTCACGGTGAGGTTCCTGCCTTCTTGCTGTTCGATGAGCCGATTCTGTGATCCACACTACTGACATCAGTGATCACAGAGAAGTATTTATTACCTATCAACTCATAAGCAGATACACTTAATGGTTATGGAACTGAGACAGCTTCGCTATTTCATCGCGGTGGCCGAGGAAAAGCATTTCAACCGGGCGGCCGCGCGCCTGCACATAGCCCAACCGGCGTTGAGCCAGCAGATCCAACGCCTGGAACGAACTCTGAAAACCCAGCTCTTCGTCCGTACCACCCGCTCGGTGGAGATCACCGACACGGGCCGTGTGCTTCTGGAGGCCGCCCGCCGGGTGGTCTCCGAAGCGGAGCGCGCGGAAAGCCAAGTGGAATTGGCGACCCGGGGCAGCACCGGGCTCCTGCGGGTGGGGTTCGTCAGCTCGGCCGCGTTGTTCCTGCTGCCGGGAATGGTCAACCGCATGCATGAGCAGTGGCCGCTGGTGCGGTTCCAGCTTCAGGAACACACCACCGAACGGCAAATCCAGGCGGTGCTGGAGGGCCAGCTGGATGTCGGGATTGTCCGGGAAATCGAGCCCGTGGAGGGGATTCATGTCACCGCGCTGAGGCGCGAACCCTTGATGGTTGCGGTTCCGACAACCCACCCCCTGGCCCAGCGGACCACCGTCCCGCTCGCGGAACTGGCCGGGGAAGGCTTCGTGGTTTTCCCGCGTAGTCAGGTCTCCCGGCTCTACGACCTGATCTCCGCGTTATGCATCCAGGCGGGGTTCCATATCAGGATCGCCCAGGAAGCGATCCAGTTCCCCACCATCCTGGGGCTCGTGGCGGCCCGTACCGGGATCGCCATCGTCCCGGAGTCGATGCGCGCACTGCAGATCCCCGGCGTGGCCTATCTCGGCCTGAGCGATGACGCCGCCTATTCACGGGTCTCGCTGATCTGTGCCGAGGGGCGGCAGGATTCGGCACTGGTGGAACGGTTCCTTGAAACCGGTGGCACGTAGGACCGCCGCGCGACAGTGCGAGGGCATGCGAAGGGGACCCCGGCAGGGTTGCCGGGGGCCCCTTCGCACGCGTCAGGAAAGGTGTTTTGCGGGTTTCGTCCTAGTGCTGCGTCCCCCGAGGCTTCCGGTCAAGGACTCCCTGTTCCAGTGCCATGCGCCGGACAAATACCGGGGCGGCAAACAATGAGGGGAGCATGATGAAGCCCACGGGGACCGCGGTGATGACGATGAAGGATTGCAGTGCGCTGATGCCGCCGTCGCCGATGGAGATCAGCACCGCGGCCGCCACACCCATGGTCACCGCCCAGGCGGCACGCAGCTTGGTCGACGGCTCGCCCGCGGTGGTGCACGACTGGGCAATACTGTAGGACATCGAGTCCGCCGTGGTGGCCACGAACATGATGGTCAGGACCAGGAACGCCGAAGCAAGGATTCCAGAGAAGGGCAGGTTCTCGGCAATGGTCATCACCACCGCCGGCAGGCCGTCGCTGGCCATGGCACCGGAAATGGAACCCGGATTCTGCTGCTCGAACATGATGCCCGTGCCACCGAGCACCGTGAACCAGAAACAGGTGACGATCGGTGGCAGGACCGCAGTAAACAGGATCAGTTCACGCACCGATCGGCCGCGGGAAATGGTGGCCACGAAGATGGCCATCAGCGGCGCGTAACCCAGGAACCAGGCAAAGAAGAAAACCGTCCAGCCCGAAACCCACGCCTGCTCGCCCTGGTAGAGCGAGGTTCCCACAAAGTTCTGCAGATACACGCCGAAACCGCCGAGAAAGGACTTGAAGATATATCCGGCCGAGCCCAACACCAGGACCGCCAGCATCAGGCCCAGCGCCAGCCACACGTTGAGCCGGCTCATGATCTGGATGCCCTTGCTCAGACCGGAGGAAACCGAGAAAGCTGCCAAACCGGTCAGTACCGCGATGATGATCAGCTGTGTGCCGTAGTTGTTCGGAATCCCGAAGAGTCGTGAAAGTCCGTAGGAGACCTGAAGCCCCAGAAAGCCAATGGGCCCGACCGTACCGGCCACCACGGCAATAATGGACACCACGTCCGCGACAGTGCCGACCCAACTGGTGAGCACTTTGCGCCCCATGACCGGGTAAAGCAGTGTGCGCGGGCGCAACGGCATACCCTTGGACACCGCATGGGTCATGACGATCGCCCCGAGCGAACCCAGGATGGCCCAGGCCAGGAAGCCCCAGTGCACAAAACTTTGCCCCAGCGCAATGTGTGCAGCCTCGGTCGGATCCCCACTGGGCTCACCGAAATACGGCGGGCTGGAGATGTAATGCGAGATCGGCTCCGCAGCGGCCCAGAAGACCCCGCCTCCGGCCAAGAGCGTGCACATGATCATGGCGACCCACTTGAAGCGACCGTAGTCCGGAGCCACCGGACCCCCAAGCCGGGCCTTCGCGTAAGGGGTCAGCGCCAGCGCAATAGAGCACAGAAAGGTCGCCAACAATAGCAACTGCCAGTAGAGCCCGACCCACTTTGCGGAGAAAGTAAAGCCGTCATTGATGGCGGCGGAAGACTGCTTAGGGAACACCAGGGTAGCGAGCACAAAAACGGCCAGGATCCCCAGGCTGGCAATCGTGACTTTGCGATCCACGACAGGCGCCAACGGCCCCCCGGGGGCGCGCTTGGGATGTTCCTCGGCGATCAAAGGCTCACGATCTTCAGGTCTCGGTGTGGTGATTAGGGTTTTCATCGGGATCGACAACTCTCCTGTTAGCTGTATCACGGGCAATGCGTACAAATGAGAGTAACTTCACATCATTTACCGGGTCCAAGACTTAGTTGGTCTACATTGATAAGCTACGAATATAAGTTGTCCCCTTGGACGAGGCAGCCCTCGACTGCCTCTCTTAGGCCGCACGTCAGGCCGGTGGGCAGGCGGGTGGCCTCCTTCGGAATAAGAATCATGGTGGGCCCGGAAGTGGACATCCCCGCCCGAGATCCAGGCGCAACTCAGCGCTTGGCATCGATAGCCATCGATAGTTTCGAGACGAGAGGACCACTCGCCATTCCATGACGGCGTCCATAGAGGGCACACCCCAACCTGACGTCAGTGCGATTGGCAAACATCGTCTGTGATTTGCGGCGATAAATGGCGGCGTTTTCACAGCGCTATTTGACGCATGGAGTGTCAGCACGAACTTCCTCGTCGTTTTCGACGCGACGTCAACCGTCCAACGCCTGCCGTTCTCTAGCCTTAGAGGACGCACAATCATCCGGAGACAAGGAGTAGCCACACCCTTGAGGATCCCTCGCCCACCCATCGCAGTTCTGCCCGACAAGGCCGACACAAGACTGTTAGTCGAGCTGACAAGCCACGCAGGTGACCTCTCGGAAGCCGCGCACGCCTTGAGCTGTGCACTAACCGCGGGTGAGGACTCAGAGCTGTGGATGCCGCTGACCTCTCATGCTGTCACGGCATATATCCGTCCCTTTATCCACTCCAACGTCCGAAGCCGACTCGACGAGATGTCAGTGGTTCTGGCCATTCCGGCCAACCTTCAACCCGTACATGACGTTATTCGGAATTATCGGAACACCACCATCGCGCACTCACAATCGACGCTGGCTATGCCCGTGCCTGTTGCCATTCTCGATGCCCAGGGGAAAGGGGTCGACGTACTGGGTGTCTCTGTCATCCATCAGATGCCGTTAGCCGTGGCCGAACGTTTCAGCGACCTTATCCGTACCGTGGAAGACATTGTTGAGCAGGCAACACAGCCAGTTTTGGAGCGGTTGCGGACCTGGCTCAAGGGGCTAGACGCCGCAGCCATCGACAGCTGGGAGCTACCCGAGATCATCGGCGCCCTCGACTCCGATTTCACGGCTGCCCATCGAAGAAAACGAACCCCTCAGTTCACGGCCTATTGGCGCGTCTTGGAGGAGAACTGCCCGTAGGGGGCACTTCTCCCCGCAGGATCCCTGGTCTAATCCAAGAAATGGCCTCTTTCTGTGATCGCCATATTTCCATGACTGACCCGTGAGCTGTCGCGTATCGCTAGGGATATAAAACAAAATAAGTTACGAGACGCTTGTTGTGGAAGCGATTATCAATGAGGCGCGATCCTTCATGGGGAGGCTAAATTAGGTACCTAAAGCCGGGGGTGCCAGCTACCGCGCGGCCGACTGAGCTACGCCCGCCCCGATGGAACGAGACAGAGTGACCGCTTACGAAGACGTACTCGACTGGATCGCTACCCGACCCTGGTGGCAGCAATGCGCATTGGCACGCATTGCGAGCGGTGAAAAGATCGACGAGAACGAGTATGAGGAGATCGCTAAGAGCATGTTCGCGGAGCCGCCCGTTGCTCCGGACGGGGGCTGGCTCGCATCGGTCACCGCCCCTCAGAACGCCAATGACGAACCCGTGCGGATCATCTCTGTCAAAGGAGTGGCGAATGTCAATCAACTTGCCGAGAACCAGGAGCTGACGTTCGCGCCGGATGGTCTGACCGTCGTGTACGGCAACAATGGCAGCGGGAAATCCGGCTACGCACGCATCCTGCAGTCCATGGTGCGCGCCCGTCATCGCGCAGACATCCTCCCGGACGTTTTTGCTGGATCTCCGGGAGAGCAGTCGGGCCAGGTGACGTTCCTCATCGCGCAGACGGAACACACCTCATTGCTCGGGTCCACCGCCGATCCTGCCCTCGGGCGCGTCGCCCTCTATGACGAGCACTGCGGAGACACTTACCTCAACTCGGAAGCCGAGATCTCCTACCGACCTTCGGCGGTGCAGCTTCTTGACGACCTCTCCACAGTGACCGCCGGCGTGCGACGTGTCATCGACGGGTGGAAGACCGAGAAGGGCGTTCCCGGAGCTCTCCCCGTCGTCACCGATCTAGGATCCGCAGCGACGTTCCTGAGGGCTCTCACGGCCAAGACGACGGACGCAGAGATCGCCGCGACCACCGCTTGCCCTCACGACGTCGATCAGAAGCTGAGCTCTCAGGTCGAGGAAGTGGCGCGGCTCCGGACTGCTGATCCTGCGCAGGAGAAGCAGAAGCTGCTCCGCACGGCCGATGCACTAAATCTGGTCGCTGACCACCTGTCCGGCCTCGACCGCTCGTTCGGCTCCGCGGTGCACGAGAAGCTCAAAGGGCTGCGCGAGAGTGCGAAGGCGGCCCAGGAAGCGGCGGACGCAGCGTCCTTGACCACGTTCGGAGACGAGCCGCTCGCCGGCATCGGATCGCCGGTCTGGAAAGCGCTGTGGCAAGCGGCGGAGAAGTACTCGCTCGTTGTCTACCCGGGACACGACTTCCCGCACGCAGACGACGGAGCAGTCTGCGTCCTGTGCCAGCAGTCCCTTGACGGCGGAGGGGCAGCACGGCTGAAACGGTTTCACGAGTTCGTCTCGGACACGACGGCTAAGGACGCCGAGTCGGCCAAGAAGGACATCGAAGCTGTCCTCGCGGCTCTAGGCCGGCAGCCGGTCGAGAGCCAACCGGTCGCAGTCGCCATCGCAGCGGTAGAGCAGTCAGAACCGGGATTCGCCGCGCGGGTCCAGTCGCTATTCGACGCATTCCGTGCACGCCAGGCAGCCATGATCGCCGATGAACAGCCGGCGGACGTAAGCGTCGCCGCTGACATCACCGCACTTACCGCCCAGGAGAAAAGCCTCCGCGACAAAGCCGGCTCAATCGATGCCGCTGATTTCGCCGAACGTCTTGCTCAGGCCCAAACCGAAGAGAACCGGCTGCGCGACCAGATCGCAATGCGGGACGGGAAGCCCCAGATCGAGTCGGAACGCGCCCGCCTGCTCGAGTACACGGTGCTCAACGACAAGTTCTCCGAGACGAACACGCGCGCCATCACCGACAAGGTGGGCGAGCTGACGAAGAAGTACGTGACCGAAGAAGCCCGAGACCGTTTCACACGCGAAACCGACCGGCTCGAACTGGAGCGAGTCACCTTCAAGGCAACTAGGTCGCGCCAAGGAACGGGCCTGCTCCACAAGGCCGACTTCTTGAACGCGCGAGCAGGCGCGCGCCTCGGTGAGGTACTCTCCGAAGGCGAGCAGACGGCGCTCGGCTTCGCCGGATTCCTGACCGAAGTGCACTTCGACACGAGCAAGTCGGCGCTGGTGTTCGACGACCCCGTGTCCTCGCTCGACCACATGCGGCGAGAGGCCGTCGCCAGCCGGATCATAGACCTGGCGGGAGAGCGGCAGGTAATCGTCTTCACGCATGACATCGCCTTCACGATGGTCCTTCGCAAGACCGCAGAAGCAGCGGACGTCCCCTTCGCGACCCGCGGCATCGAACGCAAGCGCAAGATTGGCCCAGGGTTCACCACACTCAAGCATCCCTGGACGGCGCAGGATGCCGCGCAACGCGTCGATACTCTGCGGCAAGAGGTCGCGGCGTTGCGACGTGACGAAGAAGGCATGTCCGATCCGGACTACCAGCGCGCCACCGAGGAAATCGCGGGTCACATGTCCCAGACATGGGAACGCATCATTAGCCAAGTACTGGCCGAGCCGCTTGTGGACTATCGAACCTTGGAGGTCCGCGTCGGGAAACTTAGAGTCATCGGCCGAGTTACTCCTGACGACATCAAGACGTACGACGATTCCTACAGCAGAATCTCTGGTTGGGCTTCCCGTCATGATCCGCACCCCGAGCTGAACTACACGCCGCCATCGGTGGGTACCCTCAAGGCCGAGATCGAGGTGCTCGATACATGGTTGAAAAGCGTCAAGAAGTACCAAGGGAGCTGACGTTGGAGTTGGACGAGAATGTCTCGTAGCTCAGGCGATCTATTGCTTCGCCTCGTATCCCTAGGGTTTCGAGGTGCAGAGGTTTCGAGACGCTGAACCGGATTGGGATCCGAGTCGTCTCATGCGGCAAGTACGGGTGAGACTGCAGGCATGACGCTACATGTCTGGCCGTACATGTTAAATGGGGCTATGCCGAACACACCCCAGCCGCAATTGAGGCGCTTGCAAGAATTGACGCTGTCGGACTCGGTCTGTGGCTTGCTCGTCTCCGCAGCGGGCAAGGTCGAGCGTGCCTTCCACCCGGCCGTCCGCGGCCGGGCACGTGAGTTCGATGAGCGGGAGGCTCGGCTCGCAGAGGTCGGGTTCCGGTCCCCGCAGCATAAGCCAGATTTCAAACGCCGACTCGGGATGCCTGCACAATGACCGCCGTACCCTCTGGCCTCATCGGCTATCAGGAACGAGTCGAGTGGATGGGCCAGGAAGTCCTTACTCTGGCCGAGGTCTGGCCAGAGGCCGTGCGTGCGGTGATAGTCGGAATCAACCCTTCACAGACGAGCGTTGACGCTGGTCACTACTTCCAAGGGCGGGGAGCTCGCGGGCAGGTCATGAAACTTGTCAAGGCTGGGCTCATGACACCCAGCAATGACGAACGATTCTTTGAACGAGCGGCTCTCGAAGCCGGTGTTGGATTCGCAGACCTCGTACGCCGGCCGACGCCGAACGCCAAATCGGTCCCGGCCGCTGAAAGGGCATACGGGCGAGCAATCTTCGAAGAAAAACTTGCAGCAAAAGACGTGCCCTTGGTCATCGGAATCTATGCGCCACCCATCGACGAGCTCATCGAGGGCCCGACAACGCCTGGATTCCAAGAGCGGCGAACATCGTGGGGCGCACGAATCTTCCGAATGCCTGGTCCAATGCACGAGCGGGAATCTGCCGCGGCGATTATGGCGACCTTGAAGTTCGACTAGACAGGAACCGCGGCTACCGAGCTGAACCACCATCAAAGCTGCGCAGTCCCGGACTCGTGCGACAGCGGGACGATTCTCGGACGGCTGGCCGGCCCCACCCAGTCCTACGCTTGTTCCGGAATGGGCCCCATAGGTGAATGGTACTGAGGGACCAAAATGCCTGCGTTGTTCCTCCGGTCCTAATGCGTTTGAACTTCCGTGACACCGTCAAGCGCCACCACTAACTCGCCTGCTCGATTTATCGATCGGCGAAGGTCCCCCCCACTTGTGCCACCACGTCGTCTCGTAACCCTTGGGATACGAGACGTCTCACTGGCCCTGTCCCGTAAGATCCTGATTCCTGTGAAATCACGCGACTTTTTCTGCGTCCGGCTGTCATTTTCAGTACTCGCCTGCACAGCGTCCCGCGTGTTTCCAAGGTTGTGCAGGCCAGTATTGAGCGTTGAATTTTCAGTACTTCCCTGCACGATTCGCAGCTTTCGCTCAATACTCCTATGCACAATGATTCTCAGGGGCGTATTGGTTCGGCCGCCCTGCGTTGCCCGCGTTCAATTGCCCGGTAGACAGTGGAGCGACCGACGCTAAACAGCTCGGCCAGCTCTGCCTTGCTGTGTTCCCCCGCGGCGTGTAGTTCGAGGAGGTGGTTTTCCTGTTTGACGGTGAGTTTCGGTTGTTTCCCTCGTAGCCGGCCCTTGGCTTTGGCAACCTTCATTCCTTCACGGGTGCGCATGCGGATGAGGTCGGCTTCGAACTCGGAGATCATCGCCAACACGTTGAACAGCAGTTTGCCCATCGGGTCAACGGGGTCATGGACGGATCCACCAATGCTGAGTTTGATTTCGCGGTTAGCGAGGTCATCTGCAATTTCGTGGGCATCCCGGACGGAACGGGCCAGACGGTCAAGTTTCGTGACGACGAAGGTATCCCCCGCCCGACACGCGGCCAGGGCTTCGCGAAGTCCGGCACGGTTCTTGTTTGTGCCAGTAAAGCCGTGGTCAACATAAATTCGTTCAGACTCAACGCCAAAGGCAGCCAGGGCATCACGCTGCGCAGTGAGGTCTTGCGCCTCGGTGGACACGCGTGTGATTCTCCACGGTATTTGGCGTCTATTTAGCGGCGCTATTTGGCGCGGTCAGGTGCCGATGAGCAGGGTTTCGCGTGCCGCTTCGACGACTTCCTTGGTGATGTTGTTGAGCTGGTTGATGTCGCGTATGCGCGTGATCTGGGTGAAGAGGCGTTGGATGAGCCGGAAGTTGCCGTTGGTGATGCGGGCGACGGCGGCTATCGCTTCGGCGTCCGTGAAGTCGTGGGGGTCGATAGTCAGGCCGAGTTCCTGCCAGCGGTTTGCCAGGACGAAGGTGAGTTCCTCGGTGCTGAGGGTCCGGTAGTGGTGGGCGAAGCCGATGCGGCTGTAGAGCTGAGGGTAGCGGGCGAGGCGTTTTTCGATGCCGGGCATGCCGATAAGGATGACGCCCATGGTGTGGCGGTCGTAGTAGTCCCTGACCTGCTCGAGCGCTGGAGGTTTGAGCCGGTCAGCCTCGTCGATGATGAGGAGTTCGGTCA
The DNA here is from genome assembly GCF_054057635.1 of Arthrobacter sp. UYNi723. NCBI lineage: Bacteria > Bacillati > Actinomycetota > Actinomycetes > Micrococcales > Micrococcaceae > Arthrobacter > Arthrobacter sp. UYNi723. The sequence goes on from NZ_JBSRZM010000037.1 coordinate 19,064, forward strand.
GGCCGGAAGCCCGGGAGTCGCGGTGCTCGAAGACGTCGATGTTGCCGTCCTGGGCATATTCGACTGCCCAAGAGATTCTCTGGCAGGTCCGGGGTAGTTGCCGGTCGATCTCTCGGGGGCTGATGGTTACTGTAGGCGTCCAGAATGCGGTTCTGGCCTCAAGCACGCGGGGAGGGATGGGCTCGGTGTTGGTTTGACCGGTCCGTTGCCATTGTTCCCATTCGGTCGTGCCGGCGTAGGCGCGTGCGGAGAGGGTTTTGCCGACGCCGGGTGGGCCGTAGCAGACGCCGATGTGGCGGTTGGTTCGGACTGCGGTGGCGAATTCGGTGAAGCGCCGGTGCTCCTTGGTGATGAGAAATGCCGGTGTGTCGGGTGGGACCGGTGGCGGGGCGGCGGAAATCTCGCCGAGATCGGCGGATAGGAAGCGGCGGCCATCGTCGTTCTCGTCCTTGGCGGGCATGGGCGTTCCTCTCCTGGGGGTCAGTCTTCGGCGTAGATGCGAAGCTGATGCGGCTTTTCATCACTAGGTTGCTGGCTGGCCTTTGTCGGTTCGACGGGTGCCGGCGGCGCGTAGCGGTCGTCGGTGGGGAGGGCATCGGCGAGGCTGAGCTTGCTGCGCAGCTGATTCTTCAGTTCGTTCCGGCGTGCTGATCTGGCCGCCTTGAGTTGCTTGAAAGTGATGGTTCCGGTGGCGAGTTCCGGAGTGATGGCACGGCAGATGAAGTTGTCCTGGTGCCAGACTCGGATCTCGGCCATGTCCCGGGGGTCATAGCGGATGGTGACGGCTTCGCCGACAAAGGCCGAAAGTGTGAGGTCCAGGTAGCGCAGGCCGTTGAAGTGGATACCGTCGCGGTGGACGATGCGCTGGTGTGCGACGGTCAGGAGCAGGAGGTCAAGGTCCCCGGGCCGGGCCGGCATCCGGGGGATCCAGCCGCCGGCCTGCCAGCGTGCGGCGGGGACCTCTCCGGTTTCGGAGTGCGGGCTTTGGTTGTATTCGTCAACGATGAACCGCTCAAGCGCGGTATCGAGCTGCTCGAGGGTCATCGTCGGTGCCGTCACCGGGGTCCCTCGGGTGCCGTGCGGGATGAAACCGGGCAGATGCGGCAGGAGCCCTTCGGTGAGGGTACGGTAGAACCTCTCGATCTTCCCGCGGCCCTGCGGCACGCCGGGGAGCGAATGGATGAGCCGGATGTGGGTGTCGAGGCAGACCCGTTCGAGGTGGGTGCTCATGAAATCCGCGCCGTGATCGCTGTAGAGGACATCGGGCAGACCCATGACGGGCCAGGCCGGATGTTTCTTGCGCTGCACGGCCTGGTGAAGGGCCAGCGCCGTCTGGAGCGCGGTCGGCGCACCGGTGAAGACGGTGTAGCCGGCGACGGCGCGGGAGTAGTCATCGAGGACGGACGGTCAGCCACGGGCGTGCGCGGGCCCCGGCGGTGTCGACAATCTCAATGTCCAGCTCGGTGTGGTCGCACTGCCACTGCTCGTTCGCGCGGCTGGCGGTGCGCCGGTAGACCAGCTCGAACCGGTCCCGGTACGCGGCGTCGCCCTCGAGCGCGATCGTGCGCAGTCCCGGATCGATGGCGGAAACGACAGCCCGGACGGTCGTGTAGCCGGGGGCCGGAAGGCCCCGGTCGAGCGCGACGTCACAGATCCGCCGGTGGATAAACGCGATGGTCGGCGCCGGGCGGCGGAGCGCGAGGCCTTCGATCGCGCCCACGATTTCGGGCGGGAGCGAATGGCTCCCACGGTCCGAGCGTGGCCGGCGGCCCAGGGCCTTGGCCGAGCCGGCGGCGCGGAATCCTGCCGTCCACCGTTGCAGCGTGCGGAGGGGGATGCCGGCCTGGTCGGAGATTCTGGCGAGGGGAACACCGTCATCGAGGTGCTGCCGGAGCAGCGCCGCGCGGTCTTCGGCCGACAGCCCATGCTTCATAACCGGGAGGCCGCCTGCTGATGACGGTAAAGCGTCGCGCGGCTCCAGCCGACGAGTCGGGCCGCTTCCTCAGCGGTGCGGCCCTTCGCGCGAGCGTCCTGGGCGATCGCGAGCTTGTCGGCGATGACGAGCGGGTCGGACAAGGGCCGGCCGAAGCGGGTTCCGCCCTGCCTGGCCGCGGCGATGCCCGCGTTCACGCGTTCGACGATCAACTCCCGCTCATACTCGGCCAAAGTCGCGAGCATGTTCAGCATCAGGCGACCCGACGTTGATGTGGGGTCAATCCCGTCCGAGATGGACCTCAGATACACGCCGCGTTCCCGCAGCAGGTTCACCGTGTTCAAAACATCGATCAAGGACCGACCGAGCCGGTCCACCCGCCACACGACGACGGTATCGCCCGGCTCCACATACGCGAGGAGCTTCTTCATCCCGGGCCGCTCAATAGCGGCCTTGCTCCCGGAGGTGACATCGGCGAACACGTCCCGTTTCTGCACCCCGGCGTCGACCAATGCATCGAGCTGTAACTTCGCGTCCTGGCCCGACGTACTCACACGCGTATACCCGAGATGTCTCACCCCGCCATTGTGCCTCAGAAACCCCCGGCCGGCACCCGCCTGAGACGATTCACGATGAGACATCTTTCCAAGACACCGGGCGGCCCGGCACGACGCCGAGTCCTTTGACGCTTCAAGTCGCGAACCCCGCGTCTCGAAAAGCTTTAGATTTTCAAGACAGTCAATGGAGCAGAGCGGAATGGCAGGGGTCTCCTAAGATGCCGGTTGGGCCGTCGGCCAGGGCCAGAGGGGGACCGGCTTGCGGGACACGTTGCCAAGTGTTATTCGTTCTCCAGCTTTCAACTAAATCTTCAGCACCCAAACGCCGATAACAGCGCATACGCCAACCGGGCGCCGACGGCTGAGGCCATCCCCAACTGTCACACATCTGTTTCTGGTTTCCCTCTCGCAGGATTCAACGCTGGGCCGGCCTTCTACGGGAAGGCCCGGCCCAGCGTTCTTGGATATCGAAACCGAATCCAGCCCTAGGAACTAATGATTTGGGGGGCTCCGAGCTGTTTGAGGCCTTCGACGCCGAACTCGAGCCCGTAGCCTGACTGTTTGGCACCCCCGAACGGGACACGCGGGTCCACCGCGCCGTGCTTGTTGATCCACACCGTGCCTGCCTCGATACGGGCGGCGACCTCACGGGCTTTGTCCTTGTCAGAGGACCAGACGGAGGCGCCGAGGCCGACATCGAGGGCGTTGGCCATTTCGATGGCTTCGTCCACAGTGGAGTACTTGATGATCGGCAGGGCCGGGCCGAACTGTTCCCGTGCGACGAGCGGGTTGTCGTTGTCGATATCCGCGACAAGGGTCGTGGGATAGAAATAGCCGGGCTGGTCCGCTTCCGGGTTCCCGCCGATCAGCACGCGGGCCCCGCCATCCTTTGCAGCCTGGACCAGGCCGGCCACGATGTCGAACTGTGCCTTGTTCTGCAGCGGGCCAAGCACGTTGGCCTCGTCCAGGCCCACGCCCATCGGCGTGACTTCGGCGACCGCGGTGAGCGCGTCGCAGACCTGATCGTAGAGGTCCTCGTGCACGTATAGGCGCTTGAGCGCCGCGCAGGTCTGGCCGGTGTTAATAAACGCGCCCCAGAACAGGTCCTGCGCGATCGCCTGCGGGTCGGCATCGGGCAAAACGATGCCGGCGTCGTTACCGCCGAGCTCCAGCGTCAGCCGCTTCACGGTATCTGCGGAGGAGCGGATGATCGCCTTGCCGGTCGCGGTCGACCCCGTGAACATGAGCTTGTCGATGTCCGGATGGGAGGCAAGTGCTTCGCCGACATCGCGTCCGCCCGAGACGACGTGCAGCACGCCCTTCGGAAGGACCTGATTAATCACTTCCGCCAGGGCCAATACGGACAGCGGCGTATATTCGGAGGGCTTCATGACCACGGTGTTGCCCATGCGCAGTGCCGGGGCCAGCTGCCAGACTGAGATCATCATGGGCCAGTTCCACGGGCCGATCGCCCCTACCACGCCCAGCGGACGGTAGTGCAGCTCGGCGCGGCCGCCGTCGTCGTCCACCAGTACCTCGGGATCAATTGAAAACGATGCGGTAGCCCGCAGCCAGGCGGCGCAGGCACCGACCTCGAAGCGGGCATTCGGACCGTTCAGCGGCTTGCCCTGCTCGCGGGACAGCAGCTCAGCCAACGCCGCGGCCGACGCCTCGACCGCATCTGCGGCACGGTTCAGGTACTCGCTGCGGTCCTCGTGGGCCCGGGCCGCCCAGCCCGGCTGCGCAGCCCGGGCCGAGTCGATCGCGGCCTGGAGCTCGGTGACGCCGTGCTCCGGCGCGCGGCCAACCACGTCGCCGGTGGCCGGGTCCTGGATCCCGCGGCCGACTTCTGCCGGCTCTATCACCGCCAACAGGTCCGCCGCCGTGGCGAAGTGGGTCTGCGTGATTTCGGTAGTCATGGGTGGCTCCTCATAGGAAATCTGATGGTGTGATGGATGAGCGCTTTGGTAGTCGCCCGGACGGTTGGGCCGATAAGGCACGGGCCGTCCTGTCGCCGGTAAGGGCGGCGACAGGACCGCGCCGGGCCCCGTACAGAATCAGAGCCGCCTAGTTCCCGAGAATGAGGTCGGCTGCTTTTTCGCCGATCATGATGGCAGGGGCGTTCGTGTTTCCGCTTGGCACTGACGGGATGATCGAGGCGTCCGCGACGCGCAGGCCCGTCACTCCCCGGACCCTAAGCTGGGGGTCAACAACTGACAGGTCGTCGGTGCCCATCTTGCAGGTGCCGACTTGGTGGTGGTAGGTGCCTGCGACCTGGCGGGCGAATTCGCGCAGCTGGTCCCGGCTTTGGGTTCCCGCGGGGGTGTATTCGGCTTTCCGGAAGGGCGCGAAGGCGTCTTGCGCACCGATCTCACGGCACATGATGATCGCATCAACCAGGGCCTCGAGGTCGTACTCTTCGGCGAGGATGTTCGGATCCACGAGGGGCGCGGCGGAGGGATCGGCCGATGCCAGCCGGAGCGTGCCCCGTGAGCGGGGCCGGACGATTCCCGGTGCGATCGTGTAGCCGTATTCGGGGGCAGCACCGCCGTCCGTCGGGTACGGCAGATGCAGGAAGAGCGGCTGCAGGTCAGGTGCTTCCTCGTCCGTCTGGTTGCTGTGGGCGTACAGCTGGCTCTCCAGCAGGTTGTGCCGCCCGGCGGCGGGAGGCTGCGACGCCTCGTAGATGTTTCCGGCCAGAAGATGGTCGTGGAGATTTTCGCCCACACCGGGAAGATCGACCACCGCGTCGACCCCCACCTCCTGCAGATGTGCCGCGGGACCGATGCCCGAGAGCATCAGGAGCTTAGGTGAGCCAATGGCGCCTGCCGACAGGATTACTTCCGAGGTGGCTGACGCACGTCGGACCTGCCCGTCGACGATGTAGACGACGCCAGTGGCGCGACCGGAGTCAACGACGATCCGGCTTGCCTCGGCACCCGTCGTGACAGTGAGCTGCGCATGGTCCAGAACGGGGGCTACGAAGCTCTGCCAGGCGCTGGCCCGCCGTCCATTATGTGTCGTGGTGTGGTTGAACCCCACCCCTTCCATCAACTCACCGTTGAAGTCTTCGGTCTCCTTGTGCCCCAGATTCTTGGCGGCGTCAACGAACGCCTCGGCAAGCTCGTGGCGGTCCTTGATCCGCTCCACCGGGAGGAGGCCGCTGCCGCCGTGGAACTCATTGGCTCCGTCGGCGTGACGTTCAGAACGCTTGAACAGCGGTAAGACCTCGTTCCAGGACCAGCCCTCGGCGCCGTTGGCTGCCCAGGCGTCATAGTCGCTCCGGTGACCGCGGATATAGATCATGCCGTTAAGAGAACTGCTCCCGCCCAAGACCTTGCCCCGAGGCCAGAAGAGGCTGCGGTTGTTGGCATGTGCTTGAGGGGTGGTCATGACCGCCCAGTCGTTTGGGCCGGTTAATAGCATGGGCCAGCCCTGCGGGCTGTGGATGTTCGGATCAGAATCGACGGATCCTGCTTCTATGACGTGGACGGAGTGTCCGGCATCCAGAAGCCGACGCGTGAGAACGCTGCCGGCCGAACCGGCACCAATGACAATGAAGTCCGAAACCGGCATGTCTGCGATATCGCTCATGTTTTCCTCCTTGAAAGCATTCGAGCCGTAATACCTTCAATGTCCCCCAAGAACCCCCTGGCGTCCTTAGCCTGACGCGCACGCGGCTGTCCCACAGGTGCAGGCGTGTAATGCGCATCACGCCGATCGGGAGGTGTGCTTAGATTTGTGTAGTCCCCAAAGTGAGGATCCAGATGCCCGAAGCAGTACTCGCCAACCGCCCGGCCGTGTTCGACGGCACCGGGATGGCACCAAGAGAACATTTCGATGCCTGGCATGACGCCGTCAACACAGCGTTCGTGCCACTGGATGCAACGGCGCGCAATGTCGACGAGTTTCGCGGCCGACTGATCAATCAGTGTCTCGGCGGCATACAAGTCTCCGAAGTTGCAGGCACCTCGTTGCAGGTTAGCCGAACGGCCCGCACCATCGCACAGAACGACCCGGGAATCGTCAAGCTGGGACTGCAGCTTCGGGGCTACTGCGTGGTCGCCCAAGACGGCCGAGAAGCAGCCCTGACGCCGGGTGATTTCGCCCTCTACGACACCACCCGCCCGTACGATCTCTATTTCGACGACACGTTCCGCATGTTGGTGCTCATGCTTCCAGCCGACTGGCTCAACATCAGCAAGCCCGCCTTGGGAAAGGTCACTGCCTCCCGCGTCTCCGGCCGGCAGGGGCTGGGCGCGCTCACGTCCTCCCTGCTCACCGCCATGGACACTCAGCTCAATGGCGAGGGCATCTCCCTCACTTTCGAAGCTTCCGAAGCCCTCGTGCAGCTCATCTCCGCTACCTTCCTGCAAACGCTCGCATCGGACGCCCCGAACTCCCCCCAACGAGATGTCATCCTCCTAAAGGTCAAGCAATACATTCATTCGCGGCTGGCAGATCAGGCCCTTAACGTCGCCGGGATCGCCGCAGCGAACCACATTTCAGTGCGCTACCTGCAAAAGCTCTTCGCCGACCACGAAGAGACCGTCAGTGGCTGGATACGCCAGCAAAGACTGCAAAACTGCCGCCAGGAACTGGCCGACCCCGCCCTCTCCAACAGGCCGATCGCTGCAGTCGGCCTCAGATGGGGCTTCAGCGACGCTGCCAGCTTCACCCGTACCTTCAAGAACGCGTACGGCTACACACCCGGCGAATTCCGCTACTCCTACAATCCGGCAACAGAGGGACGCCACGAGACCCTGTCGGTCACCCCATCGGGCGGACGCTACCAATAACACCGTCTGCCACCCCGTCCTTGGCTGAAGCGCCCTGGGGCTCTGCCCGCAGATTCGGCCCATGCTGCTGATTCTGCAGCCCGAGCAACGCGTCGATCTCGACGTCCAACTCGCTAGGCATCGGGTGTGAATTGCCGGCAAGGTCGTCAGTCTGCTGTCCCGCTGCGCCCTGTAAAGGATCCCCTTGCGGGCTGCGCCATGCGACAAATAGCGCCGTGAAAAAGCCGCCATTTACCGCCGAAAGTCACAGGACACGCGCGCGTAGCCGACCAGTATTTTAGACATGGAAAATAGTGTGTCATATAACGCCCCCTTACCGGTCAATTCACCGGACGGGTCTTACGGGACGCTGATGGACCCCAGCTCGCAATGATGCAGTTCAGCGGTGTGCGCGACCGGTGGAGGACCGGCTTACGGGCGGCGCCTGGAGCGCATTTCCGGGCGAGGACCATGACGCACACCGCGGCGAACGTCCCCTGTCGGTAGGCGGCCTGGCGGCGGTCATGATGGCAGCGAAGCCAGAATGTCGTGCGGCCACTCCCTGGTTAGCACGTCGTTCAGTTCCTCATTCGGGCTGGACACGCAGTAAGGTGTTTGCTCCGTGTTCAGCACGGCCAGGTTCACTGGAACGGCGAAGAAACCCCAGGGCTGGATCTTGTTAGCCAAGTAGCCTGTGAGTTTCAGGTCGGCATATTCAGGCGCGTTCCAAACCCTGCAGGCATGCTGCAGGTCATCCGGATGGATGGCGATCCAAACCCCGAACCGGAACTCGTGCCCGCCCTGCAGTTTGACCGGCAGCAGGGCGCGGACGAACGGGCTGATGTTCGGGATCTGCATGAGCGTGGCCGTGGTCGGATCCGGGTCGCTCAGCCAGCTGCCTTCAGCGCGATGCTGCTCAGGGCTGTTAAGTACAGGGTCCGGGAGACGGAACCGGACATCCCTTTCATGCGCCGCCAGAGTCTCCCCGCACATCCCGCAATTCCGCTTCTTGCCAAAAACCATTTGTCCCCCAAACCGATGTCATTCAAGCTGAGTCTACGTGGGGCTCGGCGTGACCAAGCCAGGAGAACGCTGTGGCGGGCTGAGACCCGCAAGGGGATGCCCTAATCGGACACTGACGGATTTTTGTACTACTTGAGCAACCTTTTCATCGCTTCGCTTGCTTGCGTCAGTTCTTCTCCGGCGTCCAGTGTCAGCTGACCTCGTAGAGACCAGGTCTCTGGGAATGAGGGATCTTGCAGGGTGAAGCCCAACTTAACGTGACCTGTGTGGTTGGCAGTCAGTCGTAGATCTCCCTCCAGAGAGGTATACGTCTTGGTGCCTGGCCAGCCAGTCCAGTGCTCGACCAAATCCTCGAAGAATTCGTTCAGATCCTGAAAGCCACTCGCATAGTGCGCTGCGACTTCTCGATGCCCTTTGAGGTCTGTCAATTCAACGGCCACAAGCATGCTGTTCACCTCGCCGTCCGAACCCCGCGACACTTCATCAAAAGTGATCCGCTGGGAGCGGCCGATCCTAACTGTTGCCATCCCCCTATTCTGTCCGGATATTTCTCGTTCAGGTCGTACGCGTGAGACCGCGTCCCGCAGAGGGTTCCCCTTGCGGGACAGCAAAGCGGTTCACCGTTTTCCGGGTCAGGCCTCTCGGTCCTCGGAGGGGTTCCGGAAGGGCCGAAGCCGCGTGCCGGCGGGGTCTGCGGTGAAAGTGTAGCGGCCCAGCATGTTGATGTGTTCCGAGGCCAGCGGGGAAAGGCGTTGTATGTCTTCATCGGCAACACTGGAGCCACGGTCGCGGAGCTCGGTGAGCGCGGCGTCCACGTATCGGGTGTTCCACAGGATGATTGCGTTTAGGACCAGGCCCAGGGCTCCGAGCTGGTCTTCCTGGCCTTCCCGGTAAGGCTGCCGTATCTGTCCCCTCCTGCCGTGGAAAATGAGTCTGGCCAGGGCGTGCCGGGATTCCTGCAATGTCAACTGAGTATGGATTTGCCGGCGGTAGCCCTCGTCAACGTCGATGAAGTCCAGCAGGTGCCCGGTTTTGGCTATTCTGCCGTACTCCGCCAAGGCTTTTCCAAGCAGGCTTGGTGTCCCGCTGCCCTGGGTGACCCGTAGAACTTCCGGGGCGTGCCCCCACGCCGGCAGCGCTCCAATCCCCGTGTCATCAAACGCAAGATGTCCAACTGGCCACTCAAACGAATACCAAAGAAACCTAAGTAAACGGCATTGAAGCTAGGGACATCAACGGCCTCTCCTTGTTCGCAAAAGAGGTTAGGCCCGTGGGTTAAGCACCTGATTTTTTCATGTATCCGATCGTATGCGCACGACCAAAGTGGGGGCATTTGATGACTGAACTGACGGAGGAATTGGCTCGAAAGATTGACCGGGCATCACAAATCCTTGCTGGGCTCAGCCGGGCTGCGTCCAGAGACTGCAGCTGGGTACGGAGTAGCTCGGATCTGCACTTAGAAATACTTGAGCTTCAGAGTGAGTTGAGGGAAACCGCCGCCAGGGTCACCGGTGACAATGACTTGGGCGTGCACTTCATGCAGGCACAGGCAGTAGGAACCCAGATAAGCGGGTTGTTCCAAGCGAACGAGAAGCTGGAACGGGTGCAGGCTGCCCTGAAAGCATGAAGCTTCTCAATGCGGTTAGTGGGAGCGGTAGGACCGGGGTAGCGAGGCGGACATTGCAGATCTTGCCCGGGGATTGGTCGTCGGCGGCAGCAGAGTCGATTGGAGCATGCAGTAGCCATAGCCCCCTTGCAGACCGGCTCTCGCTATCCGCCAGCCGTGTCTGCCCCACGTGACGATGCCGGAAACGCCAATCATCATCGCATTCGCCCACGTCAGCGAACGGCCAAACGCCCAGGACTCGCCAAGGCGCTCGACCAGTTACGCGACAGGGACACTCTCGTGGTCTGGAAGCTCGACCGACTGGGCCGAAACGTAGAAGACCTGCTGGACTTCGCCAGCGGCTTCAACGAACAGGGAATCGGCTTTGTTAGCCTGACAGACTCAATCGACACCACCACATCCTCCCGGACGTTTCTTCTTCAACGTCATGGCATCGCTCGCCCAAATGGAACGCGAGCTCATGATCGAACGCACCCAAGCCGGCCTCCAGGCAGCCAGAGAACAAGGCAGGATAGGAGGCCGCAAGCGAATCATGACAGACGCCAAGATCCGCTGAGCCAAGACATTGCTTAGCCAGGGCACTCCGCCAAAAGAAGTCGCCGCTAATCTCGGCGTCTCTGTACGTACGCTGTACCGCTGGGTCCCAGCAACCACCACCGCAGCAGCCACAGCGCCGTAGCGCGAGATTGGTACAGAGGACTCCTGCAAAAGTGCACGGCAGAGCACGGGACTTCTCCCCGCCGGCGCCCGTTAGGCCCATCCCTCACTGACACTGGGAGACCGCGACCCGTGAAGGGCCCTTGTCGCGCTGCGAATCTCCCGTCGATTCGCGCACTGCCGGAACGCAAACCGGCAACCTGAACACCGACCTCCATCGGCACGTACGCGCCAGAAACCCTCGATCCTCGCGCTGACCGCTATCGACAGTTTCAGAGCCGCATCATACGATGAGCCGTACGGACCCGCCAGAAGGCCTGCTGCGTCGGGGAAAGGGAAACGTATGCGACACCCGAACGAAGACGTCATCAGAAACATGTTCGTTGCCTACGAGCGGGCGACCGCGAGGCGCTCAACGCCCAGCTCGCCGACGACGTCACCTACCACATCCCTGGACGTAACCCCTTCTCGGGTAATTACCGCGGCGCCGACGCCGTGATCGACCTGTGGGACAAGCAGAAGGAGGTGACGGGCGGGCGCCCCTACCATGCCTCGCCCTACGACCTGGCGGTCACCGACGACCACGTCATCATACTGGCCAACGTCACGGCTGAGCGGGACGACAAGCCCTACACCTTTAGGACAGCCAACGTATACCGGGTGGCAGAGGGCCGAGTCGCCGAGTGCTGGCCCCACGTCTTCGACCTCCACGCCTTCGACGAGTTCTGGTCTTGACCGCCGACCCCCGGGATGTGGCACGCAGATGGGTCGCTGCGATGTCTGCGCACGACCTCGAAGCGGCGGCACAGTGCTTCGCCGACGACTACGAGGACGTGAAGCCAACGCGCCCAGGACAGGAGTTCCGTGGGCGTGCGCGGGTACGTACGAACTTCGCTGCTCTGTTCGCCGGAGTTCCAGACTTGCGCGCAGAGATTCTTCGGTCCGTCGCCGACGACGATGTCGTGTGGATGGAGTGGCGAATGTACGGCAGGCGAACCGACGCGACGAACTTCGAGTTCGCTGGCGTGAACCTCTTCGGCGTCGAAGGCGATCAGTTTGCCTGGGGCCGCATCTACACCGACCTCGTCCAAGAGAGCGGCGACATCGAGGCCCAGATTGAGCGCATGACCCACCATCACCAGCCTCCTCGGGAGTGAGGGTTGGTCATGCTCGTCGGGTTCGGGATGTCCAGTGTGCTGGCTTCGGCCAGCGACGAGTCGAGCCTTGGCGCAGTGACCGTGGTGTACATCTTCAACGACAACATGGGCGCCATCGCCCGGGTCGGCTGGTTCAGCGCGGCCATCACCATGCTCTTCGTCGCGACGGCGTTCTTTCCGTACCTCAGCTGGGCACCTGCGATGCTGTAGGCCTTCGTGGTTGGGCTGGGTCTCACCCTGACGAGGCGCAGTCACCCGTCAGTACTTTCTTGACCGACTCGGGCCCCGAACTGCCCGGTCCTATCCGCTGGGGCCTGGTCGAGCGGAACAGCGACCAGATGATTAAATGACCTCGATCCGGCAGGGCACCGCTTCGACCGAGGCGATCCTGCGCCGCTTCACCCGCTCGGCGTCCCACCCACCTCCCAGACGATGCTGGAAGTCGGGCGGGACCAACTCACCATCTTCGTCGCCCGGTGGCTCCGCGGCCGGCATCTGCAACGTGAGATCCGAACGTCTCAACATCGTTGAGGCGTTCAACGGCGCGAACTCGGTCATCTCCGACGGCAAGGGCGGCGAGATCGCCTCCAAACGCCACGACGAGCAGGAGATGACCGTGCTGTGTCAGCGGATCCTGCAAGCCGCCCTCGTCTACGTCAACACGCTCATGCTGCAAGTTGTTAGGCGTCGCAGTGGTTGACGGTAGGGGCGTCGTTGCCGGTGACGAGGCAGGTTTTTGCCGTGGCGTCTTGATTTAGTGCCGTCGGCGGCGT
>NZ_JBSRZM010000038.1:0-31306 GCF_054057635.1 Arthrobacter sp. UYNi723
GGACGCACTCATCGCGTTAGCCATGCTCAGCCTCGGCGGCCCCAAACCGGCGCTCCCGGGCCGGAATTAACCCACGGATGAGTCAGGAGAGCCGGTTTTTGGGGTTATATACCGGGAATAGGTCCACATGCCCGTCAATCCACATGGCGCCGGTTGTCATTCAAGAAGGGTTTGCTGGAATCAGCCCAGCCGATAAGGGAACTTCGGGTTATGCGCTGGCAGTGCTTTCTGAGGCTTTCAGCACATCGAGCCAGCGCTGCACAGCCATAATGATTTCTTCTTCATCGCCGGCCGTCTCCACAATTTCCTGGTCCTGGCCAGGATGACTGGAGATCAGGCGCGCCCGTACGCGGTGGTTCTGGGCAGGCTCCGCCCACGCGCGGATGACCATGGTGCCTTCAATGTCCGCCATGAATCGGCGCCTGCTTTCCTTGTCTGCAATTTCCGTCCAGGAACATTACTGTCCAGTATGACCATCCTAGGCAAAGATTATTCGGCGCCCAAGTCAAAACTGTCACCACATTATTTTTATGCGACAACGGAAAAATAACAGCCCAGTAACGAAGCCACAACGGGGTGACGCGTTGACTGATCGCGGGACGTCGAAAGGGGGTGATTGACATGATGAAGGAACTTACCGTTCACGAACTGGAAAGCCAGAAGGTGGAGCTGTTGCCTTCGCGGGAGACCCTGTTTCTGGACACGAACTGGGCAGGTGTTTACGCAAGCAACGCGTCTGTGGCTCTGAACGCTGCCTCGTTCTTTGCGGTAGCACACAGCACTGCGCTTCAGAACATCGCCGTGGTCCAGGGTTAAGTCCGTCTATCATCCGATATCTGGACCCTGGGATTGCCCAGGGGAGAGAGGTGAGGTGCTATGACGGCATCAACCGCGTTATTACCGGTGGATCTCGACGCCGAGGTTGCAGAACTGCTTCCAATGAGGGAAACGCTGTTCTTCAACATCAACGTTGCTCCCGTGATCGCCGTGAACCTTTCGATCGCCATCAATGCGGCCTCGATCGGTTCAATCGCGAACTCGGCCGCCTGGCAGGAAGTGATCGTCCTGCAACAGTAGGTCCGCAGGATCAACAGTAAACCCGGAGGGCATGCTTCAGCGTCGGAGCATGCCCGCCGTTCTTAGTGGCTCAACCTAGGTGGGGACCGTGACCACAGTACCCGAAGCTGACTTTGTCCCGCATTGGTCCCCTGCACTCGGGATTGTTTTCCTGGGCCCGGTTGAAGGCTCGGGACTAAAGGAGCGCAGCTACCTGGTGCAGCGTGGCGACGGCCAGATTGTGCAGCTTTCGGAGTTGCTCTATCTGGTGATGGCCTCCACCTCGGCGGAGAAATCCCTCGAAGACACAGCGCGCGACATCAGCGACGCCTACGGCCGTGAGCTGGGTGTGAGCGGACTCCTGCACCTCATCGACACCAGGCTGGCGCCGATGGGCCTCGTTCACGACGCCGATGCGGACTTCGCTGAAGCCGGGACTCCGCCGCGGGCAAACCCGTTGCTGGCCCTGCGGCTGCGGGGAACGCTGCTGCCGGAAAAGGCAGTCAACACGCTAGCCCTGATCCTGGCCCCGCTGTATTGGAGTCCGGTGGTGACCACCGTCCTGGTTGGGCTGGCCGTCGTCGATATCCTGGTGCTTGCCAAGGGCGACTTCTTGGCTTCCCTGGACCAGGTTCTACTCACGCCGGCGCTGCTCCTTGGCATCTTCGTGATGCTTACGGCGGGAGCCGTGATCCACGAACTGGGGCATGCCACGGCGTGCCGGTACGGCGGCGCCAGGCCGGGAGTGATCGGCGTCGGCGTCTATCTGGTCTTTCCGGCATTCTTCACAAACGTCACCGACTCCTACCGATTGGGCCGGGCGGGGAGGATCCGCACGGACCTTGGCGGGCTGTACTTCAACTGCCTGTGCCTGATCGGCCTGGGCGGCGCCTACCTGCTGACAGGGCAGGGCTTTTTCCTGCTGGCGGCGGCCCTGATGCATTTCGAGATGATCCAGCAGCTGGTGCCGACGCTGCGCTTCGACGGCTATTTCGTCCTGGCCGACATCGCCGGTGTCCCGGACCTGTTTAACCGCATCCGCCCGGTTCTGCTCAGCCTCATTCCCGGGCGGGCGGTGGATCCGCGGGTTGCCGAGCTCCGGACGTTCGCCCGCCGCATCGTCACAGTCTGGGTAGTCATGGTGGTACCGCTTCTTTGCCTGGCGCTTGGCTGGATGTTGCTGAACCTGCCCATGATCATCGAGCAGACCGCCAACGCCATCCGGCAGCACGCGGGGCTCGCCAGTGGTGCCATCGCCGCCGGTGATCCGGCCGCCGCGGCGCTCTCCATCCTGTCCATCCTGATGCTGTCCCTGCCGGTGATCGGCCTGGCCATTCTGCTGTACCGGTTGCTGTCGGTCCTCCTCGGCCTGCTGGGCCGCCTCGGCAGGCACCTGTGGCGAATGACGGCGGAGCCGGAGTCCGTGGTGCCACGGCACCTCCGGGCAGGGAAGCCACAGACGTGGCAGCCACTACAGATGGGGAAGCCACTACAGAAAGGAAGGTCCGCCATGGCCATCGCAATACCTCCCGCGGCCGTGCCCGACGACGACGTCCCCCCGGCGCCCTTGCGCCCTCCGGCCCATTTTCAAGCCCGCGCGGCCCTCCCGGCTGCAGCGATTCCCGACGACGTTCCCACCCTCCAGGATTTCCTCGCCGACAGGCCCACCCAGCCGGCCCCGCTCGCCGAAGCGGGCTGGCAGGGTGCCGTTCGGCGGCTCAGCCGCAATTCCCTTTCCCTGGGTCCCGGACGGCGGGAACTCGCCCACCTGGACGCCGTCGAAGAGGTGCAGCGGCGCCTGGACGGCCCCCGGACCGTCGTCGTAGTTAACCCCAAGGGCGGCGCCCACAAGACTACGGCGACTTTGCTCCTGGCCGCGACGCTGGGAATCCAGCGCGGGGGGTACACGCTCGCCTGGGACAACAATGAAACGCGCGGAACCATGGGGTGGCGGGCGCCTCTGGCAGGGCACGCCGGCACTGCCGTTGACCTGATGCAGGAAGTTGACCGCTTCGAAGATCCTGTCCTTGGCAGGATCGGAGACCTGGACCGCTATGTGCGCTACCAGGGATCCGCACAGTTTGATGTGTTGGCCTCGGACGAGGACGCGGCCGGGGCTGCCATCATCGGTAGCCGTGAATTCGATCGGCTGCACACGGCGCTGCGCCGCTTCTACCGGATCATCATGGTTGACACCGGAAACAACATGAGGTCCTCAAACTGGGAAGCAGCTGTGGCGGCGGCGGACGAGCTGGTGATCGTTTCCACCGTCCGCGAAGACACGGTGGCCAGTGCCGTCTGGCTTGTGGACGGGCTGCGTGAACGCGGCTACCAGGACAAAGTCCGCAACGCCGTAACCCTGCTTGCCGCGCCGTCCCTGAACACCGATCTGCAGCTTCATGACCGGACCCGGGCCCACTTCGAATCCCTGACACGGGAAGTCCTCGATGTTCCCTATGACAAGTCCCTCGTCTCCGGCGGACCGCTCAACTACCAGGCGCTGCTGCCGGCCACACGCGAGGCCTGGTTGCGTGCCTCGGCTGCGGTGATGCGGGGCCTTTGAGCCGCACCCCGTAAGTGGGAAACTGGCGGCATGCGGATCACCATCCTCCAAGGCGATATCACCACCCGTCACGTGGATGCGATCGTGAACGCGGCCAACTCCACTTTGCTGGGCGGCGGCGGTGTGGACGGGGCCATCCACCGCGCCGCCGGGCCGGAACTGCTGGCCGCCTGCCGCGGACTCCGCGAAACGGACCTGCCGCACGGGCTGGCGCCGGGAGCCGCCGTCGCCACTCCCGGATTCCGGCTCCCGGCGCGCTGGGTCATCCACACCGTAGGGCCGAATCGGCACACCGGGCAGACCAACCCGGCACTGCTGGTCTCCTGCTTCAGTGAAAGCCTGCGGCTCGCGGATTCGCTGGGCGCGTCTTCTATCGCCTTCCCCGCGGTGGGCGGGGGAGTCTACGGCTGGCACGGGCGCCAGGTGGCGGAGGCCGCGTACGACGCCGTCACGGGGTTTGGTGCCTCACATCCGGCCAGCGCGCTCGAGTTGGCGGAGTTTGTGCTGTTCAGCCCCGAGATGGAGCAGGCCTTCAAGACGGTGTTCGATCAGCGCAAGGTTTGAGCAGCCTCACTGAGTTTCAGCTTGCTGCGGTATTCCACGGGCTTTTTGCTGATGGGGTCGACAAAACGGATGCCGCGCGCCAGGAGCTGGAGCGGTTTGGAGTAGTCGTCCGGGGCCTTGTCCAGCAGGTCCGGATAAAACGAGTCATTCACGATGCCCAGCCCCAGCGAGGCCATGTGCACCCTCAGCTGGTGCGTCTTTCCGGAGTGCGGCTCCAGCCGGTAGCGCGCCAGGCGGGCTGGGTTGGTTTCGGCGCCGGTGCCAGCGGCAGGGGTGCCAGGCGTGCGGGTGCCAGCGGCACCTGCTGAAGTGCCGCCGTCGAACGTTTCCAGCCGTTCGATCCGGGTCTCCGCGTTCGGCTCGCCCTCGATCACTTCGGCCAGCAGGTAGCTGCGGGATTTGGTCATCCGGTTCCGGACCACCACGGGGAAGTCGACGGCGGGGTGGCCGGCGGCGGGCTCCGCGGCGGACACGCACTCGTATTCCTTCTGCACCTGCCGCTTCTCGAAGAGCACCTGGTAATTTCCGCGGGTTTCCGGGTTGGTGGACAGCAGCAGCACACCGGCGGTCATCCGGTCCAGGCGGTGCATGGGGATCAGGTCCGGCAGGCTGAGCTGGTTCCGGAGCCGGACGAGGGCTGATTCCTGGATGTAGGTGCCGCCGGGGGTAGTGGGCAGGAAGTGCGGCTTGTCCACCACGAGGAGGTGGTCGTCCTGGTGCAGGATGCTGATTTCCACCGGGATACGGGTCTCCGGCGGCAATGAGCGGTAGTACCAGATGAAGGTGTGGTCCTCGAGCCTGGTGGCCCGGTCCAGGGCGACGCCGCCCTCGCCCACGATCTCGCCGGCGTCGAACCTGTCCTCGATGCCCTGCGGATCGATGTGGCCCCAGCGGTGCATCATGTAGTCCATTGCGGTGGTCCACGGCCCCTCGTCCGGGAGGCGCAGGCGGGTGGCGTTGACGCCGTCGCGCACGGGGAGGGGGGATTGCATCACCGGTCCATTCTACTTTGCTGGTACGTTGGCCCCTCCCCGCGCCTATCCCCGCGCCCACCCCCACCCCAGGCGTACCCGTTAAGACGGTTCCGTGCACACTCGACGTTCCGCGACATCGATCGGGCACGGAACCATCGAATCGGAGTGTTCCCGGCGACCCCGATGCTTTCCGACGTTCTCGGCACCGACGGAAAAAAAGTTCTTGACAATAAAAGTTGTCGGTTGGCATGATGGAAGCATGTTGGACATCGAAGTGATCGAGGACCCGGCCGCGGCGGAAGCGTCACTGGACCCGATCCGGACGCGTATCCTCCATGAGCTCGCGGAGCCGGGGTCGGCCACGCAGCTTGCCGCCAAGGTGGGCCTGCCGCGGCAGAAAGTCAACTACCACCTCAAGGCCCTCGAACGGCACGGGCTGGTGGAACTCGTGGAGGAGCGGCGGAAGGGGAACGTCACCGAGCGCGTCCTCCAGGCGACGGCGGCCTCCTACCTGATTTCTCCGGTGGCCCTGGCGTCGGTGGCACCGGATCCGCACCGGTTCTCCGACCGGTTCTCGGCCTTTTGGCTGCTGGCGCTCGCCGGGCGGATGGTCCAGGAGGTGGGCAGGCTGATCGCTGGCGCGGCCGCCGCCAGGCAGAAGCTGGCAACGTTCGCGATCGACGGCGAGATTACCTTCCGGACGGCCGCGGACCGGGCCGCGTTTGCCGAGGAACTCGGCGTCGCCGTGACCCGCTTGGTGGACAAATATCACGACGGCGGCGCGGTCGCCGGCCCGGGTGGCGCCCCGGCAGGCGGCTCGCCCCCAAGTGGCACTTCGGCGGGGGGCGGACGAAAGCACCGGCTCGTCGTCGCTCTTCACCCCGTTCTCAAAACCCCCATCAAACCCCTTTCAGCGAAGGAGCAGGACAATGACTGACAACCGTGAATTTGAGATCGTGTACGACACCGAACTGCCCGGCACGCCCGAGCGTGTCTGGGAAGCCGTGACAAGTGGAACGCCGGCGTGGATGTTCCCCACGGACCAGTGGCCGGACGTCAAGACCGTGCAGGAGCATCCCACGCATCTCGTCTCCCGGATGGACGGCCCGGATGGCTGGTTCAACCAACTGGAGCACGTGCTGGAACCGCTCGACGGCGGCCGCGCCCGGCTGCACTATGTCCACAGCGGGATTTTCGCCGACAACTGGGACGAGCAGTACGACGGCGCGAGCAAGCACACGGCGTTCTACCTGCACACTCTGGGCCAGTACCTGCAGCACTTCGACGGCAAGCCGGTGGTGTTTACGGACATCCAGTCTCCGGCGGCATCGCAGACCCCGGACGGTTTTGAACGCCTGAAGAAGGCGCTGGGCGTGGACTCCGCCGCGCAGGGTTCCGCTGTTGAGCTGGAGCTCGACGGCGTGGGGCGGCTGGCCGGGGAAGTGGACTTCACCAACGAGCACTTCCTGGGCCTGCGGACGTCGGATGCGATGTACCGGTTCTTCGGCCGCAACGCATTCGGCGCGCCGGTGGGTATGACTGTGCACGACTTCAGCGGCAGCGGTGACTCTTCAGCGACCGCCGAGGCCTGGGGCGGCTTCCTCGAAAAGGTCTATGCGTAGGTTGGCCTGAGGCCGGCACGCTGTTATTGACTCGCACATTATCTGGCGCACTGGGAAATCCACGTGCGTCAGATAATTTGCGAGTCGCGGGCGGATCGGCGCGTCGGGAAAGTCTGCACGGGCGCGCGCGAATGCAGCGGGGTCAGGCGGCCCAGCCGCGGGCGACGGCGTCGAGGGCGGCGCTGTAGGCCGCGGCCCAGTCTGCGTCCGTCGGCCCCACTTGTGCCAGTTCCAGGCTCACGAGGCCGTGGACCTGCCCCCAGATTGTGACGGCGACCATTTCCATCGGTGCCTGGAGCAAGGTGCCGGCAGACTGGGCGGAGGCCACCGCTTCCATCAGGGGCTCCATGGCATCGGCGGCAGCATCGGGGCTGGGCTGGCAATCGACGTAGGCGGCCAGCGCGCCACCAAACATCAGCCGGTAGAGTGCCCGATGCTCCAGCGCCCAGGTCCGGTAGGCCGCGCCGAGTCCCCGAAGTCCGCCAGGGGCCGCGGCCACCTGGGAGTCGCGGAAGGACCGGAACCCGTCGTCCACGACGGCCGTCAGGAGCTGGGATTTTCCGCCGAACAGCGAGTAGACGGCCGTAGTGGACGTGCCGGCGGCCGCTGCCACATCCCGCAGATTGACGCGTGCGGGACCGTCGCGGTCCACCAGGTCAGCCGTGACTGCCAGCAGGTCCTGCCTGAGGGAATCGTTATGCACTACGGGTCTTGCCATGGAGTCCATTGTTTCATAACCTTGTTTCGTAACGGTGTTATGAAACAAGGTTATGAAACAAGGTATGAAACCGCGAACCGAAGGAGTTCCCATGGCGCAGAAGGTATTTCCGGGCCGGTACACCGCTGACCCGGGCCGCGAATCGGTGACGGTCTTCCTGATTGGCATGCGGGCGAACCGATGGTGGAAGGTCGGGACCGTCGGCAAGGTGGCTGCCGCCATGCCGCGGATGCTCCAGCACCTGGCCGCCGACCCCGCGGCAGGAATGCTCGGCTGTGAGCAGTGGTTCGGGCGCACCACCATCCTGCTCAGCTACTGGGAGAGCCCCGAGCACCTGCGGAAGTTCGCCGCGGACCGGGAGTCCCCGCACCTGGAACCGTGTCGACGATTCATGAAGGAACTTTCCGGGACCGGCGACGTCGGCGTCTGGCATGAGACGTACCAGGTGCCGGCCGGCGGGATCGAGGTTGTCTACAACGGGATGCCGGAGTTTGGGCTGGCCAAGGCGACGGCGCACGTCCCGGTCGGGGCCGGGACCAATACGGCCAAGCAGCGGATGGGCCGGGCCGCAGGCCGCGGTGCCAGCGGCAGCTGATCCCGAAAGCCCACGCGTCACGCGATAGCCAGGGCCGGCGCGTTCTTCAGGGTCCGGCGGAGCTGCGGGGCGGCATCGAGGCGATCCTGGGCTGAGCGCAGGGCCAGGACGGCGGTCTCCAGCTGGTCCGGCGGCAGGGTGAAAGGTACCCGGAGGTAGCGTTCGAACGCGCCTCCGATGCCAAACCGCGGCCCGGCGGCCAGCCGGATACCAAAGTCCGGAGCGATCATCGTCAGCGCCGTGCTGACTGGTGCTGGCAGCCTGCACCAGGCGGACAGTCCGCCGGCCGGGCGTACCGTTTCCCAGTCCGGCAAGTGTCCGGCAAGGAGCTCCAGAAGTGCGGTGCGGTTGTCCCGGAGGGCGCTAAGCCGGGCGGGCAGCGGCTCGTCGAGGGCGCGGACCAGGTGGGCGGCCGCCAACTGTTCCATAAGCGGTCCGCCCAGGTCCAGGGACGTCCGCGCCGCCGCAAACCGCTGGATCATGGCTTCGGAAGCGCGGATCCAGCCCGTCCGAAGGCCGCCCCAGTGGGATTTGCTGAGCGAGCCGATGGTGACCACCGCGGGACTGAAGGCTGCCACGGGACTGGTTTCGGCGCCGTCGAGGTTCAGCTCGCGGAGGGTCTCGTCAACCACCAGGACCGTTCCGGCGGCTGCGGCCGCGCGGACCAGCTGGCGGCGCTGGAGATCGGGCATCAGCTGCCCCGTGGGGTTGTTGAAGTCCGGCACCACGTACGCCATCCTGGGACGCTGCTGCATCATGGTCCCCTGCAGTGCGTGCATGTCCCAGGCTAAGGCGGGCGGACCGCCCTCGGCCCTGTCAGTGCCCGCGCCGTGGGCTGCGGTGAACGCCACCGGAATGGCCCGGCAACCGGCCGCGCGGATGGCATCGAGGGCGTTCGGGTAGCTGGGGTGTTCCACCAGCACCCTGTCCTGCCGCCCCGCCACGGTGCGGATGATGATGTTCAGGGCGTGCTGGGCGCCCGATGTCACCAGGATCTGTTCGGCAGTGGTCGGCACGCCGGCCGCCGTATAACGTGCCGCCACCGCCTCGCGCAGGGGGAGCAGGCCCATGGCGTCGTAGCCGAAGCCCGGCAGGAGCGCGGGAAGTTCGGTGAGGGCTGCCGCGAAAGCACGATGTACCACCTCGCCGCTGGCGGGCAGCGATGCGTAGGCGAGGTCGATCAGCCCCTCCGGTGCCGCGAGCCCGGGAGATGTTGTTCCGGGCATCCGCCCAGCTGTTGTAAGGCTCGGGTCCGTGAGCACCGTGGTACCCAGTGGCGTCAGACGCGGAATCCGGGTTCGGCTCCGCGTACCTTGCCCGCTGCTGAGGAAACCCTGCTCACGGAGGTGCCCGTAGGCCGCTGTCACGGTGGTGCGGCTGACGCCCAGCGCCTCAGACAGTGCCCGCTCGCTGGGAAGCGCCGTGTCCAGGGCCACCCGGCCGTCCAGGACCAGGAGGCGTACGACGTCGGCCAGCTCGCGGTAGGCCGGTGCGACGCCGAGGTTCCACTCGCCCAGGAGACGGGCCAGTGCGGACGGGTTCAGTGAAGAGGACATGATGCCAGTATCTCAAACTGGCTATGTATTTCAATGCCAGTTTTCTGTCAGGGTTGTCGTTATGTTGACCCGCAGAATCCTCCAGCTCTTTATCGGCCTCGCCATGTACGGCATCTCCCTGGCTATGTTTATCCGGGCCGGACTTGGACTGGATCCGTGGGACGTGTTCCATCAGGGGGTGGCCGGCAGGACCGGGCTGAGTATCGGCGTGGTGGTCATCATTGTGAGTTTCCTGGTGCTGCTCCTCTGGATCCCGCTCCGGCAGTGGCCAGGGTTCGGCACGCTCTGCAACGCCGTGCTGGTGGGCGTTTTTGCGGACATCGGCCTGGCTTTGATCCCCGCGTTCTCGCATCTGGGCGGCCAGATCGGCATGCTTGCAGGCGCCGTGCTGCTGAACGGCATCGCGTCCGCCTGCTACATCGGCGCACGGTTCGGCCCGGGGGCCAGGGATGGCCTGATGACCGGGCTGGCGCGGCGCACCGGCTGGTCCGTGCGGGTCTCGCGCACCCTGATCGAAGTGGTGGTGCTGGGAGTCGGCTGGCTGCTGGGCGGTTCCGTCGGCGTGGGCACGGTGGTCTACGCCCTCGCCATCGGGCCGCTGGTCCAGCTGCTGCTCCCGCGGTTCATGGTGCCTGCAGCGCTTTCACCCGAACCTGCAGTCCACGAGCAGGATGCCGGTGAGTTGGACGCTGGCGAGCTGGACACCGGCGAGCCGGTCGCCGTCGAACGCGTGTCCAGGACCGCCTAGAACCGCCTAGGACACGACGCTCAGGGCAGCATTGGCTGGCACTGCGGGCAGAAGTAGATGTCCCGCTCTTCCTCGCCGTGGGGTTTTCCCAGCACGTCGCGGCGGATGGGGGTCCGGCACTTCAGGCAGGGCTGGTGTTCGCGCCGGTAAACCCAGTAGCCCGGACGGCCCGCCATCCGCCCGACTGACATGCCGCCCGGATTGAGGACGGTCGCCCGGCGTCCCGGGCCAAGGTTGGCTTCGAGCAGCTGCTTGGCATCCGTCATCAGAGTCCGGAGGTCGTGGACAGCTGAAACGGGCGACGCCGGGTGCACGCCGGACAGGAAGCAGGCTTCGCAGCGGTAGATGTTGCCGATGCCCGCCAGGTTGCGCTGGTCCAGCAGGGCGACGCCGATGGGCACGTCGGGTGCCGCTCGGATCCGCTGCTCTGCTTCGGCCGGGTCCCAGTCCGGACCCAGCAGGTCCGGGCCCAGATGGCCCACGATGGTGTCCTCGTCCGCGGTGCGGACCACTTCCACGATGCCCAGGGAAAATCCGACGGCGTCGGCCGCGGCCGTGCGCAGGACGCACCGGGCGGTGAATCCCGGCTTCCGCCAGCGCCCACCCGGCGGATAGACCTGCCAGGTGCCTTCCATCTTCAGATGCGAGTGGATGGTGAGTGTCCGCTCCTCCGGTCCATTCCCGTCCGGTCCCACCACGCGCATCAGCAGGTGCTTGCCGCGCGGGACCACTTCCGCCACGGTCCAGCCGGCCAGGTTGAGCGTGGCAAACCTCGGCACGCGGAAGTCCGACGCCGTGAGCGTCTGCCCCGCCAAGGCCTGGTGCAGCTGGGCGGCGGCCCGCCAGACGGAATCACCCTCAGGCACGGATCCTCAGACCCTTGGGAGTGGAATATGCCCCGGCGGCGGCGAGTGCGGCTGCCACGGGAGTGTCCAGGATGCCGTGACCGTTGACTTTCTCCATAATGAGCTTGTCCACCGCGCCCCGGGTGACCACACCCACCAGGGCTGCCCCGGCGGCGGACAGCACGGCCGTGTCTTCGCTGAAGCACAGCAGCGTTTTACCGCCGCGTTCCACGTAGAGGACCAGGGCGCCGTCCACCAAGACCACCAGTGCGCCGGCTTTCCGCCCTGGCCGGTGCCCCGTCCCGGCTTCCACGTTGAGTGCCGGCCACGGCAGCGCCGCGCCATAGGGGTTAGCGGGATCCGTGGCCGCAAGGGCCAGCGCCCTTGGCTCGGGCTTGGCCAGCTGCGTGTCCTCGGAATAGGAGCGCAGCCGGTCCACGGTTGCGGGGACAGCGAACTGCGCGGCCCCGAGGTGCTCGATGAAGTACCCGCGGCGGCAGCGTCCAGCCTCCTCCAGCCGGGCCAGCACCTTGTACATCAGGCCGAACCCACCCAGGATCTGCTCCGCCATGACCGATCCCCGCGTCACCACGCCATACCGGTCCAACAGCAGCTCGGCGGTGGCACGGGCGTGGATGGTGGCGTCGACTTCGGGCGAGGGCAGGGCAGACCAACGCCCCGCGGCCAGCGGGGGTGTTGCCGCAGTGCCCGACAACGAGCCGTACCGTCCGCCGCCCAGCCCAGGGGAGCCCAGTCCAGGGGAGCCCAGCCCGGGCGATCCCAGGAGGCCGGTGCCGTGCGAGCGGCCGAGCCTGCTCAGCCTGGGGGCACGGGCGCGGGGCGGGCGGGCCACCTGGCGGTGCGCCGTGTGGCCGCCGGCGATAAGGGCGCGGACCGGGGCGAAGGTGTCGCCGGTGATGCGGCCCGCCCACGCCAGATCCCACAGCGCGGACACCACTTCCTGGTCGCTGAGCACCGCGTCCATGCCACCGGCCACGTCCTTCAGCTGGCGGAAGAAGTAACCGCCGCCGTTGTTCCTCAGGTGGTCAAGCAGGCGTTGCTGCGCGTCACCGGGTTCGTATTCGAAGGCGGGATTCAGCGTCAGTTCGGCGGAATCGGCCAGGTGGAGGCTGACCCAGCCGTCGTTTCCAGGCAGCGCTCCCGCCCCGGACCAGAGGACCTCGCCGGCGGCCATGAGCTCGTCGAGCATGGCGGGCTGGTAGTTCGAAACCCTGCTGGCCAGGACCAGCGGCTCCCACGCCGAAGCCGGCACCGGCACGCCGGAAAGCTGGTCGATCGCGGTGACAATACCGTCCAACCCCCGCAGGGACGGCTGCCCGCGCCCGGCTCCCGGAGTGCGGACATGCTGCCAGGCCGGCAGGAAGCGTCCATAGGCGGCAGCGTCCACCGGTTCCACTTCGGCGCGCAGTGCTGCGAGCGAACGACGCCGGAGCTTGCGGAGCACTTCGGCGTCGCACCATTCGCTGGTGGTCGGGGCGGGAAGATGCGTCTGCGTGGGCTCTGTCGGGAGCTGCTGACCCGTTTGGACATCCTCAACCGGTGTTTCGTCCGATGGCCCATAGCTGGCCGTCTGTTCCGCTGGAGCGGCGTGCGGCCGGAACTCGCCTTCCACCACCCGGCCGTCCGCGGCGAGCCGTTTCAGTGCGGTGCTGACCACGGCGACGCCAAGCCCCAACCGAGCCGCGGCTTCCGCCGAGGTGAAGGGTCCGTGCGTGCGGGCGTACCGGGAAACCAGGTCGCCCAGGGGGTCGGCCACCGGTTCGATGAAGGCCAGGGGAACGCCCATGGGAAGCGGAACGCCGATGGCATCACGAAGCCGGGCGGCATCCTCGACTGCGGCGTAGTGCTCGGCACCGCCGATGTTGACTCTTATGGCCCGGTTGGCCCGCAGCAGTGTGGTCAGGTGCGTCGTGGCCAGAGCAGTGTCGGCATGCGGGGTTTCGGCGGGCTCAACCACCGGGTCGTGTTCCGGTGATCGAGCCTGTCGAGATCCCTCAGTCACCGGTGCGGGCTCCACCACCGGGGTTTCGACAGGCGGAGCCTCCAGGCGGGCGGCGACTTCTTCAGGGGTCAGCGGACCCAGCACCCTGAGCAGATCGGCAACGCCTTCCATGCCCCGGGCACGGCGGTCCGGCGCAAGGCGCTGGAGTTCAAGCTCGGTGGCCTCGATGACCTTCGCGTCGAGCAGTTCGCGGAGCTCAACGCGGCCGAGCAGCTCGTTCAGGAGCGTCGAATCGAGGGCCAGGGCCGCGGCCCGGCGCTCGGCCAGGGGCGAGTCGCCTTCATACAGGAACTGGGCCACGTACCCGAACAGCAGGGACTTGGCGAACGGTGAGGGCTGCTGTGTGGTGGTCTGCACGATCCTGAGTTCGCGTCGTTCCACCGAGGCCGCAATGTCCTTCAGGGCCGGAAGATCGTACACGTCCTGGAGGCATTCGCGGACGGTCTCCAGCACGATGGGAAATGTGGGATATTTCCGCGCGACATCAAGCAGCTGGGCGGACCGCTGGCGCTGCTGCCAGAGCGGCTGCCGTTTGCCGGGGGTTTGCCGGGGGAGCAGCAGGGCGCGCGCGGCACATTCCCGGAAACGCGAGGCGAAGAGCGCACTGCCGCCTACCTCGGCGATGACAATCTGTTCCAGCTCGTCGGGATCAAACAGGAACAGCTCGGCACCGGGCGGCTCGTCCTCCATCATGGGGACCCGCAACACGATGCCGTCGTCCGCCGCCATGGCAGACCCGTCCAGGCCGTACCGTTGGTGCAGGCGCTGCCCGACGGCGAGTGCCCAGGGAGCGTGCACCGGCATCCCGAACGGGCTGTGCAGGATCACCCGCCAGTCGCCCAGTTCGTCGTGGAAGCGCTCCACCACCAGCGTTGTGTCGCAGGGGACCACCTCGGTGGCGAGCTTCTGTTCACTGAGGTACTGGATCAGGTTGTTCGCGGCGAATTCATCCAGCCCGCTGGCCTTGCAGCGTTCGGTGGCAGGGCCGACGTCGGACGCGGACAGTTCACGCACGAAGGCGCCCAGCGCACGGCCCAGGTCAACGGGCCGCCCCAGTGAGTCCCCCTTCCAGAAGGGGAGTTTGCCCGGCTGGCCGAAGGCGGGGGAGACCAGGACGCGGTCGTGGGTGATGTCCTCGATTTTCCAGCTGGTGGCGCCCAGCGCAAAAATGTCACCCACCCGGGACTCGTAAACCATTTCCTCATCCAGCTCGCCGACGCGGCGGCCGCCCTTTGCCGGTGACGCGGCGGGTTTGCCATCCGCGCCCGGCGCACCGGAGCCTTCCACCTCGGTGCCGATGATGTACACACCGAAGAGGCCGCGGTCCGGGATGGTGCCGCCGGACGTCACGGCAAGCCGCTGGGCCCCGGGCCGGCCTTCGATGGTGCCGGCGTTCCGGTCCCAGATGATCCGGGGCCGCAGTTCCGCGAATTCATCGGACGGGTACCGGCCGGCCAGCAGGTCAAGGGTTGCCTCGTAGGCGGACCGGGGGAGGGAAACGAACGGGGCGGACCGCCGGACAGTGGCGAACCATTCCTCCACATCGATGCTGCCCAGGGCGGTGGCCGCGACGGTCTGCTGGGCCAGGATGTCCAACGGATTGGCCGGGACAAAGAGCCGCTCGATCTTCCCCTCGAGCATCCGCTCCACCGTGATGGCCGTGTGCACCAGGTCTGCCCGGTGCTTGGGAAACAGCACTCCCTGCGAAATTTCTCCCACCTGGTGACCGGCGCGGCCCACACGTTGGAGTCCGCTGGCCACCGACGGCGGTGATTCCACCTGCACCACGAGGTCCACGGCGCCCATGTCGATGCCGAGTTCCAGGGACGAAGTGGCCACGACGCATCGCAGGCGGCCGGACTTGAGGTCGTCCTCTATGAGCGCCCGTTGGTCCTTGGAAACGGAGCCGTGGTGGGCGCGGGCCAGCAGCGGATCGGCTCCCGCCGTGCTGCCGGCCTGCGCCATCATGTGGGCCGGCGTCGCCGTGGACACAGGAGTGGAGGCAGGACCGAAAACTGGACTGACTGCAGGGACGCCGGACGGAAATCCAGAACCTGCGGCACCAGCGTCAGGCGAGTCCCAGCCACCGCCGACCGCGATCAGTTGCCGTTCGGCGTAGATCTCGTTGAGCCGCGCCGTGAGCCGTTCAGCCAGGCGACGGGAGTTCGCGAAGACGATGGTGGACTGGTTGGCCAGCACCAGGTCAACGATCTTTTCCTCCACATGGGGCCAGATCGAGGCCTGAGGCTGCAGGCCTGATGCCGGACCGGAGTCAAAGGCGCCCGCGGCGCCCGGGAGGTCGGACATGTCCTCCACGGGGACGGAAACGGTAAGGTCCCAGTTCTTCCGCGACGGCGGGGCCACGATTTCCACCGGCGCAGCACCGGCCAGGAACTGGGCCACCAACTCGCGCGGCTCCACCGTGGCCGAAAGCCCGATCCGCTGGGCGGGCTTGGGCAGCAGCGCATCCAGCCGTTCCAGGGAGACCGCCAGGTGCGCGCCACGCTTGGTTCCGGCGACGGCGTGGACCTCGTCAACGATGATGGTGTCCACCTCGGTGAGGGTCTCGCGCGCCCTGGACGTGAGCATCAGGAACAGCGATTCCGGCGTGGTGATGAGGATGTCCGGCGGGTTGCTCAACAGCGCGCGACGGTCCGCCGTCGTGGTGTCACCGGACCGGACCCCCACGGTGATCAGCGGCGCCGGAAGCCCCAGCCGCTTGGCAGTCTGGGTGATCCCGATCAGGGGCGAGCGGAGATTGCGTTCCACGTCCACACCAAGGGCCTTCAGAGGCGAGATGTACAGGACGCGGGTAGTGCGTTTGGGCGGTCGTGGGCGCCGTCCTTTGGCCTGCCCTTTGGCCGGTCCCTTGACCGCCTCCTCGATCGGCGAAGCAGCCAGGCCGGGCAATTCCGGGTCAGGGGCCGGCGCCTCAACCAGCAGCCGATCCAAAGCCCAGAGGAACGCTGCGAGCGTCTTGCCTGAACCGGTGGGCGCCACCACCAGCGCGTGCGAACCGGAAGAGATGGCGTCCCAGGCGCCGGTCTGGGCAGGAGTTGGCTCCGCAAACGCGCCCAGGAACCAGTCCCGCGTGGGCAGGCTGAAACGGCCCATAGGTGCTTTGCTGGCGGCCGGGCCGGCTACCGTGCGGGCGGCCGGGCGCGCTGCATGACGGGCTGCCTGGCCCGCGTCCGCCGGTTGATCCTCCTGCATTCCTCCATCATGCCCTAACCCCCCGACAGTATTGCCGGCCCCGCTGGAGGCGCGGATCAACCCTGCTCAAGCCTCGGGAGATCCTTGGTGGCGGGTCCTTCAAGGAGCTTGCCGTCAGGGCTGAAGCGCGAGCCGTGGAGCGGGCAGTCCCAGGTCAGTTCGCTGTCGTTCCAGTGGACGATCCCGCCCAGATGCGTGCAGACGGCGGAGAGCCTGCACGTGGTGCCGTCCACTGTGGAGACCGCCGCCGGCCGGGCGCCGTCGCGGTAAACCGTCGCGTCGCCGTCGGCCGGTACGGGACCTCCGGGGGGTGAGCCCGTCAACACCCCGGGGTCGACAGATTCAACCGCCGACTTGCCAACCGCCAGCTTCCCCCAGTCGGTGGCCAGCCGCGCAGCCACGCCCGCGTTGACGGCGACGGCGGTCATTGCCCCGCCCGGAGACGTCACGCGGTGATGGATCGTGTTGGCCCAGCGGAGGCTGCCGCCGAGGATGTCCGCGGAGATGCCCAGGGCGGCGGCCACCGCGTTGGTCATGCCCCACTTGTTGTAACCGGTGCCGAAGAAGATGTGGCCCCGGCCCCGCGGCAGTTTGCCAAAGAAGGGCATGAGGTTGGTGGCCTGGTAGTCCTGGGCTGACCACGTGTGGGTGACTACCGCGCCCGGGAAGTGCCCCGTAGCCCAGTCCAACAGACCCGACAGATGGGACTTTTCCGATTCCGTCCGCCCCACCTGATGCCCATGCCCGCCCACCAACAGGAACTGACGGCCGTCAGTCTCATAGTCACGCAAGGAGTGGGTGGGTTCCTCCGCCGATAAGTACATTCCGGGCGGCGAACTGACTCCGGCGGGCAGTTCCAGGGCCGCGGCATAGGAGCGTAAGGGCTTGAGTTTGGTGAAGTAGAGCCCGCGGTCCAGGACAGGGATCCCAGTGGCCAGCACAACGTTGTTGGCGGTGACCGTGCCCTGGTCCGTGTGGACGGTTAGCGGTTCGCTCCCGGAGACATTCCGCAGCCGGGTCCCGCCCACCACGCTTCCGCCGCGGGCCCGGACGTCCTCCAGCAGTGTGTCAAGGACGTCCACCGGATTGATCTGGGCCTGGTCGGTCAGGAGTAGGGCGCCTTGGATGGGGAAAGGGAGGCGTGCATCGCGCACGTACTCCACGTCCAGGCCGGCGGTGGTCGCTGCGCCGAGTTCCTCGAGGAGCCGCTCGGTCCCCTGTGCGGTGGTGGCGTACGTGTAAGCATCCCGGCGCTGATACGGCACGTGGTGTTCGTCGAGATAGCGGAGCAGCCACGACTGCCCCTCCCGGTTGGCCTCAACGTAGGCCCCAACCTGCTTCTGCGCATACGGCCTGGCCAGGCTGGACAGGATGGTCCCCTGCAGCAGACTGACTTTCGCCGTTGTGTTTCCGGTGGTCACGGCCCCGGGAAACCGGGCCTCCAGGACCAGGACTCGCTGCCCCGAGCGTGCCAGCAGCAGCGCGGTGACCAGCCCCGTCAGCCCAGCCCCCGCCACCACGGTGTCATAACTGCTGCCTGCCTCGAACGTGTCAGTGCTGAAGGATTGCCGGCGGTCCAACCAGAGCGACATCATGGAAGCTAAGTGTACTTATTATGGCCCGCCAGGCCCAGAGCCTTGGGGATGCGGGCACACTGTTGACGCCGGATGTGATGCACGATACAGTTTACGAAGTTATACGAATAACCCACGAAACAACTGGCCCGAGGAGGTGCCCATCATGGCTGGATCACGGCCTAAGTCCGGACCGACAATGCACGACGTCGCTGCCGCCGCGGGTGTTTCGCAGGCCACCGTTTCGCTGGTGCTGAATTCGGCCTCCGGGTCGCGATTCTCCGAGGATACCCGTAAGCGCGTTCGGGACGCGGTGAACCGGCTGGGTTACCGCACTAACGCCCACGCTAAAGTCCTCCGCGAAGGCGTGGCCGGCATGATCGGGTTCATCGGCGATTCCGTGGCTACCACTCCTTTTGCCGGCGCCATCATTGAAGGTGCGCAGCAGCGGGCGTGGGAGGACGGGCTCCTCCTGCTCTCGGTGAACACCGGTGGTGACAGGGAGCTCGAGGCCGCTTCGTTGGACACCATGCTCTCTTATAAGGTTGCCGGCGTGGTCTACGCCGCCATGTATCACCGGCGGCTGGAAGTTCCGGAGGCCCTGATGGGCGTCAGGGCCGTGGTGCTGAATTCGCAGGACCGGGCCGGTCGGGTCCCGAGTGTCGCCCCGGACGAGGTCAAGGGCGGGTACTCGGCCACTCGCCGGCTGCTCGAGGCAGGCCACACCAGGGTGGGGATGATCAATATCGAAACCCTTGAAAGCGGTCTTCCTGCCGCCGTCGGCCGCTATGACGGCTACTGTGCGGCTCTTGAGGAAGCGGGGCTGGACGTTGATCCGTCGCTGGTCCGCTTCGGACAGGGCGGTGAGGAGCATGGCTACAAGTACGCCATGGAGCTGCTGACCTCCAGTAACCCGCCCACGGCGATTTTCTGCGCGAATGACCGTGGCGCCTGGGGCGCCTACCAGGCCGTCTCGGACCTGCGGCTCTCCATCCCCGGAGACGTCTCGATCGTGGGGTTCGATAATCAGGCGACTCTGGCGCCGTTTCTTCGCCCCGGACTGACCACTTTTGAATTGCCGTTCGTCGCCATGGGCCGGCGCGCGGTTGACCTGATCCTCCAGGACGCGGAACCCGATGGCCGGGTCGAGCTCATGGACTGCCCTCTGATCGAACGGAATTCAGTGACCCACCCTAAGGAGATGCCATGAGCCGCACCATCCCGGGCCGACGCGGGCGTCCCGCTGCGGCGCCGTTGCCGCAACGAAAAACTTCTCTTGCGCTCCGCCTGAAGAGGATTTCCCGTGCCTGGCAGTTATACGTATTACTAGCGCCGGCGATCATTTACATTCTGGTCTTCAAGTACTGGCCGATGTACGGCGTGCAGATCGCGTTCAAGAACTACAACCCGGCGGACGGATTTACGGACAGCCCCTGGGTGGGCCTGACCCACTTCATCAGGTTCGTGAACTCCTACCAGTTCGGCCAGGTCGTCGGCAACACCCTGTGGATCGCCGTCCTCGGCCTGCTGGTGGCCTTCCCGATCCCGATCATCCTGGCTTTGCTGGTCAACCAGCTCCAGAGCGAGAGATTCAAGAAGTTCACCCAGACCGTGCTGTATTCGCCCGCTTTCATCTCCACCGTCGTGGTGGTGGGCATCATGTTCGTCGTTCTGTCCCCCCGGTCGGGGCTGGTGAACAACGCCATCCAGCTGGGCGGCGGTGAGCCGATCTTCTTTATGGGCTCGGCGGAGTGGTTCCGCCCCATCTATGTCATCTCGGATGTCTGGCAGAACGCCGGCTTCTCCATGATCGTGTACCTCGCGGCACTGGCGGCCATCGACCCCGCACTGCACGACGCGGCCAAGGTCGACGGCGCGTCCAAGCTGCAGCGCATCCGGCACATCGACCTCCCGGGCATCATGCCGGTGGTGACCATCCTGTTTATCCTGGCCATCGGCAACCTGCTCAACGTCGGCTTCGAGAAGGCACTGCTGATGCAGACGCCCCTGAATATCTCGACCTCGGAGATCATCCAGACCTACGTCTACCACGCGGGCCTGCAGCAGGCGCAGTTCAGCTACTCGGCCGCCATCGGCCTGTTCAACTCCCTCCTCAACCTGGCGCTGCTGCTCTTCTTCAACACGGTGGCACGCCGGGCCAACCAAGCGACCCTGTGGTGATGCCGAAATGTCTCTGACAACCAACCCCCGCACTACCGAGAACCCGAACCGGCCTCTCAGCCAGGTACGCCCCAAGCAGACCCTGCGGGACAAATACGGTGACCGGGCCTTCAACATCGCCGCCACCACCGTCCTGGTGCTGTCCATCCTGGCCGTGGTGTACCCGCTGTACTTCATCGTCATCGCCTCCATCAGCGACCCGAACGCCGTCTACGAAGGCAAGGTCTGGCTCTTCCCCTCCGGTGTGACCACCGAAGGTTACGAGCGGATTTTCGCCGACAGCCGGATCTGGAACGGCCTGGGCAACACCGTCATCTACACCGTGCTTGGCACCGCCGTCAGCGTCAGCACCATCCTCTGCGGCGCCTATGCACTGTCCCGCAAGGACATGCCCGGGCGGAAGATCCTGATGCTCCTGTTTGTGATCACCATGTTCTTCGACGGCGGCCTCATCACCAAGTACCTGGTGGTCCGCGACCTGGGCATGCTGGACACCGTCTGGGCAGTGGTCCTTCCCGGCGCGGTGGGCGTGTGGAACCTGATCATCGCCAGGTCCTTCTTTGAACACACCATCCCCAACGAGCTGCGTGAAGCCGCCCAGATGGACGGGGCAACCGATTTCAAATTCTTCTTCCAGATGGTGCTGCCCCTGTCCAAGCCGCTGATCATGCTCATGATCATGGTCCACGTCGTGGCGCACTGGAACTCGTTCTTTGACGCACTGATCTTCCTCAACGACGACTCCAAGTACCCGCTGCAGCTCGTCCTGCGCAACATCCTCATCCAGTCAGACGTCTCCTCCACCGGAACCACCGGCGGGGACATCGAATCCTATGCCGCCGCGCAACGGATAGCAGAGCTCACCAAGTACGCCATGATCGTCGTCTCGAGCCTGCCACTCATGATTGCCCTGCCATTCATGCAGAAGCACTTCACCAAGGGCGCCATGATCGGCGCCGTCAAATAGCTCTTTTCCCGCAATATCCGCCGCCCCGGCATCCGCCGTCGGACGGCAGCACACCCACCTCAAAAATCCACCTCAGAATAGGAATGACCATGGCATTCAGCCGTAAATTCGCCGCCCTTGGCGCCGTCCTGGCCGGAACATTGATGTTCACCGCCTGCTCCGGCGGCGGCTCAGGCACCACGGAGATCAAAGACGCCTCGGCGGACTTCGGCTTCCAGGAAACTGGCTTCCCGATCGTCAGCAAGCAACTCGACCTGACGTTCTCCGGCACGAAGGCCGCTCTGGCCCCGGACTACAACACCATGACGGTGGTGAAGGAATGGGAAAAGGCCACCAACGTCCACATCAACTGGGAGAACTTGCCCGAGACGGTCTTCCAGGAAAAGAAGAACCTCATCCTCGCCAGCGGTGATCTTCCCGATGCGTTCTTCAACACCGGCCTGACCGACGCCGAGATCGCCACCTACTCCGCCAGCGGCACGCTCATCCCGCTCGAGGGCCTGATCGAGAAGAACGCGCCTAACCTCTCCAAGCTGCTCTCGGAACGGTCCGACATCAAGGCAGCCATCACTTCCTCGGACGGGCACATCTACTCCCTGCCGTCGGTGGAAGAGCTCGGCCTGGTCCAGTTCCCCAATGAACTGATCATCAACACGTCGTGGCTGAAGAAGCTCAACATCCCGATGCCAAAGACCATCGACGAGTTCCACGACGCCCTGCTGGCTTTCAAGACCCAGGACGCTTCCGGGACCGGCAAGACCATCCCGCTGAGCTTCAGGCCTGGCGGTTGGACCGGCGACATCGTTGACCTGATCGCTGCCCTCGGCGGAGTGCCGGACAACATGGACCACCGCATCGTCCAGGACGACAAAGTAATTTTCACCGCCACCCAGGACGGCTACAAAAAGGCACTCGGTACCCTTCACGAGTGGTACAAGGAAGGCCTGATCGACCCCGAGTCCTTCTCCCAGGATGACAAGGCCTACCTGGCCAAGGGCAAGGCTGCCACGGAAAACCTCGGCTCCTTTGTCTGGTGGGAGATCCCTGAGATGGTCGGCGCTGACCGCGCCAACAACTACTCCCTCGTCCCCGTGCTTGAAGGCGTGGATGGCAAGCGGATCGCCAGCCAGTCCAACAACCAGGAAATCGCACGCGGCGCCTTCGCCATCACCCGGGCCAACAAATACCCGGCCGCGACCATGCGCTGGGCCGACAACCTCTACGACCCCATCCAGTCCGCCCAGGCCAACTGGGGACCCATCGGCGAGACCCTGCAGAAGGATGCCAGCGGCCTCCTGACCCAGATCCCAGCCCCGGCCGGAACCAGTGAAGGCGAACGCCGCCAGAAGGTCGCCCCGGGCGGCCCGAAGGCCAACACCGCCGAGAACTTCACCTCTGTCGTCGCGCCCGAACCGCGCGCCGCCGAACGCCAGAAAACCGTCAACGAACTCTACAAGCCCTTCGCCGGCAACGACGGCTACCCCCCGGTCGCCCTCTCCAACGAAGAACTCCAGCAGATCAGCACCATCCAGACCGACACCACCTCACTGGTGAAGCAGAACATGGCCAAGTGGATCGTCTCCGGCGGTATCGAGCAGGAATGGGACGGCTACGTCTCCCAGCTGAAGAACGTCGGCGTCGACAAAATGATTGAGGTCTACCAGCAAGCCTACGACCGCTACAAGAAAAACTCCTAGCTCCACAACCGGGGTGGGCCGGCGTAACTGGCCCACCCCGCCCTTATGGGAACCCTGCGGACAAGGGTTCACCCGCAGATCTGCACAGAAACGAGACCCCACTTTCATGACTGCCGCGACCGCCACCACGGCCGACACCTTCCGGCCGGCCCTGCACTACGCCGCCCGGAACACCTGGCTCAATGACCCCAACGGTCTGATTTTTCACGAGGGCGTCTATCACCTCTACTACCAGAACAACCCGCTGGATAACGTCTGGGGAAACATGTCCTGGGGACACGCCACCTCCTCTGACCTGATCACGTGGACCGAACACGCCGTCGCCATCTCCTGTGACGAGGAGGAAGACATCTTCTCCGGCAGCATCGTCTTCGACCGGGACAACACCAGCGGATTCGGGACCGACTCGGCTCCGCCGTTGGTCGCCGTCTACACCAGCGCCTTCAAACCCGGCTCCGCACACGCCGGCGTCCAGGCCCAGTCCCTCGCCTACAGCCGCGACGGCGGCTACACCTGGACCAAACACACCGCCAACCCCGTCCTGAACCGCGGATCCGCGGAGTTCCGCGACCCCAAGGTCATAAGGTACGACGGCGGTGCCGGCAGATACTGGGTCATGGTCGCCGTGGAAGCCACGGACTTCCAGGTGGTGCTCTACAAGTCCGAGGACCTGAAGAGCTGGGAGCTGCTGAGCACGTTCGGCCCGGCCAACGCCACCGGAGGCGTCTGGGAATGCCCCGACCTGTTCCCCCTCCCCGTCGACGGCGACCCCGAGAACCTTCGGTGGGTCCTCACCGTGAACCTCAACCCGGGCGGACCCAACAACGGCTCTGCCGGGCAGTACTTCGTAGGGGACTTCGACGGGACCACGTTCACCTCGGCCAGCACCGTGACCGAAGGGCCCCAGGACCCAGCCCGGCTGGGCGAGTACCAGTGGCTTGACTGGGGCCGGGACTACTACGCCGCAGTCTCCTTCAGCGACGCGCCCGACAACCGCCGCCTCATGATCGCCTGGATGAACAACTGGGAATACGCCAACCACATCCCCACCTCGCCCTGGCGCAGCCCCATGTCCCTGGCCCGCGAAGTATCCCTCCGCAGCATTGACGGAAAAGCGCGGCTGATTCAAGAGGCCGCCGGAGATTTCGCCTCAATTTCCGGGGCAGGCGAAACCTTCACACTTGAAGAAACGGAAATATCGGACTGCACGCGTAGCCTGGACGGCGCCGCCGGCACCTCCCAACGAATCGACGTCACTTTCACCCCTGGAAGCGCCGACGAATTCGGACTCATCGTTCGTGGAAACGGCGCCCATGGAACCCGCATCGGCATCCAGCCCGCACAAGGCACCCTCCATATCGACCGCCGGACATCAGGGAGAACCGACTTCCACGAATCCTTCCCCTCCGTCGACACGGCCCCTATCCGGGCAATCGACGGCGGCTACAAGCTCACCATCTTTGTGGACAGCTGCTCCGTTGAAGTCTTCGCCCAAGACGGCCAAGTCACCATGACCGAACTGATCTTCCCGGCACCCACCAATACCGGCCTCGCGGTCTACGCCCTCGGCGGTACAGCCACCCTCACCAACCTGCGGATCAGCCGATACGCATAAAGCGGTACCCAAACCAAAGACAGACAGACATGAACCACCCCGAGCCCATCAGCCCTCTGCGGCAGAACTTCGATGTCATTGTCGTCGGCGAAGCCCTCACCGACATAGTCACCTCACGTGGGGGCAACATCGAACACCCAGGCGGTTCACCCGCCAACGTCGCCTACGGGCTGGGCAGGCTCGGGGTCACCACTGGCCTCCTACTGCACTAGGCGACGACGTCCGCGGCGCCGCCATCGCCAAGCATCTGCACCAGCGCCGGCGTGACGCTCCTTCCCGGCTCATACTCCCTGGACAGCACGTCGTCGGCAACTGCAACGATAGCCGCCGATGGTACAGCCAGTTACGCCTTCGACGATGTCTGGGATCTCGACCCCATCGCTCCGGCCTACATCCCCAAAGTGCTTCACACAGGCTCGATCGCCGCCTTCCTCAAACCCGGCGCTGACAAGGTCAAATCACTCCTGCAGCAATGCCGCGATGAATGCACCATCACCTATGACCCCAACATCAGGCCCGCCCTACTGGGCAGCCACTCCGAGTCGAAGTCAATTTTCGAAGACCTGGTCCACCTCACGGACGTAGTGAAACTCAGCGATGAGGACGCCCACTGGCTCTACCCCGGAAAGAATCTGGACGACACCGCCACGCACCTCCTTGGCTTAGGCGCCGGTCTGGCTGTCATCACCAAAGGCTCACAAGGTTCACTGCTCGCCACACCTGCGGCACGGCTAGCCATCCCAGCAGTGACCTCCCGGGTCGCTGACACGATTGGTGCCGGGGACTCGTATATGGCGGCCCTGATCTTGGGACTCCTCACCCGCGGAACCGACGGCCTGGCGCCCGCTGTTCCTGAGCAAGCTGGACGCACAGTTGCGATGGTGGCCGCCATAACGCTGCGGCGGCCCGGCACAAATCCGCCGACACTTGTGGAACTCCGGACCCATCTGCAGCCGGCGAATTAGCTGGCGCAGCGGACCGAATCCTTCCCACATTTCAGGCGGGCTGGAAGGCTCCGACGCTCAGGAGGGCGATGTTCGCATTAGTGCACGCGCTGGTGGGTTGCGGCAGGAACAACGACGCAGTGTCTTCCGGCGGGTAGATACGGTAACCGGCCGCGTCCGTCAGCGTGCAGTCGCTGTAGTTGGCGGCCTGGGTGTAGCGGAGGACGGCGGTTCCGGTCTGGCCCGGCGCCAGCAGGACGTCCGCTACCGGGTTGGATTCGTCGCGGGTCGCGGCCGCGCCAATCGGTGCACCGTCGGCGTTGGCGGTCAGCGACACCCCCGGGTAGCCCTTGAGCAGGCAGGGCGCCGTGCCCGTATTCGTAAGGTTCAGCTTCATGTAGACGCTGCCCGCCGCGCCCCCGCCGGACGCATCGGTAGCCGCCGACAGTGTGGCCGCTTTGCAGAGCGCGGGACCGGCCGGAGTCGTGCCGGACGACGACGGCGACTGGAACGCGCCCGGAGACGCCGGCGCAGTGGACGGGCTGGCGGAGTTCGTCCCCGGCGTCGTCGTCCCCTGCGTCTGCGGCTGGCTCGGTCCGCAGGCGGTGAGCGTAAGCGCCGCCGCCGCGACCGCCGTCGTAATAACAAACCCTTGTGCAATGCGCTGAGACGTCATGGCACAACCTTTGTTGCTGCTGTGATGGGAGTCAACGATGCCACGGGCCCGCGGAAGGATTTGATGCCCGGATCGTGATCATCCGGGCATCAAATCCCGCGATGTTACGTGGCGGATTCCTGCCGGCGCTTAGAGCCGCTGCGCGCGAAGGCCACCCCGCCCAGGGCGAGTCCGCCGAGACCGGCGGCAAGCCCCGCCCAGCTACGGGCGTCCGCGCCGCTGTAAGTCACCGCGGCCGCCTGCTCGGTGGCCGGGGCTTCGGTGGTGTGCGCCGCGGAGGCAGCAGCGCCGTGGCCGTCTGCGCTGGCCGCCTCGGTGATGGTGATGGACGGCGCCGGCGCCTTCAGGGAGTGCGGGTCCTGGCCGTCCTTGGCGATCTCCGACCAGTCAGTCTGCCCCGTTTCGCACGACTGCAGCGTGGGGAAGTACAGCGTGGACCCGGCCGCGTCAGGCAGCTTGACCGACAGCACCAGGGCATCGCGCAGGTCGTGGGCAAGGGGAGTTTTGGCCGTGTACACAATCTGGCTGGTGCGCTTTGTGATGGACGTGCCGTCGGCCAGTTTCTTCGGCTCGGCGAGCTGTTCGGTCACCTTTTCAACGGTCCAGTTGGGGTTCACTGTGGGCTGGGCGTCGTTGAGTTCGGCCGGGAGGGTGATGGCCACCTTTGTGGTGCCGGACTCCTCGCAGCCGTGCGGGATGCCGAAGGTCAGCAGGGCATACGAGTTGGCGTCAGTCTTGTCCGGCTTGACGCCGACGTGGGCGGACGCACCTGCTGCTGCGGTCAGGATCAGGACGGCTGCGCCGCCGGTGGCTGCCGCTGCGGTGAGGGTGCGGCGAAGGAATGTGGTGGTCATGGGGTTGCCTTTCGGACGCACGCCGGATGGGGGCGTGCGGAAGTACGGGATGGGGCCCGCGGCCTGCGGACGTGCGGTGCGGGCGGAGTCAGGGAAGTACGACGGCGGAAGGCGGGCCGCGTCGGCTGTGTTGCCTGAGGTTCCGCCAGGGGCGGAGGGGGAGAACCGTTGGTGGGCCGGGCACCGCACGCGGCGTGCCGGCGTCGGGCGTCACTGCTTCGGGGAGCCGGACGAGGGGTCTCAGCCACGCGGCCAGTGCCCACAGCGCGGCCTCACCCTTGGCAAGCAGGAGGGCGCACGCGCCGGTGGCGAGTGTGTGGGTCAGGAGCATCAGGATGCCCGCGGATCCGGGATCGTGGACGTGTCCGGAGGCAGCGATGACGGGCGCGGCGGCGCCGGCGAGGTGGGCGTTATGGAGCCCGGAAGGGGCAGTGCTCACAGCGGTGCCGGACGAACTGAACGCAGTGAAGGCTTCGTGCAGGATGAACTGTCCCGCGCCGAGGACGCTGAGCATGGCTGGAAAATTGAGCCGCAGCCTCGTGGCGGTGGTGGCTGCCAGGACTGTCAGTGCAAGCACGGCCAGCAGGATGCCTGGGGAGGGAAGGTCGCCGCCGCCGGCCACGTGGGCGCCTGCGGCAAGAGTCAGGACTCCTGTGGAGAGGGACGCCGCGCGAAGGAAATGGAAGGGTGGCCGGGCGTGGTTGGTGCGCACGGATCCTCCTTATTTCGGTCGCCGCTGACGGGCAACAGCAGCGTTCTTCCAGTGTTCTTCTGCAACGTTCAGATTCTAGCGGCCTTTGGGCGGGCCGCCGGTGTGTGACCTGCCGTGCAGCGCGATCACGTTGGACGGTGATTCTGTGGCGTCGGATGGCTCGTCTGCCAACTTCAAGAAACCCATAGCAAGGTCGAGGCACTGGATAGCCACCGGGGGAACGCGGTAATCGGTCGCCGCCTCCACCAATCCCAGTTCGGCGAGCAGGGACAGCTTCTGCTGTGCCTGCAGGGCTGCGAACGACGCGTAAATCTCTTCGAGTGCTGAGTCTTCGAGGCCCGCTTCGTCGAGTTCGGTGTCTTCGAGGCCTGTCTCCTGAAGCAAGGCGCCCTCAAGGTCCGGCGACGCCAACTTTTCGAGGTCTGCCACGGGCATCGGTTCATCGGTGGTGCCATAGGTGAGGACGCCCAGCAGAATCGCGGCCACCGCTTCCTGGTCCCACACCTGGCCCTCCTCGGTGAGCACGCCGACCAGGAGGACCACCGAAAGCATCCGGCGGATATTCAGCCGTTCCTCGGTATCCGTGCTGTTCCAGGCGGCTGCTTCCGGGCCGGGAATGGCTTTGGTGGATCCGACCCTGATCAGGTCTGCCCCCACCAGGGCTGACCAGATTTCGCGGAGTACCGGCACGTCGTGCATGGTGCCGACTTCCAACAGCGTTTCGGTCTGGTTCCCGGCAGTTTCCAGATCGAAAAGTGGCACCGCCCGACTCGCCGCCCGTTTTCCACGGGCATGTACTCCTACGGCTGCGGCTGCCGGCTCGATGTCCTTCAGTCGCAGGGCGCCCGTGCTGGTGACTTCCTTGCCGGTTCCGATCCAGTCCAGCAGGGAGGTGGCATGCTGGATCAGCGGCATGGCATTGAACGCAGCCTCCTGGTGGTCATCGCTGAGGTCAGGTACCTGGATAACCGGCAATTGCGGGACAGCCGCGGCGATACCGTTTCCCAGTGCTGAATGGAGTTCCTCGTAGGCGGCGTCCGTGCCGCTCCAGCGGCCGGTCCCTTTCAGGAAATGGATGTACGAGTGAAGGGCGAAGTAGATGTCGTCGAAGGCCTCGTCCATGTCGTCGGGGTCCAGCGACGCCGCAATTGCACCGGCCGCCTGCTCCA
This sequence comes from Arthrobacter sp. UYNi723, assembly GCF_054057635.1. NCBI lineage: Bacteria > Bacillati > Actinomycetota > Actinomycetes > Micrococcales > Micrococcaceae > Arthrobacter > Arthrobacter sp. UYNi723. The sequence continues at coordinate 28,867 of NZ_JBSRZM010000038.1, forward strand.
CGCCGCCACTGTCGATAGCGGTGGCCGAACTCGAACCATTGATGGCGTGCTGCGCAGTGAGGAAGAGTTTGACCAGCTCGAGGCACTCGAAGGCATCGGCCGGGTCAGGGGCTTCAGCCGCGTTCCATTGAATAAACTCGACAGCCATCGAGTCAATTGCCCGATGGTTCAGGACCAGCTGCAGGGGCATCTTGGGGGCCGGGGGAACAGCCTTCAGGTGCCGCCGGTCCTTGTTCTTGCTCTTGGATTTGCCGGTCTTTTTGGTCAAGGATTGCCTCCGGTGTCAACGGGCGATCGTCCCACATTCGATGGCTGGGACAACCGCGGATGTATCGAGCTTACAAAACAGGGCTGCCGGCGAGCAGTTCGGCAAGTACTTCAGCGGCGGAGTCGTGCCGGACCAGTGATGTGGCCTGCCCTGCCCAGAGTGACATGAGTTCGGTGTTTCCCTGGGCTGCTGCCTGTGGGCGGAATCGGCCAGTGAGCCAGTTCTGGACGGGGAACGGGGCTATTCCGGCTTCCGAGAGTCCACCCGCCGCCAGTTTGGCCTCTGACAGTTCGGCGATGATGCGGTTGGGGATCCCGCGGGCAAGCCGTCCGCTGAGGGCTCGTGTCAGCACTGTTTCCCGTGCGGCCGGGCTGTGGAGGATGGCCCGGTAGGCCGGCACGGCCGCGGATTCGCGGGTGGCCAGGAAGGCCGAGCCCACCTGGACCGCGTCGGCGCCGAGGGCTCGTGCGGCAGCGTATCCGCGGCGGTCTGCAATGCCGCCGGCCGCAATCACCGGGATCCTGACGGCGTCAACCACCTGCGGTACCAGTGCAAACGTTCCTATCAGGGACTCCTCCGCGGGCTTCAGGAACGAGACGCGATGGCCGCCGGATTCCATGCCGCTGGCAACCACGGCATCCACGCCGCCGGCTTCCAGTGCCATGGCTTCCGCGACGGTGGTGGCGGTGCCCACCAGTACGACTCCACGCCGGTGCGCCTCCTCCACGAGTTCCGGCGCAGGCACACCGAACACAAAGCTGACGACGGCGGGACCCGCGGCCAGGGTTGCCTCCACCTGCTCGTCGTAGTCGGGCAGGTAGCGGTCCGGCATGTGCGGAAGCGGAAGGTCCAGTTCGTCGAAGTAGGGCTTCAGGGTTTCGAGGTACTGGTCGAAGTCCGCCTGGGGGAGCGAGGTGGTTTCGTCGCCGGTGGGAATCCAGAGGTTGAGGGCGAACGGTTTGGCCGTCGCCTTCCTGAGCTCAGCTGCGGTGTTCCGAATGGCGTCGGCACCGTAACCGTAGAGGCCGTAGGAACCCAGCCCGCCGCCGTCGCTCACGGCTGCTGTCAGCTCCACGGAAGAGACGCCACCGAAGGGGCCCAGCACCACCGGAACGTCCGTGCCGAACAATTCGGTGATGCGGTTTGAGCTGGCTGAAGTGCTGTTCTCGAGAGTCATGCGGTGGCTCCTGGCAGATCGACGTCGGCTTCAGGACCAGTCTCGCAGGGCTGGCGGCCGCTGCCCAACCTGTGGCTGGGTTCAGTCTGTTTCCGGGCCTGAGCAGTAATGGCAGTCGTCGGGGCAGGTCTCGGTCACGGCTGGCTCCAGGTGAGTTCGAAGCCGTCGCTGACATGGAAGAGCCTGCGGCCGCCCACCGGCGTCCTGACCCAGACGGTCTCGCCGTCCGTTGTCCTGGTGTCCACGGCGCCGGCGTACTCGGTGTGGCCGTTCCGGGTCAGCAGAACGGTGTCGCCCACCTGGACGTCGTCCCATTGGCCGGGGGCATTAACGCGATTCGTCATCTAAGTCACGGTTCTTCCTTTTAAAGATCGGGTGCCGGGCAGGTGTGCCGGTCCACTTCATACAACCCGAAGGGCTCTGGTCTGCTCAATGGAGGATGTGACCACTCTTGCTGCGGCCGTTTGTGCAGGCATCCAGTAGGGCCATGTACCGCGGCATCGGGCGGGGCTAGACTGCTGGCGTAAGTGGCCAACTACCTCAGGGAGCACATGATGAACTACTCAGGGACTGGCAACGAGAAGGCGATTCCGGCCAGTGAACTTAACAGGACCCACGTGGGTCAGACCGTCAGTTTTGAGCCAGACGAATTCACGCTCGTGTTCGGAAAAATCGCGGCCATTGCGCGCAAGGAAGGCGGCGTGACCATCGCCCTGCAGGGCGTCGAAGGAAGCGGCGGCCTGCAGTCCAGTTACAGCCTCCCGGGCAGTCAACACGTCTACCTTCAGCCGGACATGCTGACGAATACCGAATCCACCATCAAGGATCTCTTCGGCAAGGTCCAGGAAAACCTGCGCGGCGGGCACAAGGGAGATGACAAGACGGACAAGCTTTAACGGGGGAAGGGCCCGAATTGGGCTGGGCGTAGGGTGGAAGTTAGACGGAAGGAGCACTTCATGAAGAAAATCCTCATGGTACTGACCAGCGTTTCCGAG
>NZ_JBSRZM010000039.1:0-29629 GCF_054057635.1 Arthrobacter sp. UYNi723
GAAACGGATGTCTACTGGTGCACGGCCGACGTCGGCTGGGTCACCGGCCACACGTACGTCGCCTACGCGCCGCTCATCAACGGCGCCACCCAGGTGATGTACGAAGGCACCCCGGATTCCCCGCACCAGGGCCGCTGGTGGGAGATCATCGAGAAGTACAAGGTCTCCATCCTCTACACCGCCCCCACGGCCATCCGGACCTTCATGAAGTGGGGACGGGACATCCCGGACAAGTACGACCTGTCCTCCCTCCGGGTTCTTGGTTCCGTGGGCGAATCCATCAACCCGGAAGCCTGGATGTGGTACCGCGATGTCATCGGCGGCAACAAAGCACCGATCGTTGACACCTGGTGGCAGACCGAAACCGGCGCCCAGATGATCGCCCCGCTGCCCGGCGTCACCGCCACGAAGCCCGGCTCGGCCCAGACCCCGCTGCCCGGCATCGCGGTGGACGTCGTCGATGAGCAGGGCGAATCCGTGCCGGACGGCCACGGCGGCTTCCTGGTGATCCGCGAGCCCTGGCCCGCCATGCTCCGCGGCATCTGGGGCGACCCCGAACGGTTCAAGGAAACCTACTGGTCCCGCTTCGAAGGTATGTACTTCGCCGGCGACGGCGCCAAAAAGGACGAGGACGGCGACATCTGGCTCCTGGGCCGCGTGGATGACGTTATGAACATCTCCGGGCACCGGCTCTCCACCACCGAGATCGAATCTGCCCTGGTCAGCCACCCCTCCGTGGCCGAAGCCGCCGTCGTGGGCGCCGCCGACGAGACCACCGGCCAGGCCGTCGTCGCGTTCGTCATCCTGCGCGGGGACGCCGTGGACTCCGGCGTCGCCACCATCCAGGAACTCCGCAACCACGTCGGCAAGGAAATCGGGCCCATCGCCAAGCCCAAAACCATCCTCGTGGTCCCGGAACTGCCCAAAACCCGCTCGGGCAAGATCGTCCGCCGCCTCCTCAAGGACGTCGCCGAGGGCCGCGAAGTAGGCGACGCCACCACCCTGGCCGACACCACAGTGATGCAGCAGATCGCGCAGTCGCTCAGAAAGTAACAGCTGCCTCACGACTCAGTCCGACGCTATCGAGTGGCCCCGATTTTCTCGTCCCCATGGGAAAATCGGGGCCACTCCCTGTTTGGGACGATTCAAAAAAATCGAAGCCAAAAATGTTATTTGCCGTTCTTCCATGTTCTGTTTTGAACGTTTATAGTCAGATGCAATGTGAGGTGTCTCACATGCGGCTATTTTTCAAGGGAGAGAACATGGCTTCACAGTTTGATGCGTCTGCAACTGCTTTTCCCAGCAGGCGGAGCATCCTCAAGACCGTTGGCGTAGGCGCGGCAGGCCTGGCCGGCATTCCATTCCTCGCAGCCTGCACGGGCGGAAGTGCGCCGTCCGCCACGGGTTCCGACTCCGCCGGCCTTACCTTCGGTTCCGGGTCCTCCGATGACGTCCCCAAGCGGGCGTACCAGGCTGTCACCGACGCCTTCACGGCCAAGTCCGGCAAGAAGGTCACCACGAACGTGGTGCCCCACAATGATTTCCAGAACAAGATTAATTCGTACCTGCAGGGCTCCCCGGACGATACGTTCACTTGGTTCGCCGGTTACCGCATGCAGTACTACGCAGGCAAAGGGCTCCTTGCGCCCATCGATGACGTCTGGGAAACCATCGGTGGCAACTACTCCGATGCGCTGAAGAAAGCTTCCACCGGACCGGACGGCAAGATGTACTTCGTACCCAACTACAACTACCCGTGGGGGTTCTTCTACCGGAAGAGCCTCTGGGCCGAAAAGGGGTACGAGGTGCCGGAGACCTTTGACGCCCTCAAGGCTCTCGCTACGAAGATGCAGGCAGATGGCATCATTCCCATCGGCTTCGCCGACAAGGACGGCTGGCCGGCCATGGGCACCTTCGACTACATGAACATGCGGCTCAACGGCTACCAGTTCCATGTGGACCTGTGCGCACACAAGGAATCCTGGGACCAGCAAAAGGTCAGCGCGGTCTTTGACACCTGGGCGGCGCTCCTTCCCTTCCAGGATCCGGGAGCTCTCGGCCAGACCTGGCAGGACGCCGCCAAGGCGCTGGAAGCCAAGAAGACCGGCATGTACCTGCTGGGTTCCTTCGTCACCCAGCAATTCACCGACCCGGCGGTGCTGGCGGACATCGATTTCTTCGCCTTTCCGGAGATCGCCATGGAAGGCCGCGACGCCGTCGAAGCCCCCATTGACGGCCTCCTGCTGTCCAAAAAGGGCGGGGAGAACAAGGCGGCCCGCGACTTCATGGCGTTCCTCGGCACCGCTGATGCCCAGGACGCCTACGCCGCCGTGGATGCGTCCAACATCGCCACCGCCAAGGGCACGGACACGTCCAAGTTCAGCCCGCTCAACAAGAAGTGTGCGGACACCATCGCGGACGCGAAGTACATCAGCCAGTTCTTCGACCGCGACGCCCTGCCGGCCATGGCCAACAACGTGATGATCCCGGCCCTGCAGAGCTTCATCAAGGACGGCAAAATGGATGTCAAAAACCTTGAGGCCCAGGCCAAGACGCTCTACGCCGCGCAGTAGTCCAGGGCAGCACTTCCAGCCCTGTCAGCGCCGTTTCCAAGGCGACCAGCCAGAACGGAACGACGGCGGCGCAGGCTCCCGCCGCCGTCGTTCCCTTCCAGCGTCCCCACCAATAGAGGGAAGACTTCCATGAGCAGCACCGCACAAGAACTGATACCGCCGGAAGCGCGGGAGCCCGGCGGCGGCCGTATCCGGCGGGCCAGAGGCGGGCGGGTCCGCCGCCTGACCGGGCGAGACAAAGTGGTCCTGTCGCTGATGGTGGGGATCCCCACCCTGATCGAACTGACCCTGGTCTGGCTGCCGACGCTGATGTCCGTGGGGCTCAGCTTCAGCCGGTGGAACGGCCTGGACCTGGCCGACATACGCCCCGCCGGCACGGCGAACTACCAGTACATCACCCAGGACTACCCGCCCTTTTGGCCGGCGGTGCAGCACAACCTGCTGTGGCTCCTGTTCCTGGCCCTGATTGCCACACCGCTGGGCCTGCTGCTCGCCGTGCTGCTGGACCAGAACATCAGGGGCAGCAAGATTTACCAGAGCATCTTCTTCGCACCCGTGATGTTGTCACTGGCCCTGATCGGCATCATCTGGCAGCTCTTTTACCAGCGCGACAACGGACTCCTGAACTTCCTCCTGGGCACCGCCGGGACACCCCAGGCCGTTGACTGGTTCGGGGACTCCTCCGTGAACATCTGGGCCGCCATGATCGCGGCGACGTGGCGGCATGCCGGCTACGTCATGCTCCTGTACCTGGCCGGGCTGAAGGGCGTGGACCCGACCCTCAAGGAAGCCGCCGCCATCGACGGAGCCAACGCAGGGCAGACCTTCTTCCGCGTGGTGTTCCCGGCCATGCGCCCCATCAATATCGTCATCGTGGTGATCACCATCATCGAATCGCTGCGCGCCTTTGACGTGGTTTACGTCATCAACCGCGGAACCAACGGCCTGGAAATGCTCAGCGCCCTGGTGATCCAGAACCTCGTGGGCGAAGGCCAGGTGATCGGCGTCGGCTCCGCACTGGCAGTGGTGCTGCTGGTCATCTCCCTTGTTCCCATCGTCTTCTACCTCAGCCGCACCTTCGGCAAGGAGAACAAAGCATGAGCACCACCACAGCCCGCACCGGCCGGACTCCCGCCGCAGCGGCGCCCCGCTCCGGCAGCAGGCCCAAGCGCCACTACGGGACCCATATCTTCCTGGCCGTCATGGCGGTGATGTGGCTGATCCCGCTGGGTTGGTCGCTTTTCACCGCCCTCCGTCCGGTGGCCTCGACGAACCAGTACGGCTATTTCAGCTTTGCCGGCGACTTCAACTTCGACAACTTCGCCCAGGCCTGGACCCAGGGCGGGTTTTCCACGTACTTCTGGAACTCGGTCATCATCACCGTCCCGGCTGTGCTGCTGACCCTGTTCCTTGCCTCCCTCATGGCCTTCGCCGTCAGCCGGGTGAGCTGGAAGTTCAACATCACGCTGCTCATCATGTTCACCGCCGGCAACCTGCTTCCCCCGCAGGTCCTCGCCGCCCCGCTGTTCGAGATGGCAAAGCACTTCGAAGTGCCGTACTCGTTCAGCGATTCCGGAAACATGCTGAACACCTACATCATTGTGATCGCGGTCAATACCGCCTTCCAGATGGGTTTCTGCACCTTCGTGCTGTCCAACTACATGAAGGCGCTCTCCGCGGACTTGACCGAGGCCGCCCTGGTGGACGGAGCCGGCATCTGGCGGCAGTACCGGGAGATCATCATGCCACTCTGCCGGCCGGCGTTCGCCGCACTCGGCACGCTCCAGGTCATCTTCATCTACAACGACTACTTCTGGCCCCTCATCTTCATCCAGAGCGGCAACCGGCTTCCGATCACCACGGCCATCAACAACCTGCAGGGCGAATTCCTGAACAACTACAACCTCCTGGCCGCCGGTGCAGTCATCACTGTCATTCCCACGCTGGTGATCTACCTGCTCCTGCAGCGGCAGTTTGTTGCGGGGCTGACTCTTGGTTCAAGCAAGGGGTAGACCATCATGGAACGTGACGGGGATATCACTCCCCCGCCTCAGCACGAAAGGAATTCCATGCTCCCCGCAGCACGCCACCAGGCAATCGTGGACGCCGTCCAGCGCGAACGGGTTGTTCGCGTCTCGGACCTCGCCCAGCAACTGGGTGTTTCGCTGATGACTGTCCGCCGGGATATCGAGCTGCTGGAGGAGGGCGGCAAACTGGAGCGTATCCACGGCGGCGCCAAGCTCCCCGGCGATGCCAGCACCCACGAGCCAGGCTTCGAACTTAAGTCCACGCAGCTGACAGCGGAGAAGCGTGCCATCGCGCTGGAGGCTGCCGGCCTGGTGTATGAGGGCATGGCCGTTGGTCTGAGCGCCGGCACCACCACGTGGGCCCTCGCCAAGGAGCTGGTGAACGGTCCGCGGATCACGGTGGTCACCAATTCCGTGCGCATCGCTGACCTCTTCCACCACGCTGCCTCCGGCGGCGCTGCCCGCTTCCCATCAACCGTGATCCTGATCGGCGGCGAGCGGACGCCGTCGGACGCTTTGGTAGGTCCCATCGCGACGGCCGCGTTGAAGCAGCTGCACCTGGACGTGCTGTTCATGGGTGTGCACGGTATGGACGCCGACGCCGGCTTCACCACGCCCAACCTGTTGGAGGCGGAGACTGACCGGGCGTTCGTCGCCGCCACCCGGAAAACCGTAGTCCTGGCCGATCACACCAAGTGGGGGCTGCTGGGCATCAGCACCATCGCCCCCTTGGACGCGGCCGATGAGGTCATCAGCGACGCCGGACTGGGCCCAGAAGCCCACCGCATCCTCGGCCAGCGCGTGGGCAAAGTCCGGATCGCGGGGCAGCGAACCAAAAGCCCTTGATTCAGGGGCAGCCGCAGGACTGGCGGACGTGGAGCTTCGTGGGGAACATCTGCTGCTGCGGTGCGGCCTTGCGACGCGCAGCCAGGATGCCTTCGACGGCGGCCGCGGCCATCTCCCGGACCGGCTGATCCACGGTGGTCAGCGCCGGCCACGTGTACTCCGCCTCGGCGGAGCCGTCGAAGGAGGTCACCGCGATCTCTCCGGGGACTGCGACACCTGCCTCATGGAGCGCGCGGAGGATGCCGACCGCCTGCATGTCCGAGCTCGCGAAAATCGCCGTGGGCCGATTCGAAGCGGCCAGGAGCCGTTTGCCCGCTTCGTAGCCACCGGACCGGGTGAAGGGGCTGCGTGCGATCGGCCCCTCAGGGAGGCCAGCCTCCGCAAGCGCCTTCAGCCAACCGAGTTCGCGCCCGTCAACGTCATTCCCCACGTTGGTGCCCATGGCCAGGCCGACGTTGGTATGACCGTGCCCCAGGAGGTGCTCCACGGCGATCTGTGCCCCGGCCAGGAGGTCCACACCGATGCTGTTGACGCCCGCCACCTCACGGTCCTGGTTGAGCAGGACCCACGGAATATCGGCCTTCTCGAGGTCTTCCAGGTCCGGTTGGAACAGGACGCTGGCGAGTAATACGCCGTCCACCTGCCGCGCTGCCAGGTTCCTGACGTTCCGGCGTTCCTTGGCTATGTTGCCGTCGGAGTTGGTCAGCAGCAGCGCGTAGCCCCGCTCGGCCGCCGCGTCCTCCACAGCATGCGCGAGGAGCGAGAAGAAAGGGTTCGAGTTGTCGGGCACGATCAGCCCAAGTGTCTCGCTGGATCCCAACTTGAGGGCCCTGGCCGCCGCGTTGGGGCGGTAGCCCAGGACGCGGATGGCGTCCTGGACCTTCGCTTCCGTTGCGGGGGCCACTTTCTTGGGCCCGCCGTTGACCACGTAGCTGACGACGGCGGTGCTGACGCCCGCATACCGGGCAACGTCCTTGCGGGTCACCGGGCTGCGGGGGGCCTGCACTGCTGGAGTCGTCATGTTGTACATGCTAGCTATCAGATCCCCGGGGCATCGCCGAAGTCGCGGATGGGCAGCCGCTCCCCGCCGCTTAGGGCGGACTGGTGGGCCACGATGCCGGGCAGCGTGAACCGGGCGGCAACCCAGGCGTTGACCGGCGGCAGCGTGCCGTTGTTGACCGCTGTCACGAAGTCGTCCACCAGGAAGTGGTGGCTGCCCTCATGGCCGTTGGGTGCTCCGCGGAACTCCTCGGGGAGGCGATCCGCATCATGAACAGGCGAGAGCCCGGAGACGAAGGCGTCCCTCAGCTCCGGTGCCACGTTGGCCAGTGACGGGTCATCCAGGGACATGCTGGGCCGTGTTTCCAGCTGCTCGGAAATGTCGTGGACGCTCTCCTTATCCTGCCAGACCGTGACATTTGCGAGCTGTTCAAAGCTCGCTTCCGTCCCGAAGAACCGGAACCGGGACTCCCTGATGTGTGAGGGGTAGCCCACGCGGCGCATCTCGTTGGTGCGCATGACGCCGCCGTCGTTGAGTTCAAAAAGGGCCGTGGCATTCGAGAAGTCATTGCCGAACATGCTGACGTCCTTGTCAAAGACGCCGTCGTTGCGGTCATCCTTGACTCCGACGCAGCTGACGCTGACGGCATGGGCGGGGACGGCACCCAACACTCCCCCGACGGCGTGCGTGGGGTACAGCATCGGCGGGTAGCTGGCGGTTTCCTTCCAGCGCTCACCGCCGCTGTACTGGTAGGCATCGTAGAAACCCAGGTCCATGTCGTGGACGTAGTCACCTTCGGTGTAGAAGATCCGCCCGAAGCGGCCGGCGGCATGCTGCTTGCGTGCGTAGACGGTGGCAGGGTTGTAATAGCTGGTTTCCCCCATCATGTAGACCTTTCCGGTCTCGTGCACGGCATCGATGATGCGGGCGATCTCTTCCTCGGAAACGGCCATTGGGACGGCTGAGTAGACGTGCTTGCCGGCGCGGAGTGCCTGCTCCACCAGCGGTCCGTGTGTCCAGCGCTGGGTGAAGATGGCCACGGCGTCGACGTCGGATTCCAATAGTTCCTTAAAGCTCGCCTTCACACCGGCGAGGTGCAGGCGGTCCGCCGCTTCGGCTGCACGCAGTGAAACTTCATCCACGACATACACGGAGCTAACACCGGGGTGGAGATTGAAAAGGTGAGCGAACTGGCCGCCAAACTGGCCAACTCCTACTACGCCGATTGAAAACGTCATTGTTTGCCTTCCCTAGATGCTGTGCGGGAGCGCCGGGCAAGCGCTGTCCATCAGGATTCTCAGTGTTTCACTCGAATCTACTCGAGTCAATAGCCTAGCGACTGGATGAATCCCTTCAAATGCAACATAAAATCTAACACTTGCCAGCTTCAATCTACTCGTGTAGATTCCTCATCAGTTGTTACCCACATCACAGTCAGGAAAGGGTCGAAGATGACCACCCTTACCAAGCAGCAACGGGACCCGGCAGGCCGGGCAGCACGGTCCAAGACAGGAAATACCGGGAGTACCCGGAAGAAGAGCCGCACGCACCGGATGGGCGATCTGAGGATCGCGATGGTGTTTATCTTCCCGGCGATGATCGGGTTCGTGGCATTTTTCCTGATCCCCACGATCCGGGGTGTTTACCTCAGCTTTACCGAATACAGCATCCTGGGCGATCCCACCTGGATCGGGATCAAGAACTACACCGCGATTTTCGCTGACGAACTGTTCTGGAACGCCATGAGCGTGACCCTGCAGTATGTGGCGCTGAACATCGGTTTCCAGACCGTCATTGCCCTTGGCCTGGCGCTGCTGATGCACCGGGTCGCGAAGTCCACGTTCATCCGGGGAGCGCTGCTGCTGCCGTTTTTGGTGGCCAACGTGATTGTCGCCCTCCTCTGGTTCTGGATGCTCGACTACCAGCTGGGCATCGTCAACGAAATCATCAGCTGGCTGGGCGGCCCCCGGATCGCGTTCTTCGGGAGCGAGCAATGGGCCATTCCCACCATTGCATTCGTCAACGTGTGGCGCCATATGGGCTACACCGCCCTGCTGATCTTCGCCGGCCTGCAGTCGATCCCCAGCCACGTCTACGAGGTCGCCTCCCTGGACGGGGCGTCCCCCACCCGGACGTTCTGGTCCATCACCATGCCGCTGCTGCGCCCGGTCCTGGTCCTGGTCCTGGTGGTCACCGTCATCGGGTCCTTCCAGGTCTTTGACACCGTGGCCGTCACCACCGCCGGCGGCCCCATCAACGCCTCCCGCGTGATCCAGATGTACATCTACCAAAAAGCCTTCACCGAGTCGGACTTCGGGTACGCCTCCGCACTGTCCGTCATTCTCTTCGTCATTCTCGCCCTGGTCGCCTTCATCCAAATGAAGTTCCTCAAGGGCAACGAATCGGACCTGGACTAAGGACCCCGCCATGACTACCACGACCCCGTCCCGCCACGACCCGGCCGCCCCCGCCCTCACCGCCATCATCAAGCCCCGCAAGCCGTTCAACTGGCGACGCGCCGGGGCCTGGACCCTGGTGGCCATCGCGCTGGTGGTCACCATCGCCCCGTTCCTGTGGATGCTCCGCACCGCCCTCTCCAGCAACCATTCGCTCGCCGCAAACGCCGGCAACCTCCTGCCCGCCGACTTCAGCTGGGGCGCCTTCAAACGCGTCCTTGGCTTGCAAACCCCTGAAGAAGCCATCGCAGAGGGCGGATCCGGTGCGGCCATCAACTTCTGGCTGTATCTGCGCAGCTCCATCATCGTCTCCACCCTTATCACCGCCGGACAGGTGTTCTTCAGCTCCATGGCCGCCTACGCCTTTTCCCGGCTGCGCTGGCCAGGCCGGGAGAAAGTGTTCGCCCTCTTCCTGGCCACCATGATGGTCCCGCCGATCTTCACCGCCCTGCCCAATTTCCTGATGATCAAAAACCTCGGGCTCCTGAACACCTACGCCGGCATCATCCTGCCTTTCCTGTTCATGACCCCCTTCGCGGTCTTCTTCCTGCGCCAGTTTTTCCTCTCCATGTCCCGGGAAGTCGAGGAAGCGGCCATGCTCGACGGCGCCAGCAAGTTCCGCATCTTCTTCAAGATCGTGCTGCCCAACGCCGGCGCCCCCATGGCCACCTTGGCCCTGCTGACCTTCATCGGCACCTGGAACGAATACTTCTGGCCACTGCTCGTAGGCCAGGACGAATCCGTCCGGGTCCTCACCGTCGGCCTGGGCGTCTTCAGATCCCAGTCCCCGCAAGGCGCCCCGGACTGGTCCGGCCTGATGGCCGCGACCCTCATCGCCGCCCTGCCCGTCCTGATCCTCTTCATCGCCTTCGGCAAAAAAGTAGTGAACTCCATCGGCTTCTCCGGCATCAAATAACCCCTCACTTCACTCCTCCCCCGTAACACCCTCGAAAGGTCCACCATGAAAAAAACCCTTGGCATCGCCGCTGCTGCTGCTGCTGCCATCGCCCTGTCCCTCTCCGCCTGCGGCGCACCCGCCCCGACCTCCACCGAGGCCAAAGGCGAGATCAACTACTGGCTCTGGGACGCCAACCAGCTCCCCGCCTACCAGCAGTGCGCCGACGACTTCACCAAGGCCAACCCGGACATCAAGGTCAAAGTCACCCAGCGCGGCTGGGACGACTACTGGACCACCCTGACCAACGGCTTCGTCGCCGGCACCGCGCCGGACGTCTTCACCGACCACCTGGCCAAATACCCCGAGTTCGCCTCCAAGAAGCAGCTCCTCGCCCTGGACGACGCCGTCAAGACCGACAAACTCGACCTGGACATCTACAACAAGGGCCTCGCGGATCTGTGGGTCACCGAAGATGGCAAACGCTACGGCCTGCCCAAGGACTGGGACACCGTCGCGATGTTCTACAACAAGAAGCTCGTCGCTGATGCCGGCTACACGGAAGAGCAGCTCAAGGGCCTTGACTGGAACCCATCCGACGGCGGCAGCTACGAAAAGGCCATCGCGCACCTGACCGTGGACAAGAACGGTGTCCGCGGCGACGAGTCCGGCTTCGACAAGAACAACGTGAATGTCTACGGCCTGGGCCTGGAAAACTCCGGTGGCGGGGATGGCCAGACCCAGTGGAGCTTCCTCAGTGCCACCATGGGTTGGACCCACACGGACAAGAACCCGTGGGGCACCAAGTTCAACTACGACGATCCCAAGTTCCAGGAAACCATTGCCTGGTGGGCCGGCCTCGCAGACAAGGGCTACATGCCCAAACTTGAAACCACTGTGGGTGCCAGCGCGTCTGATAACTACGGAGCGGGCAAAGCCGCCATCAACACCAGCGGGTCGTGGATGATCGGCCAATACACCACCTACCAGGGCGTGGAAACCGGCATCGCCCCCACCCCTAAGGGACCGGACGGCAAACGCGCATCCATGTTCAACGGCCTGGCCGACTCCATCTGGGCAGGCACCAAAAACCCGGCAGCCTCGGTCAAGTGGGTTGAGTACCTTGCCTCCGCCAAATGCCAGGACGTAGTGGCGTCCAAGGCAGTCGTGTTCCCCGCCATCGGCTCCTCTTCCGAGCTCGCCGCCAAGGCGTTCGAGGCCAAGGGCATTGACGTCACCGCCTTCACCACCCACGTCAAGGACGACACCACGTTCCTGTTCCCCATCATGGACAAGTCCGCCAAGGTCACCGGCATCATGAAACCGGCAATGGACGCAGTCCTCTCCGGCAAGAAGCCGGTCAGCTCCCTCAGCGATGCCAACGAACAGGTCAACGCCCTCTTCAAGTAGGCCACCAGCTTGACCGGCTGTGCGCCGCGGGCATTGTGTTCCCGCGGCGCACAGCCTAGTTTTTTCTTACTCCCACCCTTTAGAAGGACAGTATTCATGGACCCCCTGCATCTCCGTTCCGCCGGCACCAGTCTGGTGATGAGCTTCGACAGCGGGGAGGCCGAGGTCATCCACTGGGGCGCGGATCTTGGCAGCACCCTGCCGGACCTCGCCATTTTGGGCGAACCCATCCCCCACTCCGCCATCGACGCCAACGTGCCCGCCGGCCTCCTGCCACAGGCATCGTCCAGCTGGCGCGGCCGTCCCGCCCTCCGCGGCCACCGCATCGCCGACGGCGTACCCGGCCTTGACTTCTCGGCCCGCCTCCGCACGGTGACAGCGAGCGTCGAAGGCAACTCCGCCGTCATCGTCCAGACTGATTCCGACGCCGGCCTCACCGTCTCGTCCGCACTGACACTGCACGACGGCGGCCTGCTGGAACTGCGCCACACCCTCACCAACGACGGCGCCACGCCCTACCAGCTCGACGAGCTGGCCACCGTCCTCCCGGTGGCGCCCGACGCCGTCGAACTTCTTGACCTGACCGGCCGCTGGTGCCGGGAACGCCACCCGCAGCGCCGCCCCATCCAGCAGGGCACCTGGGTCCGCACCGGCCGGCACGGCCGCACCGGGCACGATTCCTCGCTGCTCTTCGCCGCCGGCACCGCCGGGTTCGGCAACCGCCACGGGAAGGTCTGGGCCACGCACCTGGCCTGGAGCGGCAACCACGAACAGTTCGCCGACAGCATCGGCGACGGCCGCACCATGATCGGCGGCTCCGAGCTCCTGGGCCCGGCCGAGGTCATCCTCGCACCCGGCGCCAGCTACACCACGCCGGCGCTGTTCGCCGCGTACTCGGACCGCGGCCTGGACGGCATCAGCGAGGCGTTCTACAGCTGGTTCCGGTCCCGCCCCCACCACGTGCTGCCCTCGGCCGCCACGGGCCTGCCTTCCGGAAAGCCGCGCCCGGTGGTCCTGAACACCTGGGAAGCGGTCTATTTCGACCACAACCTGGCCACCCTGATCGAGCTGGCCGACTCCGCCGCGGATCTCGGCGTGGAACGTTTTGTGCTCGACGACGGCTGGTTCCGCGGCCGCCGCGACGACCACGCCGGCCTGGGCGATTGGTACGTCGACGAATCCCTATGGCCTGACGGGCTCACGCCCCTGATCGACGCCGTGACCTCCCGCGGGATGGAATTCGGGCTCTGGGTGGAACCGGAAATGGTCAACCTGGACTCCGACATTGCCCGCGCCCACCCCGACTGGATCGTTGGTCCGTCCGTCCAGAGCTACAAGGACGGCGGCCGCCTGCCGCTTGAATGGCGGAACCAGCATGTGATCGACCTCGTGAACCCGGACGCGTGGCAGTACATTTTCGACCGCGTGGACTCCCTGCTGCGCGAGAACAACATCAGCTACCTCAAGTGGGACCAGAACCGGGACCAGTTGGAGCACGGCCACGCCGGCCGCTCCTCGGTCCACGAACAGACCCTGGCCGCCTACCGGCTCTTTGACGAACTCAAGAAGTCCCACCCCGGCGTCGAAATTGAAAGCTGCTCCTCCGGCGGCGCCAGGGTTGACCTGGGCATCCTGGAACGCACCGACCGCATCTGGGCCTCAGACTGCAACGACGCCCTCGAACGGCAGACCATCCAGCGCTGGACCGGGCTGGTGGTCCCGCCGGAGCTGGTGGGCGGTCACGTCGGCCCCACCACCTCGCACACCACGGCCCGCACGCACGATCTGTCCTTCCGCGCCATCACAGCACTGTTCGGCCACTTCGGCATGGAGTGGGATGTCCGCGGGGTCCAGGGCGCCGAGCGCGAGGAACTCAAGCGCTTCATCGCCCTCTACAAGGAACACCGCGGCCTGATCCACTCCGGGCGCATGGTCCGCGCGGACATGTCCGACGATTCCCTGATGCTGCACGGCGTGGTGGCTTCCGGCATCGGTCCGGCAGGCTCTGCACCAGGCACGACGGCGGCGCTGTTCGCCCTGGTCAGCACCGGCACCGCGTTTGCGGAGCAGACCGGCCGGATCACCATCCCGGGCCTGGACGCGGACCGGGACTACCGGGTGGAAGCCATCTTCCCGGCGCCCGGAGACGCCGACTACGCCCACACGTTCACCCAGGTCCAGCCCCCGGCCTGGCTGGCGGACGGTGCCGTGGCCGGCGGCCGCTTCCTGGCCGAAGTGGGCCTGCCGATGCCCATCCTCAACCCGGAACACGCCCTGGTCCTGAGGTTCACGGCACTCTAGGGTCCCTTGCGACGGATTCTGCACCATCATTTCTTGTTTCGAAGTCCACGGCCCCCGGAAATCCGGCCACGTGGAATGTCCCGGGCCGAATGATGGTGCAGAATCCGACAGGTAGATTGGAGCCATGACTGACCTTTCCTCCCCTGACTCCGCATCTGCCTCCGCTGCCGGGCGCGGCACGATCCTTGTGATCAACGGCCCCAACCTCAACCTGCTGGGCACCCGTGAGCCGGAGAAGTACGGCACCTCCACTCTCGCGGACGTGGAACAGCTGGCAGCCACTGCGGCGCAGGCCCACGGCTTCACGGTGGAGTGTGTCCAGTCCAACCATGAGGGGGTGCTCCTGGACGTCATCCACGCAGCCCGCAGCACCGCCGTCGGCATAGTGCTGAACGCCGGCGCCTTCACGCACACCTCTGTGGCCCTGCGTGACGCTCTGGCAGCGGTGCAGCTTCCCGCCGTCGAGGTCCACATCACCAACGTGCACCAGCGCGAGGAATTCCGGCACCACTCGTTCCTGTCCCCGGTGTGCGCCGCGGTGATCGTGGGAGCTGGCGTGTTCGGCTACAAGCTGGCCATCGACTACCTGGCCGAAGCGCTGTAGCCCGGCGCTGAGCGGCTCAGACTCGTGTGGCTCAGGCCGCCCGGGCTACTTCTGGATGCACTGCCCGGAGGAGACCGGAGCGCTGAGGCTTGCGGCCTGGGATGCGACCGGGAACAGCTCATTCATGGTGATCGCGAAACCCATTTCGGTGTCCGAGGTTGCCTTGGCGAAAATGACGCCAGCCACCAGGCCCTCCATGGTCAGCAGCGGGCCGCCCGAGTTCCCGGGCTGGACGTTGCCGGCCAGGCGGTAGATCTCTTCCGGGGCCGGGTTTTCGCCGTAGATGTCGGGCACCAGAACCGAGGTGATGTCCTGGACCGTGGCGGGGTTGGACTGGAACGGACCGCCGTGAGGGTATCCCGCGAAAGCTGCCGGGCTGCCGTTCGGAAGGTCGGACGTCAGCGTGAGTGGTTCGGAAGGCAACCCGTCAACGGCCAAAACGGCGAGGTCGTGCCTGGTGTCGAAGTACACCACCCGCCCGGGCATCGCGCCGCCGTCGGGAATTTCAACCACCGGCTGCGACACGCCCGCCACAACATGGGCATTGGTCACAACCCGGCCGGGGGAAACCACAAAGCCGGTACCGGTCTGGTTCTGCCCGCACTGGTAGGCGGTTCCCGCTATTTTCAGGACTGACTGTGCGGCCCGGTTCAGCGCCGGAGTATCGGTGCTGGCATTGGGGACCGCCACTGGCTGCCCCTGGTCCAGACCTTCCAGCAGCGTGGGGATTCCGTTGCCGATCACCGTTGACCGCAACTGCGCCATGGTGGTCTTCAACGGGACAGGGGTCAGCCCGTCGATGTACCGGATGACTTTGGACTCGGCCAGTTGCTGGGACACAAACGGAACGCCCAGGGCGCTGACGCTGAAGGCAAGCATGGACATGACCAACGCCGAGACCACCACATTGACGGCCCCGCCCACCAGCCGGTCCACAGCACGCAGCGGCTTGATCCGCACGGCGCCGCGGATTTTGCGCCCGATCATGGTCCCGAGGCCATGGCCCAGAGCCATCAGAACGACGGCGGCGGCCACGATGGCGGTCAGCCTCCAGCCGGAGTCGTCCACGAAGTTGCTGACCAGTGGAACGGCAAAGAAGGCAGCCACGGCGCCCGCGGCAAAGCCGGCGATACCCCCGAGGGTTACCAGGAAGCCGTTGCGCAGGCCATAGATCAGGTAAGACAGCAGGGCCAGGATCAGCGCCAGGTCCAGAACAGTCAAGCCAAACACTGAGCGCTCCTCTAATACGGTTGAGACCCAATTCTAGTGGCGCAGGCTGACATTGTTCTGTGGGCGCCAGTCTCCCGCCTATTGGGGCCAGGTTCGCCTCACGTTCAGTCGTCAAACTCACACCCCGGGCGCGGCCGGGCACCGGATCGGGCCCGCATTACACAGTGTCAGCGGCGTTTCCGCTGCCAAGTACGTCACAGAACCTTGAAAATTCTGAAACAATGGCAAAAGCGCCACAGCCGACACTTTTTATTCAGGAGATTTCATGGACATCGAGGTACTGCGCCGAGCACCCCTATTTGCCACGCTCGACGACGAAGCATTCCGCCTGCTGACGGACGAGCTGACCGAGGTGGACCTCTCCCGCGGTGCATCGGTATTCCGCGAGGGCGACCAGGGTGACCAGCTCTACTTCATCGTCTCCGGCAAGGTGAAGCTGGGCCGCACGTCCCCCGATGGCAGGGAGTCCCTGCTCGCCATCCTGGGCCCGGGTGAACTGTTCGGCGAAATGGCACTCTTTGACCCCAGCCCCCGCACGGCCACGGCCACGGCTGTCTCCGAAACCCGCCTCGCGGGCCTGAAAAACGAAAGCCTCAACGCCCTGCTGCGGACACGCCCCGAGGTTTCGGCGCAGCTGCTGCAGGCCCTGGCCCGTCGCCTGCGCCGCACCAACGATTCGCTCTCGGACCTCGTGTTCTCCGACGTACCCGGCCGCGTGGCCAAGGCCCTGCTGGACCTGGCCGACCGATTCGGCCGCCCGGCAACGGACGGCGTCCTGGTGGCCCACGAGCTCACCCAGGAAGAGCTGGCCCAGCTGGTAGGCGCCTCACGCGAGACGGTCAACAAGGCCCTGGCAGAGTTCGTCCAGCGCGGCTGGCTCCGCCTCGAAGCCCGTGCAGTAGTGATCTTGGACATGCAGCGCCTCCGCCAGCGCTCCCGCTAGGACACGGATTAATTCCTGCGACACGGAAAAGGCCTGACGATACCGGAATTCCGGTGTCGTCAGGCCTTTTCCGTGTCGCAGGAATTAACCGGGCGATCCGCGGACTAGCGTTCGCGCTGGGGGTCTCCGGCTACGGTTTTGGCGGCCTCGACTTCGAGCATGAGCGTGCCCTCTTCGTCGACGAGCCGGGCCTGATACACGTGGGGTTTGCGTTTGTAGCTGAGGTAGGCGATGCAGCCGTTCGCTGCGGCCATCTTCTCGAGCATGATCTCCGAGCCCGGCACCAGGAGCTGTCCGAGGGTGAGGCCCACGGTGTTCTCCTGGCCCACTTCGTCGCCCAGGGCAGTGGTGCTGCGCGCGGCGATGGCCTTGGTGGCGCACACCCAGCGGCCCCAGACGCCCTTGCTCTCCAGCAGGCTGGGCTGCTGGTTCATGGGGACCGTGGCGGCGAAATAGCGGGTGTCGAAGCGGCGGTGCGCGAAGTCGGGGCTGCGCCAGTTGACGAGCGGCTTCAGCAGGTCGGTCCGCAGCGAGAGTCCCCGCTTGGCGAGGAGCTCCGTGAAGGTCTTCTCCTGGTCGGCAACGGCCACGCGGGCCAGCATCCAGTCCTGCGTTGACGTGTTTTCCACGGTGGTGGACATGTCCGGCCCGGCCAGGAGTACGCCGGCTTCCTCAAAGAGTTCGCGGATGGCGCCCACAACGTGGCGCCGCGCCAGCCCGACGTCGTCCGTCCCCATCTGCTCGGCCCAATGCTGGGGTGAGGGGCCCAGCCAGCCGACGGCGTCGTCGTCGGACGCCTCCAGGGAACCTCCGGGGAAGGCAAGGACGCCCAGCGGCGAGGAGCCGGGCCGGTAGCCCAGCCACGTCTCCAGGCCGGTGGGCGAGTCCCGCAGAAGCACCACGGACGATGCGTAGCGGGCGGCACGCGGGGTCCGCTCGCCGTGTTCGAGCCAGCTTTGGGCAGCCCCTTCAAGATCCGGAGGAAGGGCAAACAAGCGTCGGGCGAGCTGAGGCAATTGAGTGAACCGGGTCCTTAGCTGAATTCAGCGATCAGTTCGACCTCGACGGGAGAGTCGAGCGGAAGGACCGACACGCCGACGGCGGAGCGTGCGTGCCTGCCTGCCTCACCAAAGACCTGGCCGAGGAGCTCGGACGCGCCGTTGATGACGCCCGGCTGTCCCGTAAAGGCCGGATCGGAGGACACAAAGCCCACCACCTTGACGATGCGGGTGATGCGGTCCAGATCGCCGATGACGCTCTTGATGGCCGCCAGCGCGTTGATGGCGCAGACAGCGGCGTAGGCCTTGGCGTCCTCCGGGGACACCGTGGGCTCGTCGGAGGCGCCCTCTGTGCCGGTGGAGACCTTGCCGGTTGCTTCGAGTTTGCCGTTAATAAACGGCAGCTGGCCGGAGGTGTAAACATGGCTGCCGGTGATGACGGCCGGCACGTAGGCGGCGACGGGCGCGGCCACCTCGGGGAGGGCCAGTCCCAGCTCGGCGAGGCGCTGCTCGACAGCGGAAACCGGCGCTGAAGCAGACGCGTTTTCCGGCGCGGATACAGGGCCGGACGTAGTCTCTGCGGGGATGCTCATCGCTACTGCTTCTCCCTCTTGAGGTAGGCAACCAGGCCGTTGCCGTCCGGTCCAGTGATTACCTGGACGAGCTCCCAGCCGTCCTCTCCCCACTGGTCCAGAATCTGCTTCGTAGCGTGAATAATGAGCGGAATCGTCGCGTACTCCCATTTGGTCATGAGCTAAAGACTAGTCCTTGCCGGTAAAGTGGAAAACATGGTGACTCGTAAGAACCCCATTTTCGACACGGCCACTACCCTCGGAAAGATATTTGGTTTCCTCGGTGTGAGCGCGATTTGTGGTGTCCTGGTGGCGGGCCTGCTGGTTCCGGCTGCGGCCGTTTCCGGCAGCGCGGCAAGCGGTTCCATAGAGTTCTTCGATACCCTCCCCGCAGAGCTGCAGGTGGACCCGCCCAGCCAGTCCACCCGGATCCTCGCCGCGGACGGCAGCCTGATCGCGAACCTCTACGAGGAAAACCGGACCAAGGTTGCCCTCGACCAGATCTCGCCGTTCGTGAAGGAAGCCATCATCGCTGTCGAGGACAGCCGGTTCTACGAGCATGGCGGTGTGGACACCACCGGCATCCTCCGCGCCATGGTCAGCACAGCCCGTGGCAACAAACAGGGTGCCTCCACCATCACCCAGCAGTACGTGAACAACGTGCTCAATTCCAACCTCGCTGCCGAGGGAAACACTGAGGACATCAAGCTCAACGGTGTCAACAAGGGCGTGGGAGACAAGCTTCGCGAAATGAAGCTCGCGATCGCCCTGGAGAAGGAATTCTCCAAGGAACAGATCCTCGAGGGTTACCTCAACATCGTCTTCTTCAACCGCGACGCCTACGGCATCGAGGCCGCGTCCAAATTCTTCTTCAGCACCACCGCCAAGGATCTGACCCTCCCGCAGGCAGCACTCCTGGCTGGCCTCGTGAACAGCCCGTCAGCGTTTGACCCCATCACCAACCCGGAGAACGCCAAACAGCGCCGGGACCTGGTGCTGGGCCTCATGCTGGACCAGGGAAAGATCACCCAGGTCGATCACGACGCCGCCGTGGCCACCCCGGTGGAACCGAAGATCACAGAGTCACGCCAGGGCTGCGCATACGCCACCACGGCACCCTATTTCTGCAACTACGTGCTTCACCTGCTGCTGAACAACCCGGCCTACGGTGCGGACGCAAAAGAGCGCGAGCAGAAGATCTTCCGCGGCGGCCTGACCATCACCACCACGCTGGACGTCAACGCCCAAAACGTTGCCCAGGCCGAGTCTGATGCAGCCGCCGGCGTCAATCCGGACAACTGGGGTGCGTCCATCGTCTCCGTGCAGCCCAACACCGGCAAGATCCTGAACATGGCGCAGAATACTTCGTTCCTGCCCACCGAAGGCAAGTTCAACCAGACGCAGAACTTTAACGTCGACAAGCTGGACAAGGACGGCAACGACCTCAACGGCCTGGGCGGATTCCAGCCCGGCTCCACCATGAAGCCCTTCACGTTCGCCGAATGGCTGAACGAGGGCAAGGCCATGAACACCAACATCAACGCCTCCGTGCGCAAGTACCCGCAGAACTTCCCCTGGAAGAACACCTGCCCGGACCCCACCGTGGGCTGGTACGACGCCAGGATTCCCGGCAGCTTTGACCTGCAGAACTCCGACGACGGCTATTACCGGAACATGACGATCCTGTACGGCCTGCAGAACTCGATCAACACGGCCACCTTCGCCTCGGCGGCTCAGGTTGACCTCTGCGGCATCCAGAAGATCGTGGATGCGGTCGGAATCCACGGCGGCCTGCCCTCGGCTGAAGATCCCAACCCGAAGGTCAAGATGACCACTTTGGCCAACCTGATCGGCTCCACGCAGACCGCCCCGCTGACCATGGCCTCCGCGTTTGCCACGTTCGCCAATGACGGCAAGTACTGCGAGCCCATCGCCATCACGTCTGTCACGGACCAGACGGGAGCACAGCTCCCGGCCCAGGCCACTAGTTGCCGTGATGCCGTCAAACCGGAGGTCGCCCGGGGCGTTGCGTATGCCATGCAGAAGGTCCTGGATGAGGGCTCCGGATCCCTCATCAAGCCGCGGCTCTCCACCAAAACCAACTTCCCGGTGGCTGCCAAAACCGGCACCAACGACACCAACGGCTCCACCTGGGTGGTCGGTTTCACCACGGGTGTGGCCACCGCTGCATGGTTCGGTGACCCGCTGGGTGACCAGAGCCGTGAGGGCCGTAACCTCACGGTCAATGGAAAGTTCTACCCGGCGATCGACGGTTACATGATCGCCGGTCCCATGTTCTCCAAGTACATGGCCCAGGTCGCTCCGGCGTATGGCACCAACGCGTTCACGGCCCCGCCCACCAACATGGTGAGCGGAACGCCTGCCCGGACTACGCCGTCAACGCAGGCCACCGCGCCTGCGACGGCTCCAGCCACGCAGCCGTCCGCGGACCCCGCACCGGGCAACAGCGACAAGAAGAACTAGCCTCCCATGGCAGTCAGCCCTGCGTTGGCCAGCCGCGTCCGGAACATCGGGCGCGGCTTTGCCGTCACCGCTGGCGCGGGAACCGCAGCGGGTCTCGCCGCCTTCGGATACGGGCTGTGGGAGAAGAACCAGTTTGTCCTGCGCGAGGAGGCACTGCCCATCCTGCCCGTAGGGCACGCGCCCTTCCGCGTCCTGCACCTGAGCGACATCCACTTCGTCCCGGGCCAGGACACCAAGGCGCGTTGGCTTGAGTCGCTGGCGTCGCTGGAACCTGACCTGGTGGTCAATACCGGGGACAACCTCAGCCACGTCAAGGCAGTGGAGCCCCTGCTTAAGGCACTGCGCCCGCTACTGGAGTTTCCCGGCGTTTTCGTCCCGGGGTCCAACGACTACTACGGCCCGAGCTTCAAGAACCCCGCGTCCTACCTGCGGGGCCCGTCCGAGGTAAAACCCAAACAAACCGAATTGGACTGGCCGCGGCTGCGGTCGGGCTTCGGCATGGGCGGCTGGGTGGACCTCACCAACCGGCACCAGTCGGTGGTGCTGAAGGGGATCCGCTTCGACTTCTCCGGCGTGGACGATCCGCACTTGGGCCGGGAGCGCTATGCGGGCTGGCCCCGCGGCACCCGTGACCAGGACGAGAACGCGCACCTCCGGGTTGCGGTCATCCATGCCCCGTACCAGCGGGTCCTGGACCACTTCACGCAGGACGGCGCGGACCTGCTGCTGGCGGGCCACACCCATGGCGGCCAGCTCTGCATCCCCGGCTACGGCGCCCTGGTGTCCAACTGCGACCTCCCCACGTGGCGGGCCAAGGGACTCAACAACTGGGAAAGCAACGGACGTACGACGCCGGTCAACGTCTCGGGCGGCATCGGCACCTCCCGGTTCGCTCCCATCCGCATCGCCTGCAAACCCGAGGCTGTCCTGCTGACGCTGACCTCCCCCGAATAGCACCCATTGCTCTATCAGTTCGAGTCGCTAACAGGCTCGGATAGCAACCAGAACTGATAGAGCAACTGGGAACGGTACGTGTGAACCGGCTCACGCCATGGCATAGGGTAGTTGCTAAGGGAAACTACATTCGATTTAGAGCTTGAGAAGCGGGCATGGCCAAGCAGACCTCATTTTTCAGATCCATCAGCCGTCTTTACCCTCACGTGAGGCCGATCATCCCCCGGCTGGTGATGGGACTCCTCTGCGCACTCTTGGCCAGCGTCGTGGCGCTGACCATCCCGCAGGTGCTCCGGGTCCTCGTAAATGAGTCCCTCAAACCCGGGGGCGCGTCGGATGCCGTCTGGACTGCCGCCGTCGTCATCCTGGTCCTGGGCATCGCCGAGGCGGGACTCGTGGCCCTCCGCCGGCAGTTCGTGATCAACCCGGCCACCACGGTGGAAACCCGGATGCGGGTCTCGCTCTACGGGCACCTGCAGGACCTGACCGTGTCCTTCCACGACCGCTGGGGCTCCGGCCAGCTGCTGTCGCGTGCCATGACGGACCTGAACTTCCTGCGCCGCTGGATGGCTTTCGGTGCCATCATGCTGGTGGTCACCACGCTCACGGTGGTCATCGGCATTGTGGTCATGTTCTCCATGAGCTGGCAGCTGGCCCTGATCTTCCTGGCCGCCGCGGTGCCCATCATGGCCTACGGGTTCCGGTTCCGGACGCGCTTCAGCAAGGTGGCGCGGCGGAGCCAGGACCAGGCCGGCGACCTCGCCACCACGGTGGAGGAATCCGTCCACGGCATCCGCGTCCTGAAGGCCTTCGGCCGCAGCCGCGAGGCCCTGGAGAACTTCAACGAGCAGGCCGAGGAACTCCGCCAGACCGAGATCGTGAAGGCGAAGCACCAGGCGACGTTCACCATGGTGGTTACCCTGCTGCCGGAACTCGCGCTCGGCGCCGGACTGGTGGTGGGTGTGATGCTCTGCGCCAGCGGCCAGCTGAGCATCGGCGCCCTGGTGGCTTTCTTCGCCACCGCCGCCGTCATTGCGACGCCGGTGGAGTTCTCCGGCATGCTGCTGGCCATGGCACTCACCGCCAAGTCCGCCGTCGACCGCCACTTCGAGGTCATGGATTCGGTCAACACCATCACCAGTCCCCCGGCCCCGCGCACCCCCTCGCAGCTGAAGGGCGCGCTCAGCTTCAAGAACGCCACATTCGCGTTCGAGGACGCACCGGACAAGCCCATCCTCAAAGAGATCAACCTGGACGTCCGGCCGGGCGAGACCATGGCTCTGGTGGGCATCACGGGAAGCGGCAAGAGCGCGCTGATCCAGCTGGTCCCGCGCCTGTTCGACGTCACCGACGGCTCCATCACCATCGACGGGGTGGACCTGCGCGAGTTCGACGTCGACGGGCTCCGG
Organism: Arthrobacter sp. UYNi723; assembly: GCF_054057635.1. NCBI lineage: Bacteria > Bacillati > Actinomycetota > Actinomycetes > Micrococcales > Micrococcaceae > Arthrobacter > Arthrobacter sp. UYNi723. Next base: position 22,703 of record NZ_JBSRZM010000039.1, read on the forward strand.
CGCGTGGTGGGCGTCGCGTTCGAGGACACCACGCTGTTCTCCAATTCCGTCCGCGACAACGTGCTCCTCGGGGCGCCGGACCGGACCGAGGCAGCCCTGGACGAAGCCCTGGATGTAGCGCAGGCGCACTTCGCGTACTCGCTGCCGGAAGGCGTGGCCACCCTCATCGGCGAGGAGGGACTGAGCCTCTCCGGCGGGCAGCGGCAGCGGATCGCCCTGGCCCGGGCCATCGCGGCGCGGCCCCGGGTCCTCGTGCTGGACGATCCGCTCTCGGCCCTGGACGTGCACACCGAGGAGCTCGTGGAAACCCGGCTCCGCGCGGTCCTGAAGGACACCACCACACTGATCGTCGCGCACCGCCCGTCCACCGTGGCGCTGGCTGACCGGGTGGCGCTGCTCGAGGAAGGCCGGATCGCCGCCGTCGGAACCCACACGGAACTTCTGGCGCACAACCCCCATTACCGCTACGTCATCGCCAGCCTGGACCCGGAACCACGGGACCTGGATTCGGAACTGTCGGAGCTTGAGGACGAGTCAGAGGACAGCATCCGATGAGTAACGCAACCTTCGGCACCGCCAACGAGGACAACACCCACCTCAGCAAGTCGGACAGTAAAACCGTACGACGGCGGTCGCTCGCCCTTTTGGCAACCCTGATCCGTCCGGTGCGGCTCAGGTTCTGGCTGACCATCGCCACCGTGGTCCTGTCCCAGGCCGCGCGCGTAGCCGGGCCTGCACTGATCGCGTTCGGCATCGACCACGCGCTCCCGTCGTTACAGGCGGGCGACAACCTCCCTTTGGTGCTTACCGGCGTCGCCTACCTTCTCGCAGCGATCGCGACGGCGGGACTCACCGCCCTCTACGTCACCTCCACCGCGCGGCTCAGCCAGGCGATGCTGCTGGACTTGCGCGTCCGGGTCTTCCGGCACACGCAGCGCCTGAGCCTGGAGTTCCACGAAAAGTACACGTCGGGACGGATCATCGCCCGGCAGACCTCGGACCTGGAAGCGCTGCGGGAACTCCTCGACTCCGGCGTCAGCTCCCTTGCCTCGGGGCTACTGTTCATGGTCTTCACGGCTGTCACGGTGTTTGCCTTGGACTGGCGCAGCGGGCTGATCGTGCTGGCCGCCGGCGTCCCGATGTACTTCCTGTCGCGCTGGTACCAGAAGCACTCCCAGATCGTGTTCCGCGAATCCCGGGTGGTGTCCGCCCGGCTGATTGTGCACTTTGTGGAGACCATGACCGGGATCCGCGCCGTGAAGGCCTTCCGCAAGGAAACTGAAAACGCCGAGACGTACGGCCAACTGTCCGAGGACTACCGGCTCGTCACGGTGCGCTCCATCAACCTCAACGGCGTTTTCCAGCCCGGCCTGGTGCTGATCGGTAACGTCTGCGTGGCCGTGGTGCTCCTGTTCGGCGGGTTCCGTGTGCTGGGCGGGGACCTTGCCGTGGGCGTGCTGCTGGCACTGATCCTTTCCACCAAACGCTTTTTCCAGCCGGTGGACCAGATGGCCATGTTCTACAACTCCTTCCAGAGTGCCCAGGCGGCCCTGGAGAAGGTGTCCGGCCTGCTGGAGGAGGTTCCGACGGTCCGCCCGCCCAAGAACCCCGTGGCGCTCCGCGATGCCAGGGGCACCGTCGATTTCAAGGGTGTGGAGTTCCGCTACGGCGACGGCCCGGTGGTCATCCCCACCATGGACCTGCACATCCCCGCCGGCCAGACCGTGGCCCTGGTGGGGCAGACCGGCGCCGGGAAATCCACGCTTGCCAAGCTGATCGCCCGCTTCTACGACGTCTCCTCCGGCTCCCTGACCCTGGACGAAGTGGACCTGCGCAGCCTCACCACCACGGACCTTCGCCGGAACATCGTGATGGTCACCCAGGAGGCGTTCCTGTTCAGCGGTTCCGTGGCGGACAACATCGCGCTGGGCCGGCCGGAGGCAACCCGGGCGGAGATCGAGGATGCTGCCCGAGCCGTGGGTGCCCACGAGTTCATTACCGAACTCCCCGAAGGCTATGACACGGATGTCAACAAGCGCGGCGGCAGGGTGTCCTCCGGGCAACGGCAGCTGATCAGCTTCGCCCGGGCGTTCCTGGCCCGGCCTGCCGTCCTGATCCTGGACGAGGCCACCTCATCGCTGGACATCCCCTCTGAGCGGCTCGTCCAGAGCGGGCTGGCGCGCCTTCTGCGGGCAACGTCCGACGCCGGCAGCTCGGTAGGTGCCCAGGGCTCGTCTGATGCGGGGTCTGCGGCGGAGGGGTCAGCTGCTGCGGGTGGCGGCCGGACGGCGCTGATCATCGCGCACCGCCTATCCACGGTTGAAACTGCTGACCGCGTACTCGTGGTCCACGACGGCCGGGTGGTCGAGGACGGCACCCCCGCAGAACTCATCGGCGGCGGCGGACGCTTCGCAGATCTCCACGGCGCCTGGAAGGACTCCCTGGACTAGGGAACTGGTGCCGTGTTGCCGCCGGGTTTCCCCGGCTTTGGGCAGCGACGCCGGCCTGTTGCGGCGGGACACTCGGCACGCCGGGCAAACCTGGGGGAACCCAGCGGCCGCCGATTTCGCATCCGGGCCCGGCGTCGGCTATCCTTGTAAAGTTGCTTTTGCAGCGGATCGGGATGTGGCGCAGCTTGGTAGCGCGCGTCGTTCGGGACGACGAGGTCGCAGGTTCAAATCCTGTCATCCCGACCAATTCAAAGAGGGTCTCCCCCAGGGGAGGCCCTCTTTTGTGTCTCCCGGCGGTCAAGTACCCGGGCAGAACCGTCAAGTGTCCGGACAAAGAAATAGCCCCGAGGCATGATGACCATGCCCCGGGGCCGCGCCTCCTGAGAGGATTTCTTACATCGGGTCGGGCCTGTTGCCAACGTTGGTTGTTTAGGTGCCGCTCTTGTCCTTGACGGGCTTGGACATGGGATCGGGCCAGTTGCCAACAGCTACGGACACGCCGGTGGTATCGGCGATGGAACCTGCCGACAGGACAGCCGGGGCCGCCGCGGAAAATGCCAGGGCAGCAGCGAGTACGCCAGCGGCCGCAATCTTCTTCAACATATAAGTTCCTTAATACGAGTCGGATTCGTTACAAAGTCAGCACTGTCCTTGTTGACATACATTGTAAAATGTTTTCCACAGGGACTGTCAAGCATTGAGTATAAAGACTGTCCAGAATTAGGAGGAAATCCCGTGGGCAACGGATTCGGGGAGAAGCTCCGTGCGGAGCGTCTCGAACGTGGGCTGACACAGGCTGAACTGGGCAAGGATCTGTATTCCCCCAGTTATATCTCCCTCCTCGAAACCGGCCGCCGTGAGCCGACCGCCGAAGTCATCGAGGAACTCGCCCGCAGGCTGGAGCTGGCGCCCAAGGCGCTGGAAGCCTGGAGCCAGCCCATCACAGTCAGCGACGCCGAGTACGTCCTGGCCGGGCTCTACGCGCGCCAGGCCTGGGACCTCAGGGACTATCCTCTGGCCGCCACCCACGCTGCCAACGCGGCCCAGATAGCCCTGGAGGGCAAGAACACCAGCGCGTGGTGGAACATGACCTACATGCAGGCCGAATGCCTGATCAAACAGGGCAACTGGCAGGAATGCCAAAAGATCATGCAGCACCTCCTGGAGCACCCTATGGCCACGGAGTCTGCCGGCCTCGCCGTCCGTGCCCGTCAGATGCTCGCCGCTATCTGCCAGGGACAGGGCCAGCTAAGCACTGCCGTGGAACATGCGCTGGCGGCCGTACAACTCTGCGGCCAGCTGCCCAACGGATCCACCCTGATCATCGGCGCCTACCGTGCGCTGATCGGTGCGCTGGCGGAGAGCGGCCGCCTGGACGAGGCCTGGATATACTGCCAGGCCATGAATGACCAGATGGACGAGCACTCCATGTCCCAGCTCGCCGGTGAGGTTGCCTGGGTGATCGGCAACGTGGCCTTTATGCGGCACGACTACCCCGAGGGCATCAAGTACCACGAGCGCGCCGCCCGGATGTTGTCTCCTGCCAATGACATCGATCTGTGGGCACGTTTCAACAAAGCCTCGGCCGCCGTGCGGCTGTCCTCCGGAATCGTGGAGCCGGAAACACTGTCCAGCATCGAGCGCGCCGAACTGGCGCTGTCCATTGTGGGCGGCAACAAGAGCGACCAGCTGGAAGTTGCATTCATCCGCGCCCGCTGGCTATATCTCACCGGCGACATCGTGGCTGCCATCAACAAGCTCCGGGAGATCCACGCGGAATCCGACGCGCTGGCCAAGCACACGGCAGGCGAAGTTTCACTCCTGCTGGGCAAGTCCCTGAAGGCCGCCGGCGAGTCCGACGAAGCCCTGGTCTACCTCGAAGAAGCGCAGAAGGCCTTCAGTGCCGCGGGAGCCTCGGACCGCGTCCAGCAGGCACTGGACGCGGTCCTCGAAATCAGGCTAGCCCAGCAGAGGGCCGCCGCAGCAGCGAAAGACGTCAAAGCAAGCTAGGACGGGCCCGGCCCGAAGCCGGGCCCGTCAAAACGGCTAGGAGAACGTCCTGCCGGTGATCTTCTCGTAGGCCTCGACGTAGCGGCTGCGCGTCCGGGCCACGACGTCCGCCGGCAGGGCGGGCGGTGCCTCGTCGGAGGTCTTGTCCCAGCCGGATTCGGCCGATGTCAGCCAGTCGCGCACATACTGCTTGTCATAGGAAGGCTGCGCCTTGCCCGGCTCATACGTGGCCGCATCCCAGAAACGGGAGGAATCCGGCGTCAGGACCTCATCGCCCAGGGTGATGGCCCCGGACACGGCGTCGTAGCCGAACTCCACCTTGGTGTCGGCCAGGATGATGCCGCGTTCGCGGGCGATCTTCTCGGCGCCGGTGTAGATCTTCAGGGTCAGCTCGCTCAGGCGTGCGGCGATGTCGTCCCCCACCATGGCCACAACATCGTTGTAGGAGATGTTCTCGTCATGCTCGCCCACTTCGGCCTTGGCAGACGGTGTGAAGATGGCTCGTTCCAGCCGGGACCCGTCCACCAGGCCCGGCGGCAGCGGAATCTCGCAGACCGTCCCCCTGGCCTTGTACTCCAGGAGTCCGGTGCCGGTGAGGTAGCCGCGGGCGATGCATTCCACGGGGAACATGTCCAGCTTCCGGCAGATCATCGCGCGGCCTTCCACGGCCGCGGGAACGCCGTCTTCCACGGTGGATGCCAGCACGTGGTGGACCACGTCAAGCTGGTCGAACCACCACAGGCTCAACTGCGTGAGGATGCGGCCCTTGTCCGGGATTTCGCTGGCCAGCACGTGGTCGTAGGCGCTGATGCGGTCGCTTGCCACCACCAGGACGCAGTCCTGTCCCACCTGCTGGCGGATGGCTTCGTCCGCCGGTTCGTAGAGGTCGCGGACCTTGCCGGAGTAAACGTGCGTCCAGCCCGGCAGGTCCAGGGTTTCGGTGCTGAAGCCGCGGGGCTGCTGTGGTTCCTGGGCGGAATTCTCAGTCATGTTATGCCTTCGCCTTCGTGACAGGGAGCGAACCGGTAGCAGATCCGGTGGCCAGGGCCGTTACCTTGATCTCACCGCGGGCAGCCTTGCGGCCGATGTCCGTCCGGAACTGGGAGCCTTCCAGCTGAACCAGCTCCACGCCGTCGTACGCCCGTTCCCGGGCCTCCACCAGGTCGCTGCCGAGAGCAACGACGGCGAGTACCCGGCCGCCGGCCGAGATCACCTTGCCGTCGTCGTCGAGCGCGGTGCCCGCGTGGATCACGTGCACGCCGTCGAGCTCATCCACCTTCTTGAGCCCGCGGATGCGGTCACCGGTGCGCGGGGAGTCCGGGTAGTTTTCGGACGCGACGACGACGGCGACGGCCGTCTCCTTGGACCAGCGCAGCTCCTCTGCCTTGTCCAGTTCGCCCTTGGCGGCTGCCAGCAGCAGCGCACCGAGGGGGGTTTTGAGCCGGGCCAGCACGGCCTGCGTCTCGGGGTCGCCGAAGCGGACGTTGAATTCGATGACGCGGGTGCCGCGCGTGGTCAGGGCCAGGCCAACAAACAGCACACCCACAAACGGCGTGCCGCGGTTCGCCATCTCGTTGACCGTGGGCTGGGCCACCCGGTCGATGACCTCCTGGACCAGTCCGGCGGGGGCCCATTCCAGCGGGGTGTACGCACCCATGCCGCCGGTGTTGGGGCCTTCGTCGTTGTCGAAGATGCGCTTGAAGTCCTGCGCCGGTGACAGCGCCACGGTGTTGCGGCCGTCGCACAGGACAAAAACGGACACCTCGGGGCCATCGAGGAATTCCTCTATCACCACGGTGCCGGCGGCGTCGAAGCATGTCTGCGCGTGGGCCAGGGCTTCGTCGCGGTTGTTGGTGACCACCACGCCCTTGCCGGCTGCCAGGCCGTCGTCCTTCACCACGTAGGGTGCGCCGAAGGTGTCCAGGGCCGCGGCTGCTTCCTCGGCGTTTGTGGCCACCATCGCCATGGCCGTGGGGACTCCCGCTTCCGCCATAACCTCCTTGGCGAACGCTTTGGAGGCTTCCAGCTGGGCCGCGGCCTTGCTGGGGCCAAAGACCGGAATGCCGGCGTCGCGGACGGCGTCGGACACCCCGGCAGCAAGGGGAGCCTCGGGGCCCACCACCACCAGGTCCACGCCAAGCTTGGTGGCCAGCGCCGCGACGGCGTCGGGATCATTCCCGTCAATGTTGTGGGTGGGGACCAACTTGCTGATGCCGGCGTTGCCGGGAGCCGCATGGACCTCGGAAACGTTGGGGTCGGCGAGCAGGGAGCGGACAATGGCGTGTTCGCGGCCTCCAGGGCCAATGACGAGTACCTTCACAGTCTCCAAGGGTACTTTGTGCAACCTGCCCTTTCCTAAGGGGGTGTTCCTAAGGGCCTGCCAGTATTCAACACGCGGCTATTCTGATGCTTCGGGTTTGAGGGTGTAGTTCCATTCGCCGTGCCATTGATGGCGGGTGATGGGAAG
>NZ_JBSRZM010000040.1:0-28510 GCF_054057635.1 Arthrobacter sp. UYNi723
AATTCAACCAATTCAATACAATAAATTGGTATCAACAAACTTGGCACACTATTGAGTTCTCAAACAACAGACACACCCGGCACCACCACAACCAATCGGCCGTGGATCGCTCCGGAGCAACTTTTCAAACTTACCCGGTTTCCCGCCCCGATGCAAATCCATATTCCAGGACCCGCACCAGCAGAAAACACATCCCCACCAAACCGAGGCGCTCAAAAGAACAACCAACATTTGGTCTTGAATTAGGGGGTTTGGCCGCCCGCGGTAACCAGCTCTTCGCTGTTCCCCTCGCGGCGACTTAGAAAACAATACACCCACCCAACCCCCACCGCAAATCCACCCCCACACCAGGTCGAAACCCCGCCATTCCGGGCCCAAAGCCGGTATCGGCACCTAAAACCCTGCGCCGCCGTCGTACGTGAGTTCTGTGTGCTGCGGCACATTGGCCGACACCTCTAACGGATCTCGACAAGCTCGATCACCGGGGCCTCAAGCACCGGAGGCCTTAAACGCAGAAGGGCCGGCAACCAAACGGTTGCCGGCCCTTCTCAAGCAGCTGGAATCAGCGGTGCTGGATTACCAGGAAGACTTGGTGATGCCCGGGAGCTCACCGCGGTGAGCCATGTCGCGGAAGCGAACACGGGAGATACCGAACTTCTGGAAGGTACCGCGGGGACGGCCGTCGATGATGTCGCGGTTACGCAGACGGACGGGCGACGCGTTGCGGGGAAGCTTCTGCAGGCCGAGGCGTGCTGCTTCGCGAACTTCGTCGGTCGAGTTGGGGTCAACCAGAGCCTTCTTCAGTTCGAGGCGCTTTGCAGCGTAACGCTCAACGATGACTTTACGCTGTTCGTTCTTTGCGATCATTGACTTCTTAGCCATGTGTTTAGCGCTCCTCTCGGAATTCGACGTGCTGACGGATCTTGGGATCGTACTTCTTCAGAACCATGCGGTCCGGGTCGTTACGACGGTTCTTCCGCGTCACGTAGGTGTAACCCGTGCCCGCAGTCGACTTGAGCTTGATGATCGGACGTACGTCCTTGTCCTTAGCCATTAGAGCTTCACTCCCCGAGCAAGGATGGCGGCGACGACTACGTCGATGCCGCGTACGTCAATGGTCTTGATGCCCTTTGCAGAAAGCTGCAGCGTGACATTACGGCGCAGGGACGGAACCCAGTAGCGCTTCTTCTGGATGTTCGGATCGAACCGACGCTTGTTGCGACGGTGCGAGTGCGAAATGCTGTGCCCAAAGCCCGGCTCGGCTCCGGTCACTTGGCAGTGTGCTGCCATGACTTCTCCTCAAGAATTGAATGTAATGATCCGCATATCTGCTGCAGGATCATGCGGCTAAGTGCGACCCAAAGTGATCAGGGTGAACGGTTAGTCACGCAACTTGAGCCCCTAACTACCGGCTACCCTGGAGAAAATTACCGGGCCACCGGAGCAATTGCGCACGCTCCGCGCACTTAGCGCTCACCAAGTCTACGAGTTCACGCAATTAAAGACCAATCCGTGCTCGGACGGTGTATAAGAGGGCGCTGCTTCAGAGGCGGGTGAGCTGGGCGTACTTGGGCGCCAGTCCGTCGCCCGAGGACTTGCCGGTGACACGGCGGACAACCCACGGGCCGGCGAATTCGCGGACCCAGCGGGCGTTTGCGCGGAGGGCTTCGGCCCGGTTCAGCTCGGGCACCGGGGTCATGGGCGGGACTTCGATCGAGTGGTCGTGCTCCAGGACGGTAAGGACGCGTTTGGCCATGTTGGCGTGCCCGGCGGCGGACATGTGCATCCGGTCCTGGGCCCACATGCCCCAGTCGTAGTACTCGTTAAAGCGCCAGTAATCCACCAGCAACGCTCCATGGTCCCCGGCAATGCCGCGGACCAGTTCGTTGTAGATGGCGGTGCGGCCGCGCATAGTGCTGAAGACCTTCGAGCCGCGTGCGTCGAAGCCGCTGAACATCACCACTGTGGCGCCGGTGGCCGCCAGCTTGCGGATGCCGGCGTCGTACTCCGCCAGCAGATCGTCGATGTCGATCCTGGGCCGCAGAATGTCGTTGGCACCTGCGTAAATGGTCACCAGGGTGGGGTTAAGTTCGACGGCGGCGTCCACCTGTTCTGCCATGATCTGGCGGAGCTTCCTGCCGCGGATGGCCAGGTTGGCGTAGCCGAAGCCGGGATCCGCCGCGCCCAGCTGCTCCGCCACGCGATCCGCCCAGCCGCGGACGCCGTTGGGGCGGCTCGGGTCGTCATCCCCGACCCCTTCCGTGAAAGAGTCGCCGAGCGCTACATACCGGGTCGAAAAGTCCATGGCGTCAGTCTTTCATTTGTTGCCGGGAGCAACCAAGGCGGGCCTGTCCGGACGGTGTCCATCAGGGCGACGGCTTATGGCCGGCTTTCGGTCTCGCGCAGGATCCAGTGGTCATCGTCCAGCCGGGCAACGATCTTTTCGCCGATGCGGGCGAGGTCATTGACGTCGCGTTCCGTCAGCGCGTCCAGGAACTTGGTGCGCACCGCCTCCACGTGCCCCGGTGCGAGTGCCTCCAAAGTGGCCATCCCGACGTCGGACAGGTGTGCGGTGGTGACCCGTGCATCGCGGGGGTGCGGACGCCGCTCCAGCCATCCGCGCTTCTCCAGTTTGGCAACAACATGCGAGAGCCGGGACAGCGACGAACTCGTGCGGGCGGCCAGCTGGCTCATCGGCAGGAAGCGGCCCTCGGCCTCGGACAGCATGGCCATGACGTTGTAATCGAACAGGGACACCTTGCCGGCGGTGTGCAGCTGGTTGTCCAGGGCAGCCGGCAGCAGCGTGTTGATGCTCAGGAGTGCCAGCCAGGCACGGCGTTCGTCGGCGTTGAGCCAGCGCGGTTCGGTCATGCGTCCATTCTAGAAGCAGAGCGTGGTTGAGCGTTCAAGTGACGCACCAGTTCCCGTGGACCCATCCGGGTAGGCTGACTTTATGTTTGTTGTATCGCTGACCTACAAGGTGCCCGAAGACATCGTGGACTATCACCGCCCTGCGCATATGGCGTGGGTTAAGCAGGCGTTCGACGACGGCGTGTTCCTTGCGTCCGGACGCCTGGTTCCCGCGGTGGGCGGCGTGCTGTTGTCCAAGGCCGACCGAACCACACTGGATGCTGCGTTGGCCAAGGACCCTTTCTACAGCAACGGCGTGGCCGAGTTCGAAGTTATCGAATTCACCGCCACGACCGTGGCAGAGGGCTACGAAAACCTGCTGGACACCTAGGCCCCTGGCCCCTGCGCCAGCAGGCTCCGGGGAACTGCCCGGCATTCCCGGCAGTTCCCCGGAAGCACCTACTGCTCCAGAACCAGCAGCTGCGCCTTGTCCGGCTCCCAGGTCACGAACAACTCCGCGACTGGCGCGGGCCGACCCGTCGCATCTGAACTGAGTTCGCGCACCTGGAGCTCGTGGCCGCCAGCCGTCAGGCGGTGGCGCACCGTGGCGCCCAGGTTGGTCGAGGAGACCAGCGACGCCTTGCCGCAGTTGTCCGTGCTTGCCTCGGAGCTGAACTTGAGGTTTTCCGGACGGATGGACACGGCGTATTTCTCGCCGGTGACGCCGCGGTCGCGAACCCTGCCCAGGCCCAGGCCGCCGAGGCCAACCAGCGCCTCGCCGTCCCTGAGCTCCAGGACGGTGCAGGGGATGAGGTTTGTGTCGCCCAGGAAGCTGGCCACCCAGTCCGTGAGCGAGTGGTTGTAGACCTCTTCGGGCCGGCCCGACTGGACGATCCTGCCGTCCTTCATGACCACGATCCGGTCCGACATGGCCATGGCCTCGTCCTGGTCGTGCGTGACGAAAAGGACGGAGTTTCCTGCGGTCAAAATGAAGGGAACTGTCAGTCATCGCGGTGGTGCCTCTCAAGGCTGTGGCCCTCCCGGCGCACGCCAAAGGACGCCGTGTGCCGAAGGGGCAGGTTGGGGATTCCGCGTTCACGCTGGCATCCCGACGGCGGCGGTTCACGCCCCAAACGGTCCACGCAGCGCTGAGCGGACTAGAGCTGACGCGTTGAGTCGTCGTCAGTGCCGCAACAGGATCTGTGATGTTGCACACAAGTCAACGGCTGTTTACAAACCACTTGCTTTCGGGCTGTTCTTCAGCACCGCGTCCCGGTCCATCAGCTTCTTCAGCCCGCGCTTCCGCGGCACCTTGACGGGCTCCGGCCAGCGCGGCGCCAGCGCATCCCCCAGCGTGACGCCCCTGATTTTGCGGCCAAAAAGCGGCAGCACCCAGTCATTAACCCAACGACGCTGCCGTTGTTCCCACTCCCGGAGGCTGAGCCGCGCCGGCGGGTCCCAGTCCTTGAGCCGGATTTTGTGGGGCACCCCGAGCTGGTCCAGCACCTGCCCTGCGAGGTACTTGTGGCCCGCCTTGGACATGTGGAGGCGGTCCGAGTCCCACATCCGCCGGTCATGGAAGGCGTCCAGGCACCAGTAATCCACCAGGACCGTCTCGTATTTCGCAGAGATCTCGCGGACGCGCTGGTTGTAGACCGTGTTCCGCTTCTTCAGCAGCTCCAGAACGGCCGAGACTTTGACGTCGAAGCCGGTGAACAGGATCACCGTGGCCCCGGTCCCGGCGAGTCGCGCCACGAGGTCCTCGTACTCGTCCATCAGGGCAGCCATGTCCGTGCCGATGTCCAGGATGTCGTTTCCGCCGGCGTACAGCGTGATCAGCGTGGGCCTCATGGCCAGCGCCGGTTCCAGCTGGTCGGTGATGACGTGACGCAGGCGCTTGCTCCTGATGGCAAGGTTGGCATATTCCCACCCCGGCTCAGCCTTGGCCAGCTTCTCGGCCACCCGGTCAGCCCACCCCCGGACCCCGTTGGGCAGACGCTCATCCCGGTCCCCGACGCCTTCTGTAAACGAGTCCCCCAAAGCGACAAACACCCGCCGGCCCTCACGGTCCGAAAGTAAAGGATTAGAACCCATCCACTGAAAGTAACCGCCCAAAGAAACGCCAAGGTAAACGGACAGCAACAGGATGTGCAGAAGGGCTGAGACCTAGAGGCAGAGCGCGAGGGAGCGTTTGCAGTGCCGGGTGCTAGGCGTGTCCATCGAGCCGCCGCCACTGATCATCAGCCGCTGCCCAGCCTTTGTCACATTTTTGCGACCGATGGTCACGATCAGGTAACGTTGGCGGCTGGCCCTAATGCAGGGCCCCGGGCGCCCGATCACTGGACCCCCGCTGCGCCCCTTCGGCGCCTGCTAGCTCCGGCCCTACCAAGGGGCCCAAGGATGCTTTCCGCACTTTCATCGTCTCAAGTGCATCAGTAGTTTCTTCCAGTCCTAGCCCGGAGGTATCTTGTTCAAGAAAATAGCCATCATAACGACCATGGGTGCTTTGTCCCTGACAGGATGCGGCCTAGCCCCTACGACCGATGGGGCGTCTGCCCCATCCTCGGCTGGCCGCGCGTCCGCACCTGCCACTCCAGCCCCCACTGCCGCAGCCACGGCGTCTTCAGCCGCAGCGTCTCCGGCGCCCACGGCTTCGAGCAGCGGCCAGACCCCCGCTTTGGCGGGGGCAACCCCGGCGGCAGCCGTGGCCTCGGCGCCTGCGCCGGCCGCGGCCCCGGCCCCGGCCCCGGCGACGGTGGTGCCCCCAGCCAGCCAGAGTCTCGCGACGACGGGTGACGGTGCCCAGGCAGCTGCCGCCTTCGGTTGGGGCCCGGTCCTGACGGGCGACGAATTCTCCAACACCGGCGCACCGGACCGGACAAAATGGAGTGTCTATAACAGTGCAGGGCATGCAGGCAAAGGCCTGCGCAGTCCCCAGGCTTGGTCGGTTGCCAACGGCGTGGCCACCGTTAGCGGAGACGCAGCCGGCACCACGGGCGGCATGTCGGCAAAGTTCGCGGAACAAAGGTATGGCCGCTGGGAAACGCGCATGAAAACCAATTCACGGGACCCGAAATACCACCCGGTCCTGATCCTTAACAACAACGCTGCCCCGAACTGTGCCGAGATCGATTATGCCGAGGGCAGCTCAGTCACCTCCGTGATGAGGTTCTTCCTGCACTACGCCTGTGGTGGAGCGGATTTCCAGACCTCAGCGGCGACGCCCGTCGATGGCACACAGTGGCACAACTACGCGGTGGAGTGGACCCCGGCCGGCATCAGCGGATACGTCGACGGAGTAAAGACCTTCACTGACCCGAACCCGGCGCACCAGCCCTCTGTCGCCATGAAGCAGACATTGCAGCTGGATTGGTTCCCGGACGGCTCCGCCACCAAGCCCTCGCAGATGCAGGTCGATTGGGTCCGCGTCTACCGGTAAGACAGGCCCACCGGGACCTGGCGAGTTCCAGCGGTCGTGTAACACCCTGACTTTCGGGAGTGGCAACGACCGTGGTTCGTTAAGGTGATGATTCATCAAGATCCCGGTGGTAGGGGAAGGGCCAGAAGCGCTCGGCTAGACCTCGGCCTTACCCTGGCGCCAGTACCCCATGAAAGCAACCTGCTTCCGGTCGATCCCCACGTCCCGCACCAAGTACCGCCGCATGTCCTTGATGACGGCAGCCTCACCGGCGATCCAGGCGTAGAAAGGCATGGCGCCGGCAGGCATGTCGGGGTTCTTGGTGGCCTCGATTTCGGCTGTTTCCATCCGCGCGGGGGTCTCCCAGAGGATGTCCACGTTCACATCGACGTCTTCGGGCTCCGGGCCCGCGCCGGCGTCGGACGCTTTGATGCCCACCCAGCCGGGAACGGGAACTGCAGTGCGCACTGCCTGCTGCAGCAGCTCGCCGTGCGGGCGTGAGCGGCCAATGGCGGCGCCGCGGGCAAGCCAGGTGATGTCGATGTCGGCGACCGTCTTGAGGTCGAGGAAGTCGCCGGCTTCCGGTACTTCCAGGAGGGCGTGGCCGGTCATGTAGGACGGCAGGCTTTCGAGGATGGCGGAGATAGCGGGGATGGCGGTTTCGTCGCCGGCGAGCAGGACACGCTGGGCCATTCCGGGCCGCCACTCGATGCCACCGTAGACCTCGGCGGTGTAGCACTGGGCGGCTCGGCTGTTGGGGCCGATGATAGTGATGGCGTCGCCCGGCTGGGCGTTCTGGGCCCAGTTCGCGGCGGGACCGCCGTGGCCGTCGGCGTCGAAGTGCATCACAAAGTCAACGTCAATTTCGGGATAAACGGCATCGAGCCGGGACTGGCGGACCGTGTACGTGCGCATCGAGCCGCGGACTGCGGGGTCCATGGCCAGCCATTCCTGGTACCAGCCGGCCTGCGCCATTTCGAAGACCGGCAGCGGCAGCTTTGTGCCGTCGGACGCCAGGGAAGGGATCATCAGCTTGATCCGCAGGTCGAGGGTGTCGCCGTTAACGCCGAAGTCCCGCAGCGAGTAGCCGCCGAAGGTGATCCGGCGGAAGTTGGGGCTCAGCTCCTGCACCGAGGAAACGGTCACCTCGAAGGCCAGGGTCATGGGCTCGGTGGCGGCGATGTCGCGGGTCTTCATGAAACGAGCTCCAGTTCGGTTGCGGCGGCGTGGTGGCGGCCGATGGGGATGATCAGGGGTGTGCCCGAGACGGGATCGGGAATCACCCGGGACTCAAGGCCGAAAACGTCGCGGACCAGCTTTTCGGTGACAACAGTTATGGGGTCACCCAGGGCCACGATCTCGCCGCCCTTCATGGCGATGACATGGTCCGCGTAGCGTGCCGCCAGGTTCAGGTCGTGCAGGACGATGGCCACGGTGGTGCCGCGCTTGCGGTTCAGATCCGTGACCAGGTCCAGGACTTCCACCTGGTGCGCCAAGTCCAGGTATGTGGTGGGTTCGTCCAGCAGGAGCACGTCGGTTTCCTGGGCGAGCGCCATGGCGATCCAGACGCGCTGGCGCTGGCCGCCGGACAGTTCATCGACGTTCCGCTCAGCGAGTTCCAGCGTTTCCGTCGCTTCGAGCGCGCGCTGTACGGCGGCGTCGTCCTCGCTGCTCCAGCTGCGGAAGAAGCCCTGGTGCGGATACCGACCGCGGCCCACGAGGTCGCGGACAGCGATGCCGTCCGGCGCGGTGGGGTGCTGCGGGAGGAGGCCCAGGGTGCGCGCCAGTTCACGGGCCGGGCGGGCGTGGATGTCCTTGCCGTCCAGGGTCACCGTGCCGGAGGCGGGTTTGAGGAGGCGGGACAGGCCGCGAAGGAGCGTGGATTTACCGCAGGCGTTGGCGCCCACAATCATGGTCACCTTGCCCTCGGGGATATCCGCCGTGAGGCCGTCCACCACGCAGCGCTGGTCGTATTTGAGGGTGAGGTCCTTGGCGCTAAGAACGGCCATGTCAGGCATCCTTTCGGTTGGCCGTGACCAGAAGCCACAGCAGGAACGGGGCACCGAGCGCGCCGGTGATAACGCCGACGGGCAGCACGGTGCCGTCCAGCAGCAAGGGGGCGAGGTTGGCCGCGACGTAGTCGGCGGTGAGGACAATGAGCGCACCCACCAGGGCCGACGCCGGGAGGCTGGCCTTGCGGGTGAAGCGCCGGGCGATCGGGCCGGCCAGGAAGGCGACGAACGAGACCGGCCCGGCAGCCGCCGTCGCCACTGCGGCGAGTGCGACGGCGGTGACCACCACGGCGAGGCGGGTGAACCCGACGCGGATGCCCAGCCCGGCCGCGGCGTCGTCGCCGAGTTCCAGGATGCGCAGCGGCCCGGCAAGGGCGATGACGGCGGGGACCAGGACCAGCAGCGCCAAGGAGAGCATGCCCGCCCGGTCCCAGTTGGCGGAGTTGAGGGAGCCGTTGAGCCATACGAGTGCGTCAGCTGCCGTGCGGATGTCCGCACGGGTCATCATGAAGTTGACCACCGCGTGCAGTGCCGCGGCGATGCCCACACCGGCCAGAATCAGCCGGTTGCCCGCGGCGTTCCCCCGGTTGCCGCCGCCTGAGCCCAGTGACGGTCCGCGGGAGATGGCGTAGATCAGCGCTGCGATGCCCAGCGCGCCGCCAAGTGCCGCTCCGGACACGGCGGGACCGGTGGCGCCGAAGATCACGAGGGCGGTGACCGCGGCCGCGCTGGCTCCGTAGCTGATGCCGATCACGTCGGGGCTGGCCAGCGGGTTGCGGAGCATGGTCTGGAACAGGCCGCCGGAGAGGCCGAACGCGGCGCCGATCATCACGCCGAGGACGGCCCGGGGCAGCTTGTTCTCCATGACAATGAAGCTTGCGCCCGGGATTCTTTCGCCGCCGGTCAGGTGTCCTATGAGGATCTTGAAAAAGTCCGGGATGGTCACGGTGTAGCTGCCCAGAAGCACGTAGATGGCGAACATGACCACGACGCCGAGGGCCAGGGCGGCGGTCCGGTTCAGGATGGTCCGGCGCATCAGGGGTCCGCGAACGGGCAGATAATCCCCTGTTTTCGCGGTTTTGAGGGGGTTATCTGCCAGTTCGCGCCCTGCCAGTTCGCGTCCGGTGGAGGTGGTCACAGCCCGGCCCCCTTGCCGCGGCGGATGAGCCAGACGAAGACGGGCGCACCCACGAGTGCGGTCATGATGCCGGCCGGGACCTCGCCGGGAAGCAGCACAACGCGGCCGATGATGTCCGCGCCGAGCAAGAGTGCCGGAGCGAGGACCAGGGAGAAAGGCAGTATCCAGCGGTAGTCGGGGCCGGTGAGTGAGCGGACCGCGTGCGGAATGACCAGGCCAACAAAGCCGATGGGCCCTGCCAAGGCCGTCGCGGAGCCGCACAGCAGCACGATGCCCAGGGCGGTGACGACCCGGGTCAGGCCCACTCGCTGGCCCAGGCCGCGGGCGATGTCGTCACCCAACGCGAGGCTGTTGAGGATGCGGCCGGTGCCCAGAATTATGAGCACCCCGACGGCCAGGAACGGGAGGCCCGGGAGCACCACTGCCCAGTCGCGGCCGGAGATCCCGCCCACCTGCCAGAAACGGAAGCGGTCCAGGGTGTCCTGGCTGGAGACGAGAATGACACTCATCAGGGAATAGAGCCCGGCGCTGAGCGCGGCTCCGGCGAGGGCGAGCTTGACCGGCGTCGCACCGTCCCGGCCCATGGACGCGACGAGATAGACGACGACGGCGGCGGCTCCGGCGCCGATGAATGCGAACCAGATGTAGCCGCTCAGGGAGGTGACGCCGAAAAGGTAGATGCCGGTGACCACGGCCAGCGCGGCGCCGGCATTGACACCCATGATGCCTGGATCTGCCAGCGGATTGCGGGCAACGCCCTGCATGGCGGCGCCGGCCAGGCCCAGGGCACCGCCGGCAAGTATGCCGAGGACGGTGCGGGGGATGCGCGCGTGGACCACGGCGTGGTCCCCGTTGGCGGCGTCGAACTGGGTGAGCGCCTGCCACACAGTGGCCAGGGAAAGGCCCCGGGCGCCGATGGCCAGGGAAGCGGCGGCTAATAAAGAAAGTACGACGACGGCGGCCAGCAGCCAGGCAACCTGCCTGGTTCTGGCCTTCCCGCCGGCGCTAGCCAATCGACCGGCGCTAGCCAGTCGACCGGCGCGAACGGACACTTGGGGCCCTCGTTGCGACCCGATCGGGGTCCCAAGTGTCCGTTCGCGCTGTCCGGCGGGTGCCGTCGTCGTACTTTCCGTCATGGAGCGGTGCTTACTTCACTGCATCCGCGGCGGTGGCGAGCTGCGGGAGGAACGTGTCCAGCGCCCACGGCAGGCTCAGCGGCGAGGAGGCGGAGATTGCTAGGACGAGGCTCTTGTCCGCATCGGCAACGAACGCGCCGTTCTTGATGGCCGGAATCTGGCCCAGCAGGGGGTCGCTCTTGACGGCCGCAGCGGTCGCGGCATCCTCAACCGAACTCAGGAAGATATCGGCCTCAAGTTCGTTGGCCTTCTCGGCGGACCACGGCACGAAGAAGTCCTTGGAGCCGGCGGAAGCCTTCTCGGCTACCGGGGCCAGCTTCATCCCGATAGCTGAGAGGAACTTCGGACGGTTGTCATTGGCGGTGTAGAAGCCCGTGGCAGTGAGGTCCGAGGGATCGGTGTAACCGTAGACGAAGCTCTTGCCGGCGATCTGCGGGTACTTGGCAGCTTCCGTCTTGACGGTGGCCTCAGTATCGGCGATGAGCTTGGTAGCCTCAGCCTCCTTGCCCAGGGCCTTGCCGATGATGGAGGTGGAATCCTGCCATGACGTTCCGTAGGCAATCTCCGGGTGCGCCACCACGGGGGCGATCTCGCTGAGCTTCTTGTAGTCCTCTTCGGTAAGGCCGGAGTAGGCGGCCAGGATGACGTCCGGGGTGAGCTTGGCGATCTCGGTGAAGTTGATGCCATCAGCCTCCGAGAACTGGACCGGAGCCTTGTCGGAACCGAAGCCCGCGCCGAGTTCCTTCAGCGCCGCGTCCTTCCACGGCGTGGAGCCCTGCTCGTTGCCGCCCCATTCGTTCTTGGGGACGCCCACCGGAACAACGCCGAGGGCAAGGGCAACGTCGTCGTTGACCCACGAAACGGTGACTACGCGCTTGGGCTGTTCCTTGACGGTGGTTTCACCGAAGACGTGCTTGATGGTGACCGGGAACTGCGAGCTGCTGGAGCTGGACGTGCCGACGTCCGAGGTGGAGGACGCGGGTCCCGTGGAGCAGGCGGAGAGGGTCAGTGCCGCTGCGGCCAGGACGGCCGTTGCCTTGCCGGCTGATTTGAACAGCATGCGGCGGGTGGCACTCGGGCCGGAGAAGAGGGGGGAAGTCACGGAACTCCTTAGGTGAATGATGCGAACCTAAGTAAGGCTAGCCTACCCTCCTAAGCATTACGCAAGGTTTCCGTAACTTAATAGCTCTACGTGACGAAGCGCACAGCCCGCTGCCCGAACGCTCTCGCACCAGGTGCAAGAGCGTTCGTGAAAAACCGACAGGAAGTGAGAGAGGGTCGGGGTCAGCGGAGCACGATGTCCACGGGGTTCGCCTCGGACCGCCAGACGCCCTCGGACCCGGGCCTGGGCCGGATCACCGGAGCGGTGAGCACGCCGGAGCGGTTGGTGCGCTTGTCCCGCAGGATCTCCGTCACGGAGCCCAGGTGCCGGGACAGGTCGATCACGTTCTCCGGAGCGGCCAGCAGCAGCTGAAATCCGAACTCGTGCAGCGCCTTGATCCCGGCGCCGGCAAACTCCTCCGACGCCAGCACAAACGCCTCGTCCATCATCACGGTGCCGTACGTGGTGAAACCCTGCTCCGCGATGCCCAGCTGGTAGCTCAGCGCCGCGGCCATGATGAACGCCGTGAAACGCTGCCGCTCGCCGCCGGACATGGAGCCGGTGTCGGCGTGCATGTAGACGTCGGTCCGCTTGCCGCCGCCCTTCCTGCCCGACGCCGGCCCGGCCACGTCCCGGTGCTCCTTGCACTGGATGAACAGGTGCCCGCGGACATCCAGCACTTCGGCGCGCCAGCGCCGGTCTTCCGGGGTGGGCGAGCCGAGCCGCTTCACGAGCGTTTCGAGGGTCTTGTACCGGGCGGTGAGCTCGGCGTCGTCGCCTCCCCCGCTTTCCGGGCCGGATCCGGCGCGGGCGGGCCGAGTGTGCCGGGCCTTCAGCGCGTTCTGGATGGCGTCCTTGAACTGCTTGGCCGTGGCCGGCAGGGTCTGCTTGATGTCCAGTTCCAGGAAGCTGCCCTCATGGAAGTTGACCTCAGACAGGATGCCGTTGAGCGGCAGGATGCGGCTGGTGATGGACCGCCGCTCCTCGTCCAGCAGGTGCAGCAGCGTGCTGAACGATTCATGCGTGCGCTGGTTGAAGAACTGCCGGAACTCGGACTCCTGGGCGGGCAGGCCGTCGCTGATGATGGCGTGGTAGCGGCCTTCGAACTCCCCCGCGGCCCCGATGGAGGTGCCGTGGTCCGCGGAGATCGCGGAGCCCCACTCGCGCACAAATCCCTCGAAGATCCGGGTCAGCCGCTCGGACGTTGCCTGCCCGCGCGTCTCGGCGGCGTGCAGCTCCCCGAGCAGCGCCGTCCGGACGCGGTTGGCCAGGTTGTCCAGCTCATGCATCTCGCCGACGTCGCCGAAGTCGGTGAAGTACGGTTCCAGCGCGGTAACGGTGGCGGCCGACGGCGGCGCCTGCTCCAGGCGGGCACGCGCGGCTTCCAGCAGCGAATCGGCGGTGCTCAGCTGCCGGTCCAGAGCCTTGTATTCGCTCTGCAGGACGGCTGCGGCTTCGGTGCTGGCCTGGTGTTTCTGCCGCGCCGTTTCGATGTTGGCCCGCAGCGGTTCCAGGTCGGCCTGGGCCGCGAGGGCATCCTTGAGCCGCTGTTCAATCCGGGCGAGTTCAACGGCGGCGACGGCAGCTGACACCTGTTCCCAGGGCCGGTGGTCCTCCGCGATTCGGCGGAGGGCATCGAGCTGCCGGCTCATGCCCTGGTGCGACTCTTCACGGCTCTGCGCCAGCTCGGCGGCCTTGGCGAGTTCCTGCTGCAGGTCCTCCACCTGGGCGGCCACGAGTTCCAGCTTGGTGGCGTTGTCGAACCCGAGCACGTAGTCCTGGCGGCTGGTGAAACGGTCGTCCTTCTCTACCGTGTGCCGGTTGCGTTTGACCACACCGCCCAGGCTCAGGCCTTTGTCCAGTGAGGCCAGCTCGTTGGGGTCCTCGACGCACGGGTAGGCGAAATCGAGGGCGATCCGCTCCCGGATCCATTCCCCGGCGTCCGCCACCGCGCCGCTGGCGAGGATGTCCAGCTTGGTGAGCAGGTCGCCGTCGTGCGCGTCCTCCACAGCGAGGGCGCCGCCCGCAAGCGGCTTGGACACGTCCACCGCGCGCAGGGCGCCGCGTACCTTGTTGTCGTTCAGGTAGCGGGTCACCGCGGCAAAATGTTCGCCGGGGACCAGCAGCGTGGTGGCGAGGTTCCGGAGGGCACGCTCCGCGGCGGGCCGCCAGTGTTCCTCCCCCTCGGCGAGGTCCATCAGCTCGCCGCCGAACGGCATCCGGTCCTCAGGAACGCCGGTGGCCGCGGCGATGGCAGCACGGTTTTCAATGCTCGACGGCGGCAGCAGGGACTTGCGCGTCTTCAGGGACAGCAGCTCCTGCTGGGCCGCCGCCAGCTCACGCTTTTTGGTGGCGTGGCCGTCGAAGGCTTCGAAGCGGAGCTCCTGCAGGGCCTGGGAGTCATCCTTGAGCTCGGCCGACCTGGCGGCAGCCTGCTCGTGGGCCTGCTCCCAGCCCTCTGCGGTCCACTCAAGCTGCAGCCCGGCGTCGGACAGGGCCTTGCGGGCCGCTTCCTCCACCTGTTCGCGGAGCCGCAGACCCACCCTGGCGTTGTCCAGCGACTGCTCGATCGCGGAGATCGCGTTGCCGCCCTGGTTGTTGTAATCGGTCTCCAGCTGGCGCAGTTCCTTAGCCAGCCCGTCCCGGACCGAGCGTTCCGCGCCCAGCTCCTTGGCTTTCGCCTGGGCCAGCTCCTTGAACCGGGCCAGTGTTTTCTGGTGCACCGTGACGGCGAGCTGCTGTTTATAGGCTTCGAATTCCTCGCCGGACAGCTCACGGAGCCGGTTCGCGGCCAGCAGCGACTGCGCGTATTCCTTGTTCAGGCCGGGCACGGGGGCCAGCTGGTCCCGCTGCTGCCGCACGTCCTCCAGCCGCTGCCGGATGGACATGAGGTTGCTGAATTCCTCCACCACGTCATCGGCCGCGGCGAGGGTAGCGGGGGCGTCCAGGACCTGGTCGCGGAAGAAGGTATTGACGCTGCCGCCCAGGCCCTTGCCGGCCTGGATCACACGCAGCAGCGGCAATGCCTGGTCCGAACTGATGCCCAGGAGGCGGCGGAAACGCTCCGCGAAGGCCTTGTGGACATCGAAGATCTGGGCGTCCGGGAAGATCGTCTCCAGCGCAGCCTTGGTGAAGCGCTTGTCGGCGATGTCCTCGATGGCCGGCAGGTCCAGCGGCTTGCTGTCGATCAGGTAGAAACGCCCAACGCTGGAATCGGTGCCGTTTTTGGGCAGGTCAAACAAGGCGGACACCGTGATGCGCGTGCCCGCCGCGTTATCGAATGTCAGGGCGACGGCGGACCAGGTGGCACCGGGGCGCTGGAACGCGCTGGCCGAGCCTTCGCCCACCGCTTTGTCGCCCACCTTGCCGCGCATGTACGTGAAGGTGGTCCTCTTGTCCTCCACAGCACCGCCGGCACGCTGGGCCGCGGCCTCGTTGGAGCGCGGCCGGGCATCGAACACCCGCAGCATGGCATCAAACAGCGTGGACTTGCCCACGCCCGAGTTGCCCGTCAGCAGGGTTCCGTTCCGGTCCACGTGCATCGTGTGGGCCCCATGGAACGTGCCCCAGTTGACCACCTGCACCAAGGCAAGGCGCATCTGGCCGGGGTTCGTGAGCTCACCCATCGGCAGCATGGTTGCGATGCTCACTTGGCTTCCTCCGTTGTTGTGGCTGGGGACGCACCGCCGGCGTCGTCGTCCTCGGCGCCAGTCTCGTTGTCGAGCTCTATCAGCGCTTCTGTGCCTGTGGGGTCTGTGGTGGCTGCTACCAGGGCTTCGATTTGGGCGGGGATGTCGCCGATGTTTTCGAAGGGGAGGGCCAGCGGGAGGGCGTTGGAGATGGTGTAGACGTCGTCCAGGCCAGTAGTTAGGAGCAGTTGGCGGGCCAGGAGCTTGGTGATGGCGCGGGTGACCACGTCCGAATCCCGCAGCGCGTCCTGCTGTCCGGCGGGCTGGTAGTGGGCCACGAGGTCAGCGATTTCCTCCCGGGTGATGGTGGCATCGGTCTGGGCCGTGACGTGGCGGTCCAACAGCATCCGCAGGCGGAGCAGCACGATGGTCTCCACCCGGCTCAGCGCACGCTGTTGGCGTAGGATGCTCGACCGGCTGCTGCCGCCGATGGCCTCAGGATCCACCGGGCGCAGGACGGCGAACTTGCGCTCGTGGTCCAGCTGCAGGGTTAGGAACAGCTCGGACAGGCGGCTGCGCAGGATGGTTTGGTTGTCCAACAGCGTGGTCCACAATTTTTCGTCGCGTCCGCCGTCGACATACGGACCCTTGAGCAGCTTGACCAGCGCCTGGCGCACCTTCATGGAGAGCACGCCGGTATCGCCGGGAAACAGTGCGGCGCCGTCCACAAACGTGTCGCGGGGCGTGACTCCGCCGCTGCGCTGGACCACCGGAATTTCAGGCTCGCCCACCGCAGTTTCGGGGTCGACCGCCGGGGGCGCCGCCGTCGTAATTTCTTCAGTCATCGTCAATCCTTCTTGAGGGTGACCACCGGCAGGTACGCCGTGCGGGTGGTGCCGTCGATCTGTTCGTAGTCCAGGCCGTCCCAGGCATCGCGGTCAAAGGCCGCGCCATCCTGGAGGGCGTGCGAGAGGAGTGCGCGGATGGAGTTGATGTGCTGTTCCTCCGGCGGCAGCTGTCCCCAGGCCTCGGCCAGGGTGGACGCACCGGCCACGGCGGCCCGGATGGCGTCGGGACGTGCTTTGCCCGTCCTCGGCGAGCGCACGCGGTCGGAGTCGCTGAAGGCAATGGGATCCGCGAGCTTGGGCGGCACGGCGAACTCGTCCGGGTCGTAGAGCTTGACCATGGCCAGCGATTCGAACCCGGCGTTGAACAGCACCGGACCGCGGACCAGTCCCGGCCGTTCGCGTTCATACGGCAGGGACCTGATGGCCTGCTCGGCCTCGCGCAGCACCTTCCGGAGGCGGACGGACTGGCGGAAGTCGTCGCTCTGGACGTAGGTGTTCAGGCTTTCGCTGAGCTTGCCGTAAATCCGCTGGATCTGGCTGTGCTGGTGGCGGAGCTCGGCCACCAGGTTCTTGAGCGTCTCGCGGTCTTCCGGCGAAAGGTCGTCGGCGAACTGCCGGCTGAGGACCTCACCGATGGCCGACCGGAACCGGAGCTGCTGCTGCGGGTCTTCCAGGAATGCGGTGAAGGAGCGGAAGGTCCTGCCCTCGGGGCTCTGCCGCAGCCGCTTGTCCGCGTCGAGCACCTGCGCCATGGTGGCGCCTTTGCTCAGCGACTCCTCGATGATCTGGTTGCGCAGCTCGCCCACCAGTTCCTCGATGCGGTCGCGCATCTTTTTGTAGTCGGCGGGCAGGCCGGCAGCGAGGTCCAGGATGTTCCCGGCGGCTTCCACCGCTTCGTCGTCGTCCAGCAGGCCGTCAAAGTCGCCGGAGCTGATGTCCTCGATCAGCTGCTGCCG
Organism: Arthrobacter sp. UYNi723; assembly: GCF_054057635.1. Taxonomy (NCBI): domain Bacteria; kingdom Bacillati; phylum Actinomycetota; class Actinomycetes; order Micrococcales; family Micrococcaceae; genus Arthrobacter; species Arthrobacter sp. UYNi723. The sequence goes on from NZ_JBSRZM010000040.1 coordinate 17,090, forward strand.
TTCGCCGATCTCGTCCTCAAGGGATTCCAGCCGGGCACTCTGGTCCGGATTGGTCTCGTTGGCCAGCTTCTCCACATCGCCCAGGAGCGTGCCCAGCCGGGAACCGTTCAGCGTGGACCGCTCGCTGGAGAGGCTGTCCAGGAATGCAAGCACGCGGGCGGCCGGCTCGGTGACCTCGTAAACGATCTGCCCCGACTGGTTGCGGCGGGTCAGGAAATGCTTGCGTGTCCACTCGTCCGCATAGTTCCTGCCGGACGACGTGCCGATGGCGGCACCACCCGGCCCGGGCTCCTGGCGCCGGAGCTGCTCAAGGAAGGAGTCGACGTCGGCGTGGAACTCCTCGAGCGGAAGCTGCGGACGGGTGCGGGTAAAGGATGCCTGCAGCACCGCGATCACCCAGGGCGCCGAGCGCGTCAGGGCCCAGGCGGGTCCCTTTGTGAGGAGTTCGAGGTCCCGGAGCCGGGCACTGATCGCGTCAGCGGATGACCTGGCGGAGCGGGGCACGCACTCTCCTTCAGCTGCTGGGGGATGGTTGGGCAGCGCGGATCGCGAAAACTGCCAACTACAAGGTTAACGCAGGCCCCGCGACCGAATAATCGTTGTACCTTGCTGGCCGCGGGAGCACACTGTTTAGATCACCTGAGAGGAGTTTGTCATGCGTGAAAAAGCTGCACTGATCACCGGCCTGGCGGCTGCGGCAGTCATTCTGGGTGGCGCGACAGTGGCGGTCGCTGCGAGCACGCGGACCAGCGGAGATCAGCCCTTGAGCAAGATCGGGGTCAACGTCGACCGGTCAGTGCCGGTGTCCACCGTCCCGGGGACCGAATGGGACGACGATTCCAATCTGGCACCACTTAACACTGCGGACCGGGACCAGGCCGCGAACGCCGCATTGGCCAGGGTGGGCCAGGGCAGTGTCATCGAGGTGGAACGGGAAAATGACGGGAACGTCGCGTACGAGGTTGAAGTCAGGCTGGACAACGGTTCCCAGGTTGAAGTGGGGCTCGGCGCCGACTTCGCGGTCCTGAACCAGGCCGCCCCGGAGTTCGACGACGACTGAAGGCAAGCACGGACAGTGACTTCCGCGACCGCTCCGTGACCTACGTCCCGGTAGCATTGCGATCCCGCATCAACCCGCCGTGACGGCGGGGCAGGTCTGGCTGGGACGCCTAAGCACCCCCTACGCTCATGCTACTGATCTCAACCGAAGCAACGGCGCAGCAGGGGGAACAATGCAGTTCGACTTAAGTGCAGTGGAGACGGCCACCATGGTGTTCATCGGAACCCTGGTGTTTGCCCTGGTCCTAGTGGCCTTCGTCCTGACAGCGGGCTTCCTGGCCCTGGTCATGGTTGGCGTGGGCAAGCTCGCCTGGTTCCTCGCCTCCACGACGCTGCTGACGGTGGTCCACGGGATCAACAGCGGCTGGGACAGGCTGGTCCACCACGCCTCCACCGGATCCCCGGGGGACTTCCAGGGCCAGCCATCCCCTAGCACTGGAAGCTACCCGCGGGTAATGTTGAGAGACAGCTGAAGGGTTCTCCAACCCGGCGGATCCATGGCTTGAACCGGCCATCCCGGTCAGAGGAGATACCCCATGAGCTTCGCCACTGACAGTCCCGCCACGAACCCACCTGCCACCGAAGTTCCTGCCACGGATGCCCCTGACGCCGAAGTCCCCGTCGCCTCGGCCAATATCGGGCCCGAAGCCACCGCGGCGGACGCCCGGGCACTTGCTGAAGCCTCCCGCGAGCTCGACTGGGACCGGCCCAGCTTCGCCAAAGGACTCTATCTGGGGAATTTCGACCTCAGCCTCATCCACCCCTGGCCGAAAGCGAACGCCGATGACGTGGAACGCGGTGAGGCCTTCATGGAGCGCCTCACCGAGTACGCCCGCACCATGTCCGGCCGCGTGATCGAACGCGACGCCAGGATCCCGGACGAGCACCTCCAGGGCCTGGCAGGCCTGGGCGTCTTTGGCATGAAGATCCCGCAGGAGTACGGCGGACTCGGCTTGTCCCTGGTCTACTACGGCCGGGCCTTGGCGCTGCTCGGCAGTGTCCACCCCAGCATTGGCGCCCTGATCTCCGCGCACCAGTCCATCGGCGTCCCCGAGCCCGTGAAGGTCTTTGGCACGCCGGACCAGAGGCGCGAGTACCTGCCGCGCTGCGCCGCCGGCGCCATCACGGCTTTCCTCCTGACGGAACCGGACGTGGGCAGCGATCCCGCCCGGATGGGAAGCACCGCCGTTCCCACGGACGACGGCGGGAGTTACGTCCTGGACGGCGTGAAACTTTGGACCACCAACGGCGTGATTGCCGAGCTGGTGGTGGTGATGGCCGTGGTGCCGGCCCACACCGATGCGGAAGGCACCGAACATAAGGGCGGCATCAGCGCCTTTGTGGTGGAAATGGACTCCCCCGGCATCACCGTGGAGAACCGCAACACGTTTATGGGGCTGCGTGGGATCGAAAACGGCGTCACCCGCTTCCACCAGGTGCGGGTGCCCGCGGCAAACAGGCTGGGCCGCGAGGGCCAGGGCCTGAAGATCGCCCTCACCACGCTGAACACAGGCAGGCTTTCCCTGCCGGCGCTGTGCGTCGCGTCCGGCCGCTGGAGCCTGAAGATCGCCCGGGAATGGTCCAACGCCCGCACCCAGTGGGGCCAGCCGGTGGGCAAACACGAGGCTGTGGGCAAGAAGATCGCCTTCATCGCCGCATCCGCCTTCGCCCTGGACGCCGTCTTCGAACTGTCCGCGGAACTCGCCGACGCCGGGCAGAAGGACGTGCGGATCGAGGCTGCCTTGGCCAAGCTGTGGTGCTCCGAGATCAGCTACCGGATCGCCGACGAGCTGGTCCAGATCCGCGGCGGCCGTGGCTTCGAGACGGCGGAGTCCCTGGAAGCCCGGGGCGAACGCGCGGTTCCGGCCGAGCAGCAGCTGCGCGACCTCCGGATCAACCGGATCTTCGAGGGCTCCTCCGAGATCATGAAACTCCTCATCGCCCGGGAAGCCGTGGACGCCCACCTTGCCGCCGTCGGGGACCTTGCGTCCGTGGACGCGAGCCTCCAGGACAAGGCGAGGGCCGCCGTCGGGGCTTCAGGTTTTTATGCCCGCTGGCTGCCCAAACTGGTGGCCGGCGCCGGAATGGATCCCCGGTCGTACAGTGACTTCGGCAGGCTGGCCAAGCAGCTGCGCTTCGTGGAGCGGTCCTCGCGCCGGCTGGCCCGCCAGACGTTCTACGGCATGGGCCGCTGGCAGGCGAAGCTGGAGTATAAGCAGGCCTTCCTGGGCCGGGTGGTGGACATCGGCGCCGAGCTGTTCGCCATGGCCGCCTGCTGTTCCCGGGCCGAAATGATCCTTCGCACCACGCCGGAACATGCCGCCAGTGCCTACGAACTGGCAGAGGCATACTGCGAGCAGGCCCGCGTCCGTATAGACGAGTACTTTGACCAGCTGTGGCGCAATACGGACGACGGCGACCACATCCTTTCGCGCAAGGTCCTGGCCGGGGATTACACCTGGCTTGAGGCGGGCGTCCTGGATCCGTCGGAGGGCACCGGCCCGTGGATCGCCGATGCCACGCCGGGGGCCTCCACCAAGGAAAACCTGCACCGGAAGTACCGCTAGCTACTACTAAGCATCCTTGTTATCGCTGGTCAGCAGTGGTTGAGTTGACCCATGAGCAGCCAACCGGACCCAGAGGACAGATTTCCGCCGACGACGCGGAACGAGAATCTACGGAATGAAACTGCGCGTGACCAAACCTTCGCCAGTGGCGAGCCCACGCGCGCCTTCGACCAGGCACCGGCGCCCTATGCCGAGCAGGACTATGACCCGGCAGCCCAAGCGCCGGTGACCGACGCTTCGGTGCTGGATCCACGCCTGACGGATCCGCGCCTGACCGACCAGCAGACGGCCGTGGCCAGGGAGAAGGACCAGTTCGGCGGCATCAAGGTAGGTTCGGCCTTTTTCGGCTGGCTCGCTGCCACCGGCATGGCCGTCCTGCTCACAGCGTTTGTGGCCGCAGCCGGAACCGCCGTGGGGCTGGCAAACAACACCGACGTGAACGAGGCCGTTAACCAGGTGACGACGAACGGCGCCGTCGGGCTGGTGGGCATCATCGTCCTGCTGGTGATCCTGTTCATCTCCTACTACTCAGGAGGCTATGTTGCCGGCCGGATGGCACGGTTCAACGGCGCCAGGCAGGGCTTTATGGTGTGGATCTGGGCGCTCATAGCCGCGGTGGTTATCGCGATCCTGGGCCTCGTCGCCGGGCAGCAGTTCAACGTCCTGGCCAGCCTGAACAGCTTCCCCCGCATCCCCATCAATGAAGGCGAACTGACCCTCACCAGCATCATTGCCGCCGTCGTGGTGGCCCTGGTCGCGCTGGGCGGTGCCGTGCTCGGCGGCCTGGCGGGCATGCACTTCCACCGCAAGGTGGACCGCGCCGGCTTCACGCCGGACGAAACGTACAGCGGGGCCTAGGCGAGCATCACGGCGTCGACGTAGTACCAGCGGCGGTTCTCGCGGACAAAACGGCTGGTTTCGTGGTGGACTCCGCGTTCGCCGTCGTGCCGGAAGTGGGCCTTGAACTCCACGGTCCCCTCAGTATCCAATGGGCCGCCGCGGCTCGTGGACAGAATGTCCAGGCGGCGCCACTCCATGGCCGGGTCCAGGTCCAGATCCGAAGGCGCGGTATCCGGGTGCCAGGTTTTCCGGAGGTATTCGGCCTCCAGCAGGACAAACGCGCTGTAGCGGGAGCGCATCAGCTGCTCCGCCGTGGCGGCTTCGGCCCCGCCATTATGGAACCGTCCGCAGCAATCCGCGTAGGCCTGGCCGGACAGGCAAACGCACGGGCCGGCGTTGATCGGATTCTCGGGCATGGTGCTCCTGTCGCGGTTGTCCGGACCGCTTTCCGGCGGCCTCGTGGGTCCCTTCCGACTATAGGCCGCAGCCGGTGTGGTCATATCCGGTAACAGCTTCGAAACAACCTCGGACGAACCCCGCCCGGGAGCGGCAGGACCGAAAAATAGTCCGTAAGGTGGAGGAGGGCTGTTGCCCGTGGTGATGAGTGCCGGGACGGACTCCGCCGCCGGCAGAGAGGAGAGATGACGTGGGAGATTCAACGACGATCGCTCTCAACCTGACTTTTTTCGGCACGCTCGGCCTGGCGCTCCTGATGTTCCTGGGCCTGTTCCTGCTGGTGGTCATCACCTTGCTGCTTGCCGGCGCCGGGCGGCTGTTTGTGCTGACCGTAATGGCCCTCTTTGGGCGGCTCCCCAAACACGAAACCCTCCCCCTGGTCCGCCTGACCGGGGAGTCCGTGCCGCCGTCGGGCGCCCCCGTTGAAACGCACGACGACGGCGCTGCCGCCCCGTCTGCCGGCCAGCCGGCCCGCGCCGGGGTGCTGCGCGCAAAGCCCGGCGCCCTACGGACGACAACCGGCGCAGCCCTGTCCACGATGTTTGCCCACGGCGCGGCCGCCGTGGCCGCAGTGAGCGCGCCGCGCAACTGGCGCAAAGCCCTTCAAGACGCCCGCACCTTCCTGAAACCCTCCGAACTCCGGCCCCGCTTCCACCATGCGGTGGAGCATCACCCGCTGCTCACCGCGGCCCGCAAGGAACCCCCGGTGCTCGCCGAGGGCTGGGCTGCCGCGGTGGCCGAAGCGGATGCCCGGGCCATGGCGCGCGCCCGGGCCGCCGCCCCCGAAATCAAGATCTCGGTCCGCGATCTTCCCGGCCCCTCCGTTCCCGCAGCGAAGGTGGAAGCGGTGGCTCCGTTGGTGGAGTCGGCGCTGCACCAGGACAACCCTGCGCGGGACAATTCCAACCGCGACCCCAGCCGTGAGAGCGCCGGCCTTGGGGCCGCCCGCTCCTTCACGAAGCCGCCCGCCCCCGCGCCCCTGTCCCTGCTGGACACCGGCTCGCTGGTGTCGTTGTCCGGCCACGCGAACGTCCTCAAGGCCAAGCTGCCTGCCGACCGGAGCTGAGGACCGTGCGGCTCCCGGGCCGTCACAAACCGTCACTGCCCCGGCCCGCGTTACCCCGTGCTACGAAAAGCGAAGCACCATGGCGCTTTCCTGCAGCACACCGCCGAATTTGTGTAGCGTCGTGACGATCCAGAGCAATCCGCGTGGGAAATCGATCGTGAGGAGCCGGGGAATGAGCCTCAGTGAACTTCGTGTGTTCGGGCGGTCCGGCACGCCCATCAGCCCGCTCACACTGGGCACCATGAACCTTGGCGAAGGGCCGGGCGGCGCAGCCGGCGGCCCCCAGGCCGGCGGGGCCCCACCGGCGCGGATGAAAGCATCCGCATCATCCAGACCGCCCTCGACTCCGGCATCACCGCGGTGGACACCGCCGACGTGTACTCCCAGGGTGAGTCCGAACAGGTGGTGGGCCGGGCGCTCCGCGGCCGCCGCGACGACGTCTTCCTGGCCACCAAGTTCCACGGCCAGATGAGCGCCAACCCGGGCCACTCGGGGAACTCCCGGCGCTGGATCATGCAGTCGGTGGAGGGCAGCCTCCACCGACTGCAGACGGACCGGATCGATCTGTACCAGGCGCACCGGCCGGACTACAGCAGTACGGCCTGGGCGTGCTGGCCTACGGCCCACCCCGCCGTCAGCAGTGTGATCATCGGCCCGCGCACCGAGGACCATCTCAAGGCCACGGACACCCTCCTGGGCGAGTCCGTCCTGGATGCGATCGACGAACTGGTGCCGCCCGGGACCAATTTCGTGGAGCGCGACGCCGGGGCAAGAGTGCCGTCCCTGGAGTACGCGGAACTCCGCCGCCGTTGATCGCGGGGCGGCCGCACCGCCGTCGTGCGTTGCGGAAAGCCCTTTCCCTAAATAACTATCTCCGCTAGCGTGGAAACCATGGAATTCAGATACCTCGGAAACAGCGGCCTCAAAGTCTCGGAAATCACGTTCGGCAACTGGCTGACGCACGGCTCGCAGGTGGAGAACGACGTCGCCACCCAGTGCGTACGGGCAGCGCTCGACGCCGGCATCAGCACCTTTGACACGGCGGACGTCTACGCCAACACCGCCGCGGAAACCGTCCTCGGCGAGGCGCTGAAGGGCGAGCGCCGGGAGTCCCTGGAGATCTTCACGAAGGTCTACGGCCCCACCGGCCCCAAGGGCAAGAACGATCTTGGCCTGTCCCGCAAGCACATCATGGAGTCCATCAACGGCTCGCTCAGCAGGCTACAGACGGACTACGTGGACCTCTACCAGGCCCACCGCTACGACTTCGAGACGCCGCTGGAAGAGACCATGCAGGCGTTCGCAGAAATCGTGCGGCAGGGCAAAGCGCTGTACATCGGCGTCAGCGAGTGGACGGCGGAGCAGCTCCGCGCCGGCCACGCACTGTCCAAGGAACTGGGCTTCCAGCTGATCTCCAACCAGCCCCAGTACTCCATGTTGTGGCGGGTCATCGAAGCCGAGGTTGTGCCGGCGTCCGAAGAGCTGGGTGTGTCCCAGATTGTCTGGTCCCCCATGGCGCAGGGCGTGCTGAGCGGCAAGTACCTGCCCGGCCAGCCTGCGCCCGCGGGCAGCCGCGCCACGGATGACAAGGGCGGCGCCAGGATGATCGAGCGCTGGATGCGTGACGACGTCCTCGCCGGTGTCCAGGACCTCAAGCCGATCGCCGCGGAAGCCGGGCTCTCCATGCCCCAACTCGCGGTTGCCTGGGTGCTGCAGAACCCGAACGTTGCCTCCGCCATCGTCGGGGCGTCGCGCCCTGAGCAGCTCGCGGACACGGTGGCCGCGGCCGGCGTGACACTGGAGCCGGAGACCATGAAGAAGATCGACGACGCCATCGGCTCGCTCGCGGAACGCGATCCGGCGCAGACCAAGTCCCCCGCCACCCGCGAAGCCTAGGAACTCCAGCCGTAGGCTCAGCAGCCCTCGAAGTCCGGGAGCACCCTAACCTTGTCCGACGAAGCGGAGGTGGGATCAACGGTATAGCCGATACATTTGCGGGCCAGCCTGCTGGCCAGTTCCACTCCCACAACGCGCTGCCCCATGGTGAGGACCTGGCAGCCGATGTCGATGATCTCACTGATTCTCCGGTCGGCCTGCAGGTCGGCCAGGATGCGGTTTTTGTAGACAAGGGGGTGAAAAACATGAGCGTGGACCGGCGCTACGACATCCTCGCCGCCATCGTGACCGGCGACGCCTCGCTGGCGCGAAACACAATCCGCGAGCACATGGACACCGCCGCTGCGAACCTTGTTGCGTAGGGCGCGGCACAGTCAGGCCCGTGCAGCTGCCCTGGGTTCTTAAGGATTCCTTAAAGGATGCGGGGCAGAGTTGTCTGCAGGCGGCCAACCGGCCACCTGCAGATGCCTAGCGGGAGACCTTGATGCCTGACGCAGTCCATATCCGAGCGTTTACAGCGGGTCCTCTTGCAGCGGATCAGGGAACGCCAGCCTGCGGCAGCGCCAGACCCGGCTACTGGCGCTCCCCCAAGCACCGCACTGGATGGTGACGGCGCTGCTCCTGGCCGCCGCCGTCGTCGCGCTTGGCCTGACGGTGCAGCTCATTCCCGGTGCCAGCACCGGCGAACTGAGCGTAGATCAGGACCTCAGCCGACACCACGTGGCCCTGCTCACCGGCGTGGCCATGGTCCTGAACCTACTGTTCGGTCCCGCGGCCGGGGTGCGTGATGCGCCGCCTGCTTCGAAACCGGGCCAGGCCCTGACACGGATCCGGGACGACACCTCAACGTTGACAGCGATCGTCAACGAGTTGCTCCTGGCCGCAACGGGCGGTGCGGCCGAGAGTCCCACAGAGCCCGTGGACGTCGCCGAGGTTACGGCATCGGTTGCCGATAGCCTCCGCCAAATCGCCCACGAAGCGGGCGTCGGCCTGAAAGTCACCAGCGGGGGCCGGACGCTGGCCCGAATCGATCCGAACAGCCTCCGCCGGGCCATCCTTGCCCTGGTGGATAACGCCCTCGCACATACGCCGCCGGGAGGGACGATCGCCCTTGCTACGGCAGGGACCCCACGCAGCGCCGTGATCACCGTGACCGATACCGGGAGCGGGATCAGCGGCGTCGAACGGGACAGAATCTTTGAGCGGTTTGTGCGAACGCCCCGCGTGGACGTGGCCCCGGGGCACAGGAGTTTCGGCATCGGACTGGCCCTGGTACGCGATGTGGTGACCGGTGCAGGTGGGACCGTTGAGATCGCCGGCACGGGCCCCCAGGGAACCACATGAAGATCAGCCTTCCGCTGGCCAGCGCCTGACCCGCGACGCCGTATACTCGGTGCCAGCCATGACCATCCTTCCGTCCTCCCTCGCCAGCGTCCGCATTGATGCGTGGCTGTGGGCGATCCGCGCCTACAAGACCCGCTCGGCCGCCACCGCTTCGTGCCGCGCAGGCCACGTGCGGCTGAACGGAAGCCCGGCCAAAGCCTCTGCCACTCTGGTCACGGGAGACACTGTGACGGTGCGGATGTCCGGCTTCGAACGCACCCTCGAAGTCCGCCGCCTCATCGCCAAGCGCGTGGGGGCAGAGGTGGCTTCGCACTGCTTCACGGACCACACGCCGCCACGGCCGGTGGCACCTGCGCTGGGCCTCCCGCAGCGGGACCGTGGCGCGGGGCGTCCTACCAAAAAGGACCGCCGCGAGATGGAACGGCTCAAGGGCTCCGCAACCTAGACCCCGGCCGAATGGCTAGGCTGGTAGGCAGGCAGCGCCGGTGCGCACCCCGTGCCGCGTTCGACAATTGGGTCCGTCGCCTACGTGCGGCCGCAGATCTGGGGGGGAATCATGGGCACTGATGCGAAACTCTTCATCAACGTTCCCGTCGAGTCGGCGTCCTCCTCAGCCCACGGGCTCACGGGGTTGGCTCCATGACCGGCCTCATCCTGGCCTCCGTCCGCCAGCCCGGCGAGGACGCCGTCACGGACCTGCACATCGTTGATGGCGTGGTGGCCCGCATCAGTAGCGGCGGCGGAATACCGGGCGACGCCCGCGTAGTCAGCTTGGACGGGCGCTACGTCATTCCAGGGCTCTGGGACGAACACGTCCACATGACCCAGTGGGCGCTGCACTCAAACAGGCCGGACCTGTCCGCCGCCGCATCCGCGCAAGAGGCTGCCGCCGCCGTCGGTTCTTATGTTCACGGCGCCAATCCTTCGGTCACCACCGTGGGGGTGGGCTTCCGCGACGCCTTGTGGCCGGACGTCCCCACTTTGGGAATGCTCGACGCCGCCACCGGCAACCGGCCTACCGCCCTGATCAGCCACGACCTGCATTGTGTCTGGCTGAACAGCGCTGCCGCCCGGCGGTATGGGGTGGCGGTTGACGCTGGCGGCCTGCTCCGGGAGGAACCTGCTTTTGCGCTGACCCGTGAGCTGGGCAAACTTCCGGATTCCGTGGTGGACGGCTGGGTCCGCGACGCCGCTCGTGCGGCTGCAGCCCGGGGCATAGTGGGCATCGTTGATTTCGAGATGACCTGGAACCGCGACGTCTGGCTGCGCCGCATCGACGGCGGATTCAACGCCCTCCGGGTGGACGCCGGCGTCTACCCCGAGGACCTGGAGTGGGCCCACCACGACGGCATGTGTACAGGCATAGCGCTCGACGGCGGCAAGGGGCTCCTGCGCGCCGGCCCGCTGAAAGTGCTCATTGACGGTTCGCTGAACACCCGGACGGCGTTTTGTGTGGACCCATATCCCGACGGCGGCTACGGGCTCCTGACTGTCAGCTTTGACGACTTGGTGTCCCTGCTTCGGCGGGCGCGGGAATACGGCTTTGTCCCGGCGGTCCATGCCATCGGGGATGGCGCCAACCAGGTGGCGCTGGATGCCTTCGAGCACGCAGGGATCGGCGGCCGGATTGAACACGCGCAGTTTGTCCGGACGGAGGATTTGGCCCGCTTTGGGCCTCTGGGAGTTACGGCCAGCGTGCAGCCGGTGCATGCACTGGATGACCGCGACGCCGCGGAGTCCAACTGGGGCGGCCGCACCCGGCGGGCGTTTCCGCTGAGGTCGCTCCTCGACGCCGGAGCCACGTTGGCGCTGGGTTCGGACGCGCCGGTTGCGCCGTTGGATCCGTGGGCTGCGATGTCGGCGGCCAGCACCAGGTCCCGGCAGAACGCACGCGGGCCGTGGCATCCCCAGGAATGCATCAGCCGACGGGAGGCGCTTGCCGCTTCAGCAAGGGGCCGGAACCGGATCCGGGCCGGGGACCCGGCGGACCTGGTGGTGCTCGACGCCGATCCGCTGGCCTCGCCTGACTCCGAATTCGCCGCCATGCCGGTTGCGGCAACACTGCTGGCTGGCCGCTTCACGTACGACGGCGGCCTGGCTTAGGGCCTGCCAGTATTCAACACGCGGCTATTCTGATGCTTCGGGTTTGAGGGTGTAGTTCCATTCGCCGTGCCATTGATGGCGGGTGATGGG
>NZ_JBSRZM010000041.1:0-24135 GCF_054057635.1 Arthrobacter sp. UYNi723
CGCCGCCGACGGCACTAAATCAAGACGCCACGGCAAAAACCTGCCTCGTCACCGGCAACGACGCCCCTACCGTCAACCACTGCGACGCCTAACAGTGAGTTGCGTTGCGTCCTGGAGAGGCTGTTCGTAGCTCCATGCGATATTCTCACCGCCGGTTCCGGCACCCTTGACGGACCAGTACGATGCTGTGCCCTTGTAGGGGCAGACCGTGGTGTGCGGGGTGCGCGCCAGCAGCCCGAAGTCGACATCTTCGCGTGGCAGGTAGGTCCGCACGGGAAGCATCGTTTCATAAACGAAGACAGGCCGGACGCAGTCAGCCAGGTTCACCGACCCGTGGGCTACCGTGACCCGACGCGACGAAGCACGCGCATCCACCCGGTGGAACGGGTCCCGCGGGTGGCCTTCGATCACCTCGTCTTCCTCGCACCATTGCTCAAAGGCCCCAAAATCCAGCAGTACATGGCCGGCCAGGTCCGCGTCATGGAACCTGAACCCGGCCGCCTCCAGTTCCAGGTCACCACTTCGCAGGGTCAGCTCCTGGCCTTCGGCGGTATGGCGGGCGAAGCCTGAACGGACATTCCCGCCGGACTGTTTCGGGGCCGTGGGGACCAGCTCCGCAGCGATGTCCGCTTCCGGCACAGCGAACAACGGGGTCCGCTTCCGCGGTTCGAATACCAGGAGAGCTTCCTGGGAATCCACAATGGTCCGGCCCCCGGAGTCCGCTCTGATCCTGCGGGGCGTCGGTTCGTAGCGCAGTTGGTGCGTCAACGCCCTCATTTCAACGCTCAATCGATTAGCCATGGCAGTTCCTCAGCTTCCTTGTTCCAGGGTCGGGACCAGTTCAGGCAGCGTCGCAACAGTGTGATCCGGTGCCTGGAAATAGTCAGGGTAGGACCCGCCTGCGCGGTTGATCCAGGCGGTGGCAAGGCCGGCTCGGGATGCGCCGTGGATGTCCCAGGGGTGGACGGCGACCAGGAGCATCTGCTCCGGCGTGGTTCCGCAGGCAGAGGCTGCGTACTCATACGAAGCTTTGCCTGGTTTCCAGGCCGGGGAGTCCTCCACGGAGAGCAGCATCTCAAAACTGTCCCGGACGCCAGCGTCCGTGAGCAGCTTCTCGGCAACCCGGGTGGAACCGTTGGACAGAGTGATGAGCCGGTAGCCGGCAGCCTGCAGGGCCTTGATGCCATCGGCGACATCCGGGTGCAGCCCCAGACCGGCAAGCCCACTCATGACGTGTTTCACGGCGGACTCGATGTCCCGGGTCAGCTCCATGCTGGTGAACAGGCCGCGCAGGGCTTCGGCGCCGATCCCGGCGAAGGTCTCGTTGTCTCCTGCGGCGGTGAGTGCGAAGCCGTCCCGCAGGAGGGTTGCGAACCACAGCTTTGCCAGGTGGGCTGGTGCGCCGACCTCGACGAACCGTTGCCCCATGGGGGACATGTCCGACAGGGTTTCGTTCACATCGAAAACAATGATTGAGGGTTTCATGCAGGCATCTCCTTCCTCGTGTGTACCGGGGATTGCCGGCCCTTCCAGCAATGCCGGATGGGCAGGACCTGGCCAGTCAGTGCAGGTACTGGGCGAATTCCTTCTCAAGGTATTGCTTCGGCCGGGCTCCGACCACCGCGGATTGCAGGGCGCCGTCTTTGAACAGGTAGATGGCTGGGATGGAGGTGATGCCGAATTCCGCCGCTACCCGGGGGTTTTCATCGATGTTGACCTTGACTACGTGCACTTTTCCGGCGTGCTCGGCCGCGAGCTGGTCCAGGACCGGGGAGACCATCCTGCAGGGCCCGCACCATTCCGCCCAGAAGTCGACGATGACCGGTTTGTCGGATCGCAGGACCTCCTGTTCAAACGTGCTGTCGGTGACATCTTTTGCGCTGCTCATAACATTTCCTTCCGGTATTTGAGTTTGTCGAGGGCCATTTGGAAGGCCTCGCTATAGCTGGGGAACTGGGCCACCTGATCGTGCAGGACCGCTATGGGTATCCGGGCACGGATCGCCAGGGAAGCCTGATGGATCCATTCCCCGGCCAGCGGGGATACGGCCCAGGCCCCGATGAGGACACCCTTCTCGGTGTCGGTAAGCAGTCCGAGGTGTCCACGGGGTTCCTGCTCATAAGTCCAGGGGCGGGCGAGTGATTCGGCCAGGTCCAGTTCGGCGAAGGCGGTTGACAGCCCCTGCTCATCGGCCTGGGCCTGGGTGATTCCCGCGGCTGCTATCTCCGGGTCACCGAAAACCACCCTCGGGATCCCGTCATAGGTGGCTGGCCTGGCGTGGCCAAGGATGGCGTCTGCCACGATGCGGCCCTGGTACTTGGCCACATGGGTGAAGGGCATGACCGCTGTCACATCTCCGATGGCCCATACATTGTCACCGGCACGGCACTGCTCATCGATCACCACAGCGCCCCTCGCGTCAAGCTTCACGCCTGCCGCCTCAAAGCCCAGATCCTTGCTGCGGGGCTTGCGGCCTGTTGCGAAAATGGCGACGTCGGTGCTGACCGATGTGCCGTCGTCGAGCTCCAGGGCACTGCTGTTCCCCTCCCGCCGGGTGCGGACTGCGCGGCTGCCGAGCCGCACCTCCACGCCGGCCTCTTCGAGGTAGAGCCGCGCCAGTTCCCCGACGCGGGGCTCCTCGCGTTCCATGAGGCTCGTACCGCGGTGCACCAGGGTGACGGTTACGCCGAAGCGGGCCAGGAAGGTAGCGGTTTCGATGCCCACCGCGCTGCCGCCGATGACCACCGCCTGCTTGGGCAGGGCGGTGGCCGTGAACGTTTCCCTGTTGGTCCAAACGGTGACGTTCCCTGCCCCTTCGAGCTCGGGGACGACAGCCTCTGCGCCGGTAGCGATGATGATGTGATCAGCGTGGATGGTCCTGCCCTCGGCCTGCAGGGTGCCTGGTCCGGTGATTCTGGCCTCGGCTTTGATGACGGTGGCGCCCTGCCCTCTGTAGCCATCGACCTGCGCTTTGTCGTCGAGGTGGCGGATCATGTAGTCCCGGTAGTCACTGGCCGCGGCCCAGTCCAGTGCGGCTCCAGTGACGCCGGCCGCCCGGGTAGCTGCCGTTCTGGCCTCTGGTGGCCGCAGGAGTGTTTTGGAGGGCACGCAGGCCCAGTAGGCGCATTCGCCGCCGATCAGTTCGCGTTCTATCACGGCGACCTTTTTGCCGGCCTTCAGAAGCCGGCTTGCTGCCACTTCACCCCCTGGGCCCATGCCCAGGACGGCCGCATCAAAGTGTTGCTCCATCAGTTTCTCCCTTTCACGGTCTGGGGCGTCGGCTGAGTGCGGTCATGTTGCGCAGCAGGAGAGCCGGGAAATGTCGGTGGTATAGGACTGTGCGGCGATTTTGATGCCCTCGGCCATGGTCAGGTAGGGGCTCCACAGGTTGGCGACCTGGTCAACGGTCATTCCTGCTTCCAGGATGTAGACCCCTGCCGCGGCAATGTCGCCGGCCTCTTTCCCGACCGCTGTGAGTCCGAGGATCCTGCCGGTCCCGTTCTCGGCCACGAGCTTGATGAATCCCCGGGTGTCCCGGTTGACCAGCGCGCGCGGAACGTACTCCAGCGGCAGAACGCGGCATTCGCAGCTGATGCCCGCGCGGTTTGCCTCCTTGTCGGTCAGCCCGACGGCGGCCATGGCGGGGCTGGTGAAGGCCACCCGAGGAAGGTGGCGGTAGTCAACTTCGCGGCCGGCGTTGCTGAAGGCATTCTCCATGGCAATGGCACCGTGGGCGGATGCGACGTAGACGAACTCGCGGTGCCCGGTCACATCGCCGGCGGCCCAGATCCGGGGGTTGGTGCTGGCCATCGTGTTCTGCACGAGGACTTCACCCCGGTCCCCGGTTTTCACACCGACAGTGTCCAGGTTCAGCCCTTCGGTAACGGCGCGCCGCCCGGTGGCCATCAGCAGTTGAGCGGCTTTGAATTCCTCCTGGCCGCCGGCGATATCCGCTACCGCCGTCACGCCGCCGGTCGCCGCGTCGCGGCCGACGGAGGCCAGGCTGGCCCGGCGGATCACCCGGATGCCTTCATCAGCGAAAACGCTCATCAGTGCCAGCGAGACTTCGGGTTCTTCCGCCGAAGCCAGCCGGGAGCGGACCAGCACGGTCACCCGCGATCCCAGGCGCGCGAACAGCTGGGCCTGCTCCATCGCTACGTAGCCCCCGCCGACCACCAGCAGCGATTCCGGGACCTCTTCCAGCTCCATCGCGGTGGTGGAGGTCAGATAGTCTGTGTCGCCAAGGCCGGGGACCGGGGGAGTCCACGGCGCTGAGCCGGTGGCCACCAGATAGTGGGCCGCGGTCACTGACTCCCGCTCGCCGTCGGACGAGGTGATTTCCAGCGCAGGGTCCTCCGGCGTCCCGGCGAACGCCGCATCCCCGTGCCTGAAGTCCCAGCCGTAATCGGCGATCAGATCGACGTACTTCTCTGCGCGCATCCCTTCCACCAGGGCCCGCTTACCGCCGATCAGGGCCGGCATGTCCACCGGCCCGGCGGCGGCACTGATGCCCGGGAACCTGCCGCCGGCATCAACAGCCACGTGGCGGGCCTCGGCTGCAGCGAGCAGCGCCTTGGAGGGAACGCATCCGGTGTTCACGCAGGTCCCGCCGGTTGTTGACCGCTCGACCATCAGGACACTCTTGCCCAGGCTGGTGGCCCGGATGGCAGCGGCGAACGCGGCCCCGCCTGAGCCGATGATCGCCAGATCAAAGTCAAAACGTTGTGTAGCAGACATGAAACCTCCGGTAATGGCAGCGAACTTGGGTACTGGGTTGGGCGGCGGCTCCTGGTGGACCCGCCGGCTGTCCTTCCCCTGTCCCAGCCTGTACCTTCCCCCGTGGGGGAAGGTCAAGGGAACTAGATGCCTCGGTGATCCCTGTGTAGGGTCTCCTGAGGCACCAGCGGCAACCTTTACCTATACTGGAACCATAGAATGCGGGGTCCACTGAAAGTCCCACGGCACAAGGTGCCGGGAAATGAGGTCAGTGATGCTTATCGGTGAAGTTGCCAAAGCCGCAGGGATGACGCCCAAGACCCTTCGGTTCTATGAAGAGCAGAGCCTGCTCCCTCCTGCGCAACGGGGCTCCAATGGTTATCGGCAGTACGGCGATGACAGCGTTGCCCGGCTCGATTTCATTGCCCGGGGCAGGGCCGCGGGACTGTCAGTGAGCCAGATCCGGAGCATCCTTGCCGTCAGGGAGCCGGACAACGCTCCCTGTACCCATGTCCGTGAGATCCTGGCGGGCCAATTAGCCGAGCTCGACCTGAAAATCGCGGAACTGACAGCCCTGCGGGAAGGTGTGGCCGCCTCCTACAAGGCCGTCGCAGCCGGTGACCCGGCAACGTGCGATCAGTCCAGAGTGTGCAGCTACCTCTGACCATCCCTGCCCCCTCGCATCATGCTTCAATCGTCACGCCCCGCCAAAAGGCGATGCGGTCCTTGATCGGCATAGCCCGCTTTTTGGGTTCGCTGTAGAACCAGGCTGCATCCACGTTGACCTGGCCGTCGACTTCCAGTGTGTGATAGTTGGCCTGCCCCTTCCACGGGCACACAGAGTACATGTCACTGTCTTTGAGATAACGCGGATTCACCGCTTCACGGGGAAAATAATGGTTGCCCTCGACCATCACTGTGTCCTCGGACTCGGCAATGACTTTCCCGTTCCAAATAGCCCTGACCATATGCTTTACCTTCCACCGTTTCTGATTGATCCGGACGCGGCGAGTACAACGTCCATATCACCCGGTACATCGCATTCCTTTGAGTTGTTGGAACGGAATTCCGATGCAGCCAAATGATGCTTGTTCTGTAGCCCACGATAGGCGGACAGAAATCCGGCTTCTGCGATCTCGAACACACACCACCTGCCCCGGCCGTTGAACTTACTGCATCCCGGGTATTGTCCAGTCGATGACGGGGTGGTAGCTAGCCGGAGTTCCCGTTGGTGTTACAACATCACCGGGAAGACGCCGGCCGGCGCGGCTGACTCACCTGCGTGCCCGGTCGTGCCCGGTCGTGCCCGGCACGGTTGAGCTCGGCCGAGCCGTTGACGGTGTGGGTGGCATCCAGATCCATGGACTGCGCTGCCAGCTGCTGTTTCGGCTGGGATATTCCACAGCTGGGAACTATGAGCGGCGGGCCCGCTCCGGGCATCCCGTTCAAAGCAAAGCGTTCAGTGTTCCTGAACACAGAACTCAGCTGTCCCTGGTTGTTACATTGAGTTGAGGAAGGCATTGAGTAACTCACTCGTTGCCGGAGAAGGTGCAGCCATGAAGATGCCCTCAGCGGCCTTAGTACTCGCCGGAGTGTTCGTTGTGGCGGGGGCAGCATTCTTTGCCCAGTCCGTGAGCGACCCCTTGGGGAGAACCGATGGTGCCGGGCAGAGTTCTTCGTCGCTCGCCGCGTCATCGGCCTACCGCGAGTACTCTCCTGAGGCTGTTTCGTCCGCGTCCGATGGCGACAAAGTCGTTCTGTTCTTCCACGCCCAGTGGTGCGTTACCTGCAAGCTGCTCTCTGATGACATCTCCGCCAACATCGACCGGATACCGCGGGACGTGCGAATCCTTGTAGTCGATTTCGATAGAGAGACCGCGCTGAAGCAGCGGTACGGGGTCATGCAGCAGCACACCTTGGTGCAGCTCACCCCTGACGGGGGCCTGGTTGGGAAATGGAACCTGAGCCGCACGCTCGACGATCTGCTCAGCAGAATTTCCTGAGCAGAGGCGGTTGAACCATGGAACTCTTGCCGATCGCGTTTCTCGCCGGAGTCCTGACCGTCCTTTCTCCCTGCGTGCTGCCGCTTCTCCCGGTCGTGCTCGCGGGCTCAGCGGTTGAACCGAGCCGACGCGCCTCCTTTCTCATAATCGGCAGCCTTGCCCTCTCAGTGGTTCTCTTCACGCTCCTGATCAAGGCCACCACTGTTCTGCTGGGTGTTCCCAGCGGTGTTTGGCTGGCTATTTCCGGTGCTCTCGTCGCCTTCGTCGGGGCGACGTTGGCCTTCCCCGCTGGCTGGGAGTGGCTGTCCGGGCGCCTGCGCTTCCAGGAGGCTGCCGGGACCCTCGCGCACCGTTCCGGTAAGCAAGAGGGGGCGGCCAGGAGTATTCTGCTGGGCTTCTCCCTCGGACCGGTCTTCACCAGTTGCAGCCCTACCTACGGCTTGATTCTCGCCGTCGTCCTGCCCGCCAGCCTGGTGATGGGGATTGCGGATATCGTCGCCTACACTCTCGGGCTGAGCGTGGTCATGCTCTTGGCAGCACTGGGCGGGCGTAAAATCACCAAGCGACTTGGATGGGCCACCGATCCGGACGGAAAATTCCGGCGGGGCTTGGGCGTCGTCCTGCTCATCGTCGGACTGCTGATTGCGTCCGGTCAGGTAAGGAAAATCGAATCATGGCTGATCGACCGCGGCTTGCTGGGAAGCGTCGTTCTCGAGCAGGGGATCCTCGATTCAATCAACGAGCCGCCGCCTGAATCAGGTGTTGATATTCCGAACTTTCTGCGTCAGTCATTTCCGCGCACGGACTGGTCCCGGGCCGATCCGGCCATCGCAGATGCCCTGGGTGGCGGACCGTCCAAGGACGGCATCCCTGCGATCGACGAACCACACTTCGTTCCGATCTCCAGCTTCGCGCATCCGGACAGCGTACAGGCGCTCGTCATCGACGGCAGCAGCGGGGTGAAGGCGTACCCCTACAACATCCTGATCTGGCATGAAATTGTGAATGACACCGTTGATGACGTACCCGTTGCCGTGACCTTCTGCCCGCTCTGCGGGAGCGCGGTTGTTTTCGAGCGGGTTCTTCCCGACGGCGAGATTTCCACCTTCGGGGTGAGCGGGGGTCTGCTTGAGAGCAACATGATCATGTTCGACCGCACGAGCGAAACGCTGTGGCAGCAAAGCACCGGCCAGGCCCTCGCCGGCAAGCATTTCGGTCATCGGCTGCCACTGCACAAATTCCAACTGTTGACCGTCGGCGAAACTAAGGCGCAGTTTCCTGCTGCACTGATCCTGAGCGACAGCACGGGCTATGTACGCGACTACTCACGTAATCCCTACGCCGGCTATGAGGAGAGCGAGGGCTTCTACTTTTCCCCCAGTGTGACCGACAAGCGGTATCCCGCCAAGGACATCTTCGTCGCCTTCACCCTCAACGGCGCTCCAGTAGCCGTGCCCTGGCTTGCTTTGGAGAACGGCCGGACCTATTCACATACTGTCGACGGGCACAGCGTCACCCTCAGCAAAGCGGACAACAAACTGGCCGTTACCGGCCCGGACGGATCAGACATTCCTTTCTACTTTGAGATGTGGTTCAGCTGGGCAGTCCAGCACAAGGACGCCGGGGTGGTGTTCGACCCGCGAGGACAATAGCCGGCCGCTTCCCGGGACCCTTCATGCCGGATCTGTTATTAGCGTGGGCACATCTGACACTGCCGATGGCCTGGAAGAACAGCGAGGGCGGCCGCCGAGGCTGATAATTGAATCGCTGGTCGCCTCCATCACTACGACCGTGACGTGCTGTTCTTCCAGAAACCTCCGTAACTCCAGGATCTGGTTTGTGGTGGATCCCCAGGTGGTGACTGTCGAGGTGAACTGGCCCAGACGCTTGCCCGGGACTCTGATACATACTTTTGCGTCGCGTTTGGATATATCCATCCCGACGGACCGCTCATGGACGATGTCCATTGCCGTGGCACTTTCTGAAATTGAAGGGATATGGGCATGTGACTGCCGCGGAGAGGGCAGGGAGTAATACAGGAATCTAGCACCCGTGCTCGAAGCAACAATCCACGGTTCCCGTGGAAGCCCTCCACACCACGCTGAAAAACGGGCTCAACTACGGCACCAAGAAGTCACGGCGTTCACCGCAGCAGACGTTAACATCATGCAGCCGTCCCCGCCGTCAAGCTACAGCCGGTAAGCCGGCCGACCCCTATTTTCGACCCCCACGGCGCGGCAGCGCCCCTGGACCGCTGAAAATGACAAAATCCCATACAGACACTGGGCTCTCAGATTCGCGTATACCCCGCCCGCAAAAAAGCCCGGCGGGGTGGCTCAACCGCTACAGTTGCACCAATGACCGCGCACATCATCGGCTATGCCCGATATGTGGGCATGGGACACGTCCAGCCTCGTTGATGTCTCGTGCCGAACCTGAGGTGACAGCTGTTCGTGACGACGGCATCATCGATTTCACCCACCACCATCTGATGAACTCAACGAATGCTTTGCAGCTTGTTGCCTTCGGTGCAGTTGGAGCGCAAGGGGAGGACCTCCTCGTGCTGTGCTGCCAGTCTGGAAAGCGCCGTGGATTTGAAGCCTTCTAGCTCACGGACTTGGGTTGTCATCTCTGCAAGTTTTAGTTGCAGCCGGTCCTTTTCGGATCGCAGCTTGTGGTGGCTCTCGACTCGGGGATCGAAACTCGGAGCGGCTTCGTGAAGTAGCGAACGTTGCTTTTCGAACTCGGCTTTAAGGTGCGGATAAGTCCGATACATGGTCGCGCGCGGCTCGTATTCGGTCTTCTATTTGAACGCGGTCTGCACTCACGTGGCTGTCTCCTGGGCGGTTGTTGCTTTTTCGATATCTGCCAGGACCCGGTTGGCCCTGTCGAGTGTTGCCTGGGCACAGCCTCGTTCAGGTTTGGACAGGCGCGGATTTCCCAGAAGACAGTCTTGGTCGACTCGGCGTGGTTCGCCCAGGCTTCGCGGTGGGTGTCGTGGTGCGTCGCCTGCGGGCAGCGTCCCGAATCGCAGAGCCCGATGAGCGGTTCTTTGGCATCGGGTGTCTCGGCCGGGTCGGAGATACCCGGCCGGTAGCGCCGCCGCACGGGACGGAGCGATACCGACTTAACCCCAAGGCTTCGAAAAGCCGTGGAAACGTGGTTCCCCCGTCCCTGCCAGCTGGAAAGCGACTGGATCCCGGTCAGCGGCAGGGCTCGGCATACTGGCGGGAATGGTCCGGCTTGAGCCGGGCCACCGCTCGACCATAACTTCTGCTCGGCGGCAATGTCACATTCCGGTAACGGAATGTAGGAGTGAAATTCACTCGTGTGTCAGCGCGGATTCTCTACTCCCTGGTAACGATGTTGCAGGTCAACCCCCGTAATCCGTATATGCCCGGTAAGCTCACCAACTATGTCCCGGATTGTTCAAAAAATGCGGTTGCCCGCTCTCGCCGGCCTGCTGGCGGTCGCCCTGGTGGGGTCGGCTGCGCTGCTTCCCTCGCATGCTGCCGACGACGCGCCGCCCGGCGGGTATCCCTCGTGGCAGGACGTGCAGAACGCCAAAAAAAGCGAGGCCGGCAAAGCGGCAGAAGTCACCAGGATCAACGGGCTGCTGGGCGGACTCCAGACTGAAGCAGAGGCGCTGGGCAATGCGGCCGTGACGTCCGCCGCGGAGTACGCCAAGGCCGAAGCGGCACTTCAGGCCGCCACTTCCACTGTGGACGCACTCACGGCCCAGACGGCACGCGCCGCGGCCGAACTGGGACAGTACAAGAAGGAAATCGGTGCCCTGGCGGCCCAGTCGTACAAGACCGGTGGAACCAACATGGGTTTCTTCGTTGCCCTCGACGCCGTGCAGAACAACAGCATCCAAGGCCTGAACATAGTCCAGAT
The DNA here is from genome assembly GCF_054057635.1 of Arthrobacter sp. UYNi723. Lineage (NCBI taxonomy): Bacteria > Bacillati > Actinomycetota > Actinomycetes > Micrococcales > Micrococcaceae > Arthrobacter > Arthrobacter sp. UYNi723. The sequence continues at coordinate 10,617 of NZ_JBSRZM010000041.1, forward strand.
CGTCAGCGATAAGACTGCCGCCCTGGTCAACAAATCCGCAGCCGCCGAACGCATTTCCCGTGCCCTGGCCGATCAGGAGCAGGCGGCCAGGGCCGAGCGCGAGCGCCTGTCCGGCGAAGCCAGAACCAAGCTCGACGCCGCCCAATCCGCCCAGCAGGCCATGTCCCGGCAGATCGCGGAGCAACAGGAGCACGGACAGGAACTGACCGCGCAGCTGGCCTCCCTCAAGGGCACCACGGCTGCGGTGGAGGGGGAGTTCCGGCAGGGCCAGGTGGCGTTGGCCGCGTACGAAACGGCGCAGGCCGCCAAGCGGGCCGCCGCGCAGGAACAGGCACGCCAACAGGCGGAGGCGGCAGCCAAGGCGGCTGCCCTTGCCGCTGCGCAGAAACCGGCTCCGGCCCCACCTGCTGTACCGGGCGTGCCCGCCCCGGCTCCCGTCCCAAGCCCGACGCCGGTCCCGCCGCCCGTCGTCGTGGTCGCGCCTTCCGTTCCAGGAGGAGCTGTCAACGACCCTGCCGGCGCCAAGAACTACGCAGCCGGGCAGCTCGGCGCCTACGGCTGGGGCCAGGACCAGTTTCCGTGCCTGGCGTCGCTGTGGACCAAGGAGTCGAACTGGCTGACCACCGCCACCAACCCGTACTCGGGCGCATACGGCATCGCCCAGTCGCTGCCGGCCAGCAAGTATGCCAGCGCTGGCAGCGACTGGCTCACGAGCTACCGGACCCAGGTCAATTGGGGCCTGTCCTATATCGCTGACCGCTACGGGTCACCGTGCGGCGCGTGGAACCATTCCGTGGCCAACAACTGGTACTGACCTGCCGGGGGAGGGCAGCCGGGTCACGTTCCCGGGGGCTTGGCGAATTCCGCGGCGCTGAAGAATTCAATGCCGACGAAGGCTTCGTCGCCGTCCACCCAGGCGTCATGCCCGGGTGGAATGGTGTACGAATCGCCGGCGCTGATGCTGATCCGGTTGCCACCGGTGGTCTCGACGTTGAGGGCACCGGAAACGCAGTATCCGACGTGGTTGTTCTGGCAGGACTCGGTCTGGACCACCGGCTTGATGCAGTCCGACCAGCGCCAGCCGGGACTGAACGTCAACCGGCCGACCGTGTAGTCGCCCAGGTTGACGACATCCACTTCGGTTTTCTCCGGCCGGCGCTTCTCATCCGGTGTGTTGTGGGACTTGACTGCCAGTTCTGTGACGATGTTTGTAGGCATGACACGCAGACTTTCTCTGTTGGTCTGTGTCCGGCAGCTTTCTGTCCCTGGCTGCCAGACCGCATCTGAAGCGCTTACGCTTGCCAGCATCCTCCCGCCGGCGGCGCTTGTCGAGACCCAAACCACTAGGCTTTTCCCATGCCCGATTTTGAACGGTTCCGGGTCCTGCTGGAAGAAGAGCGCGCCCGGAAACTCGAGCTGCTCCCCGCGCTCCGTGCGGACATCTCCTCGGCGAACGCCGCACGCCAGGATTCCAACGTGGATGACGAACACGACCCCGAGGGTTCCACCATTGCGTTCGAGCTGTCGCAGGCCTCGGCGCTCCTGAAGCAGAGCAGTGCGGGACTTGACCAGGTGGATGCGGCCCTGGCACGGATTGCGGCGGGCACCTACGGTATATGCGCCGTGTGCGGGGATCCCATTGCGGAGGGGCGGCTCGAAGCCCGTCCGTCGACGCCGTTCTGCATACTTCACGCCGCGGCCGGCCGGCAGGGACGGTAACGGCGACGTGGACCCAGATGCCATGACTTCAAGTGCCGTGACCGGGAGGGTGCTGTGAGCGGGCGCGTGCAGGAGGTTGCCGGCTTCATCGACGCCACCCTGCAGAATGAGGGCTCCTGGTACCGGGCGGAAGACCTGGAGTCCCGGGTTGGCGGGGCACTGGGATCCTACGGATCGTCGGTGGGAGCCGTACGCGGCACCGTCCGCGACGCCGGCACGAAGTTCAAGGACCTGGGCCACGATGAGGTGACCGCTTTGGCATCCCTCCTCTGGGGCCGGCCCGGTCCCGGCAGGCGGCCGGTCTATGAGAGGCGGCTCGCCGCCGTGGTGCTGCTGCAGTCCCGGGTGGCCCTCCTCCGCCACTCTGACCTGACCCGGCTGGAGGGCTTCATCAGAACCGCTCAGACCGGTGAGCTCGTGGATCCCCTGATTGCCGACGTTGTGGTTCCGTTGCTGCAGGGTCTGGGCGAAAGCGGCCGCCAGCGCGCCGACGTCGTCATCACCCGCTGGCACCAGGACCCCGACGATGCGCTGCGCCACGCTGCCCGGCTCATCGCGTCTCAGGGACCTGACCTGCAGCGCATTTCCGGGAACCGCGACGCGGAACGCGACTGACCCCTGTTCCCCGGTCCCCGTCAGTCGTACTCTGGGGCTTGGAGGTGATTGCCATGGAGGCAGCGCAGGGCGACAGGATTATCGTCCGGGGGAGGACCGTCGGATCTTCGGACCGGCACGGCGTGATCGTGGAAGTCCGTGGTCAGGAAGGTCATCCGCCCTACCTGGTCAGGTTCGACGACGGACACGAAACCGTTATGTACCCGGGCGGTGATTTCGCCGTCGAACGCGGTCACGCGGGACAGGCCGGCTGACGCGCCGCGGGCGGCCGCGCGTCCGGGCCCCCGGGCACCTGTCAGACTGGTGAAATGGATCACTCCTTGGCTGCCACGTCCCCTGACGCGAACCTCACGATTCCGCCGGTCCGGACCGGTCCGCGGGACCCCGGTGACGCCTGGGTGGAGGGCGGCCGCGGCAAGTTCTGGGGCAGGTTCGGTGCCGCCGGCGTGCTGGCTTATGACCCCGGCAAGGGCGTTCTCCTGCAGCACCGCGCGCTGTGGAGCCATATCGGTGGTACCTGGGGACTGCCCGGCGGAGCATTGCACCAGGGCGAGGACGCAGTCACCGGGGCCCTCCGCGAGGCGCACGAGGAAGCCGCGGTACCGGCCGCGGATGTGAGCGTCCTCTTCACGTCTGTGCTGGACTTCGGCTACTGGTCCTACACCACCGTTGTAGTGCTGGTGACCGCGCCTTTTGAGCCCGTAATCAGCGATCCGGAAAGCCTCGAACTCCAGTGGGTTCGGTTGGATGAGGTCGACGCGAAGGAGCTCCATCCCGGTTTCGCAACATCGTGGCCGGACCTGCGGGCGCGCATGCTGGAGGGACGAGATTAGGGTTGCCTAAGTGCGGTGCGCCATAATGGTGTTCCGACCCCCTGCTGCGCGTGAGGAAGAACATGACCGCCCCGCTCTCCGTGTTGCTCAAACAGTCCACCAGTGCGGCCCACGAAGAGGCTGAGTCGTCCCCGTTTATGGGCGACCTTCTCGAGGGCAGGCTGGACGCAACCGCCGTCGCTGCCCTCACTGCCCAGCTGTACACGGTGTACGGTGCCATGGAATCGGTGGCGCGGTCCGAGTACGGGTCTGATCCGCTGCTGGCAGGGTTCCTGGACCCCGCCCTGGAACGCATGGCTGCCCTCGAGGCGGACATGGCGTTCCATTACGGTGCCGGCTGGCGGGACCGGCTGGCGGACGGCCGGATTGTCACCGTCCCGGCCACCACGGCCTACGCCACCCTGATCCGCGTACATCACAGCGCCGAGTTTATGCTCGCCAACCACTACGTCCGGCTGCTTGGGGACCTGTCCGGCGGGCAGATCATCCACCGCCTGGTCCAGCGGCACTACGGAATCCCGGACGACGGCCTGAACTTTTACCTCTTTCCCGGCATCGGGAAAATGAGGCAGTACAAGGACGGCTACCGGCTCCGGCTGGACGCGCTGGCGCTGGACACGGACCGGACCGAGGCGGTGCTTGCCCACGCCGCCCATGCCTTCCGGCTCAACGGCGACATCTTTGCGGACCTGCAGCTCGCCGTCGGGGCCCGTCCGCAGCCTGCGGCCTGACCCATGGACCAGTTCCTGGATCTGCCTTTCGGCGTGGCGGCGGCCAGCCTGTTTGCCATTGTTATGTTGCGCGTGAATGCGACGTACTGGATGGGGTGGCTTGTGAAAAAGTGAAATATCCGACGCTAAGGTTTTGCCGAGGGGGCTGCCCCGGGTTTGCTTGACACCTAAACCTTCAGCAGTCCCGGACCGCGGGCTCATGGTCCCGACGGTGCGCAACGCGGACAAGCTCAGCGCCCGCGAACTGGACGCGGAGATCGGCCGTCTCACCGCCGTCGTCCGCGAAGGAAAGGCGACCCCGGCGGAACTGCGGCTGCCGCGGCGACGTCAACAACCTCGGACTCGATGCTGGCCTGGGGGACGCCGCCGCGCGAGGGGGAGTAGGGCTGGACGTCCTTGGTGCAAATCAACCGAAGAACTCGTCGAAAGCGTGGCTGTCGCGGATGAAGGCCGAGAACGTCTTGATCCGGCCGTCGTCGTCGAGGGTCATGATCTCGAGGCCGTCCTGGTCGAAGACTTTGTCGCCCTTCGTGTGGTGGTAGTGAACGACGGCGATCATGTGGCGGTGTTCGCCGTGAACGCGCAGGGTGTGCCTTCTGTTGCGAAATGGGTCTATCTTCACTAGCGCGTGTCTGACGGCTGATCGGAGCCGGAACATCACGATGCCTTGCACGACGATTGCGGCGCGGTTGCTGGCGCGCTTTCGTAGCGGGTGGCGACGCCTCGCCAGCTCCTGAGTCGATTGGGGCCCTGGGGGCGGATGGCGCGGCCTCGTGTGGATCCTCGACGCCCTGTTCGGCCGGGCTCAGCCGGAAAACGGTGTACCAGTACTTGCGACGCCACCCTGCGGTACCGCCATTCCCAACTGTGAATTAGCCGCCATTCCCAACCAAGAGTCACACATAACCCGTTACTTATTCTACGTGTTGCAAAGGATAGCTATTAGTTCAATGTGACCGGGGCCCGCGAAGTCGTTGGTGGCGTCACTCGCTCTACGTGGCTGGCTTCGTGGTGGCAGCGTCCGTTTGCGCAGTGGGGTGTGCTTGGGGGTCGAGGACCACTGCGCGGAAAAGTAGCGCTAAGCATCAAAATGACCAAGTTGGAGCGGCTTTCCCTTACCGCGATGGGAAGTTCGCTTGAAAGGGAAGGGCGTTGACGCGCAACTCTCTATACGCAGGCGTCACGAGCGAGCGACTGCGTGGGCGAATGCCTTGAGCCCGACAACCTCACCGACGATGGGCAGAATCAGTGTGAGGGCGAAGGCATGCATCTCGTCGGTGATGCTCTCGCAGCAGTCCCCCAGCACCACGACGCGGTAGCCACGGTCCGAGGCGTCTCGGGCCGTCCCCTCGGCGGCGAAATTCGTGATGATGCCAGCGATCACAACTGTCGAGACGTCGTGTAGCCGCAGCAACCGGTCGAGGTCCGTCCCGGCGAACCCGCTCACCGCGCGCTTGCGGACGATCAGTTCGCCGGAGGCGGGCATAAGCGGCTGGAAGAACTCGGTCCCCCAACTGCCCTCGATTGATCGCCCGGCCGACTTTGCATCCGCTTGCCAAGGCGCGTGTGGGTTGATGTCGGGGTGGCCTTCACGCCAAGCGTTCTGGACGTGAACGACGCGGATCCCCGCTTCCCGCGCGGCTGCGAGCGCCTCGGCCGTGCGCCCCAACGCGGGCGCGACACGCTCGACCAAACTGGGATCGACCGACGCCCAGTACCCGTCGGGGTGGACGTTGTAGTTCTGATAGTCCAGGAGGACGAGCGCAGTCCGACCGAGATCGAACTCGAGGGTTCCGTCGGGCGACTGGGTCACATCCCAATGTTGCCCGACGCTCGCTGTTTGCGCCAGCCCCTACGTCCGGGTGAGTTGAGGCCAATGGCTCATAGCAAGTCCGTTTAATTCGTAGGGCGAGAATCAGGATCAGCAACAATGTCTACTCCACAATTTCCCGGGTGCGGGAAGATGGGTCCGTGACTAATTCTGGCCCGTGCCGTGGTCCGACCCCTCGAAGGTCGTTTACGATGGCGCAAGAACCCCGAAGGCGTCGCCTACAGCTTCGACCCGGACCGGCTGAACCCGCAGCTGAACCTGAACTCCTACTACGGCGACCTCGGCCTGGACAAGGGCGTGCCCCAGAACGTCTACAACCTGGACGTGAAAAACCTCACCCAGCTCAACGGCCGTGACCTGGCCGCGGGCGGGATCACCCTCACCCCTGGAGGCACGTACACGCTGCCTGACGGTAAGGGATCCATCAGCTTCGACGGGCTCAGGCGCTACATCGGCGTGGACATCCGGAGCACCCCGGGTCAAACCGGCGTCCTGATCTTCGCCTTACTCGCCGTCGCCGGGCTAATGGTTTCGCTCTACGTCAGCCGCCGCCGCGTCTGGGTCCGCACCGGCACCCACCACGACGGCCGCACCATGGTGGAATACGGTCTCCTGGCCCGCGGCGAAGACCACCGGCTCGCCACCGAGGCCGCAGCCATCCGCGAAGTCCTCAGCCGTCAGTGGATGCCGGGTGTTTCACCCGGTGATCCCGCCACCACCGGCACCCTCCCTTTCTCCAGCATGAAGGACCAGTGACGTTCCCCCTCAACGAAACCCTGGGCCAGTACAGCGAGCTGTTCATGCTTCTGGCCGCCGGTACCTATACCGTGGCCTTTATCGCGTTCGCCTGGGACCTGGCCAGGAGCAGCAAAGCCCTGAAAGCGGTGGACATCAAGGCCGCGGAGCTCGCCGGGCAGGTGACCACAACCGAGGCCGCGCGCGTACCCGTCGGCGTCGGCGCGCGGGCCGCCGGAGGAGACGTTGACCGCGCCGATGCGCATGTCAGCGGACCTGTGCGCTGAGCGTCCGACGTCGGCCGTCTCCGGCCGTGGCGCCGCGGCAGGGCCGGTCCAGACCGCCGACGCCGGCATGCGCTACGGCTGCGAGCGTCGTGCCCCCGCCCGGGTGGCCGTCGCGCTGACCGTCCTGGGCGCCGTGATCCATGCGGCGGCCGTGACCACCCGCGCGTTCGGTGCGGGCCGGGTGCCGTGGGGCAACATGTACGAATTCCTCACCACCGGTGCCTTCGTGGCGGTTGCGGTGTTCCTGCTGGTGCTGATCCGCCGCGACCTGCGGTTCCTGGGCACGTTCGTGATCGGTCTGGCCATCATCATGCTCGTGGCCGCGTCCGTGGCCTACTGGACGCCGGTCGGGCACCTGGTGCCCGCGCTGCAGAGCTACTGGCTGATCATACACGTCTCCATCGCGGTGATCTCCTCGGCCTTGTTCACGCTGACGTTCGCCATGTCCGCCCTGCAGCTGGTCCAGGCGCACCGGCAGAAGACCATTGCTGGAGGGGGCGGGGACAAGCTGGGCTTCATGCGCCTGGTTCCGTCCGCGCTGAGCCTGGAAAATCTGTCCTACCGGATCAACGCCATCGCTTTCGTCGGCTGGACGTTCACGCTCATGTTCGGCGCCATTTGGGCCGAGAAGGCCTGGGGCCGCTTCTGGGGCTGGGACACCAAGGAAGTCTGGACCTTCGTGATCTGGGTGGTTTACGCCGGCTACCTGCACGCCCGTGCGACCCGGGGCTGGACCGGAACCCGCGCCGCCTGGCTGTCAACCGTCGGCTACCTCTGCGTGGTCTTCAACTTCGCCATCGTGAACCAGTTCTTCAACGGCCTGCACTCCTACTCGGGGCTTGAGGACCAATGCTCTGGAAAGTCACGCTAAGCAGTTTGAGGGTTGAGGAACGCGAAGAAGTGCGATCACGCGGAGCCACCACCAGCCACCGCGCCAGCCCTCGGACGCGACCGTGGCGGCCCCAGCCTCGGCCTCTAAACGGTTCTGGCCCGGCTGTTTGGAACAGCCGGGCCAGAAGCATTAGTTCAGTTGCACTTATCTGTACCGGGAGAATCAGCCGCTGTGGTCGGCTCGGTAAGCCTTGAGGGCATCGTCCCGGATCCACTTTCTGATGAGGAAGAAGTCCAAAACGCAGGACGCGGCGAGGGTCGTCCAGGAAGACCATATAGGTGCGTAGCCAGCAAAGACCAATGCCATGACTGCAAGGACCAGGGCACCAGAGGCATAGTTGTAGATGCGTCGCCCAGGAGTGGCTCCCAGCGCGTCTTGCCGCTCACGAATGTAGTTCAGCATTGACTTCCATTAGGGAATTTAGCGGCACTATCCGCCAGTGTATCGGAACGCCATAGCGCCGATGAGGGCATCATCAATTTCCAGCTCGCCCAGCCGGCGCAGCCTGGGGACCAGGTCCTCCATCGCCGCAGCCAGCAGACGTCCGCACGGCGTGCCCTACACCGCCCACAGGAACCGCAGTGCGGTCACGACCGCCTCTCCGTAAACCGGCGGACGGGGCGGGCGCGGTTTGACGACTTTGAGCACCAGTGCCTGCCGCAGCGCCCTGCGGGCGTGGTCGCGATGCCAGCCTGTCGAGGCGCATAACTCATCCAGGATGATCTTCTTGTCCGCCCGGCCGGCTCTCGCATACCGGGCCGCCGTTGCCTTGGTGAAAACCTTGCGTTCACTCATCGTCAGCTCCATAGCCTCACAGTGCCGGGCCAGCGGATACCGGCCCGGCAGACACACCGCTACGCGGACATTCTCAAATGATTCTTCGAATGCTGCTACGCGGGCATCTTCTATGAGTCAACGCGTGCTGTTGACAGATCTCTCGCGATGGGCCACTACGTTCGTGGGTTCGCAGGCTTGTGCGGCAGGCGGGATGTGTTCGTAAGCACGAGGAGGTCCGGTGGGCGTCACGTTGTGGATGGCGGTATCGCTCAACGGTATGTCCGCGCGCGACGACGGATCCGAGGACTTCCTGTCAGGCACCGACTGGGAGCTCTTCTTGGACTTGGTGCGTGCATCCGACGGCCTCGTGTGGGGACGTGTGACGCACGAGCTGTTCGAGGAGGCGGTCCGCCCCCATGCGCCCGAGTTGCCTATCGTTGCCGTGACCCGTGACACCGGACTCGCGATGCGGTCCGGGAGCATGCGCGCCTCATCGGCGGCCGAGGCGGTCGAGAAGCTGCGCGCCGAGGGAGCGACATCGATCCTGTTGGCCGGCGGCTCCCAGTTGAATGGCGCCTTCCTGCGGAGTGGTCTCGTCGACGAGGTTGTGCTCGGGATCGAGCCGGTCATCGTCGCGCAAGGCCTCCCGCTGGTGCGGGGCGACGCCCCTGACCTACCCCTCCAGCTTGTCGACGTGCAGCAGGTCGAGGGGCGCACGCTGCGAGTGCGGTACCTGGTCGAGCGCGCGACCTGACCGGCTGGCGGGTCCGTAGGGTCCGCCTCGACACCCCACCAGCGCCGGGGCAACCACGCGGAACTCACAGTCAGCCACAGCGCCACCGGGTTCGGATACGCACTGATCGTCGACGGCGTCAGCGGCCGAGTCCCGGACAGCAGTTCATGAGATGCAAGGATCCTGCATCAGATGTAGATGGTGCGCGAAACCGCAGGTCGGGACACCAATGGCCACTCGGCAGCGAACTGACGGACCGCCACTCACGTCACCGATTCATGCTTGCATCTAGCGTACGAATCGTACGTTAGATGTAATTTCCGACATTATTTGTCGGCTGTCCAGTGCAAATGGTCGCGGTGACCTCCGGTTACGTCGTTGGGGTCGGGGCTATAGCTCACACACGGCTGTGGTCCGCCGCCGATATTCGGTGGGCGGCCCCTTCGCCGGTGGTCGCCTCCGGTGCGGGGTGGAGCTGAAGAGGTGGGCTGGTGTTCCTCTGCAATGCTCGGGATCAGTGACTGAAGGGTCCCCTTCCGCGGTCCGCAGGCCAGCCCCCTCCAGCCGGCGCGAAGCACTTCTTTGATTTCAACCACGCTGACCTTCCTGAATCCCATCCCCACAGACCTCCGCGTCAAACGACACGGACGCGATGATCCAACAGGCCGTAGCGGGCCTCCCCGGCAAGGCGCGCCGGGTGGTCCTATGACTGGCTACACAGGTGGTCCCATGCGGGTGGCAAAAAACGGGCTACGACAGGCCCATGCTCCTGGCCGGCGACACGCGTTGGCACGGACGCACTCTTGATGCCCGGCACCGGGCCCGGGGACGGTGTGAGAACCGGATCAAAACCCTGAAGAACACCGGGCTCGGGAAGCTGCCCTCAGTTATCTTGAGTCGGGTTCGTTATCGGCGGACGATGGACTGCGCTGCTAACGGCGCTATCGCCGCCGAAACTAACTTCGTACGATCCCACACAACGTCCGGCATCGTCAACGTGCCGAACTCAGCGATGCGCACAGATTCGGCGTCCACCCCGCTACCTCCTTCTTGTGCAGAGGAGTACGAACAAAAGCGATATTAGTGCAGAGGAGTACGAAAAAACCAGTGTTCACACTCGCCTGCACAACCCTGAAAACTCAAGGGCTGTTGTGCAGACGACTTCGAAAAATGACAACCCTTCAAACATGCCCTGGAGTGTCTCGCGAACGATTGTTACCGGACACCGTGAATTCTTCGCGTCTGATATTTCACTTTTTCACAAGCCACCCCCAGTACCCCGTGTTGCTGGAAGTCGACGACGCCATGGAAGCCGTCAGCGCCGTCGTCGAACCCCTGCTGGAGTCCGGGAAAGCCAGGCTCCGAGGCGCCGAAACGCTGGTCGTCAGCGACTAGCTGCCTTCCGGGCCTTGGACCCCGGCGGAGGCATCAGCGAGCGATCCCGTTTCGTCAACACGCGAGACTAGCGCAGAAGTCCCTTGACACGGGTACTCCGTAGGTGAATTCTTACGACGTAATCGTTGGTCGCCATGCCCGCTGGGAACGGTAATGACGGTCATCGTCCGGACTCAAGATCGAATGGTGGCAAGCGAAATGAATGGAACGGCACTCGAGGCACTGCGTGAACAGCTTCGCGGGCAGCTCATCACTCCCGAAGATCCGGATTATGAATCTGCCCGGGCAGTCTACAACGGCATGATCGACAAGAGGCCCGCCGGCGTCGTCCGCGTGGCGCAGGTGGCAGACGTCATTGCCGCCGTGAACTTCGCACGGGACAACTCCATGCCTTTGGCCATCCGGGGCGGCGGCCACAGCGCCCCGGGCTTCGGTACCTGGGACGACGCACTCGTGATCGACTTCGTGAACCGGACCGGAGTCCGCGTTGACCCCGAAGCAGGCACGGCGAGGGCCGAGGCCGGGACGACCTGGGCGGACTTCAACCACGCCACGCACGCCTTTGGCCTGGCCGCCCCCGGCGGCATCGTGGGCTCCACCGGAATAGCCGGCCTGACGTTGGGGGGAGGTATCGGCTACCTCGCCCGCAAGCACGGTCTGTCCTGCGACAATCTGCTCTCGGCCGATGTGGTCACGGCCGACGGCAAGTTCCTGACCGCCAGCGAAGACCGGAACGAGGACCTCTTCTGGGCGTTGAGGGGCGGTGGTGGCAACTTCGGTGTCGTCACTTCGCTTGAATACCAACTGCATCCCGTTGACATGGTCCATGTAGGCATCGTCATTTACTCCGCAGAGCATATCGAAACGGTTGCGAAGTTCTACCGCGACTACATGGACTCGGCTCCGGAGGAATTCGGCGCCTTCCTTGGTTTCCATCAAGGTCCACCGGTACCGTTCCTTCCCGAGGAATGGCACTTCAAGCCCGTGTGCGTGGTCGTGGGGATGTGGACTGGGGACATGGCTGAGGGCGAATCACGGTGGCAACCGTTCCTGGACGTCGCGCCCGTGGCCGGATCGCTCATCACCCCGATGCCGTATCCGGCGCTGAACGTGGCCTTCGACGCGCTCAATCCCAAAGGCATGCAGGGGTACTGGAAAGCCAACTTCCTGCCCGATCTAAACGATGGCGCCATCGGCGCGCACGCCGAATTCGGTGCCACGGTCACCAGCGTCAACACTGCCGTCCACGTCTACCCGATAGATGGCGCCGTCGCCCGCGTCGGGGCGGACGAGACTGCCTTCGCGAACCGGGGGATGAAGTTCTCGCCAGTCATCGCCGCACAATGGACGGATCCGGCCGACAACGAGGCCAACATCCGCTGGGTCAAGGACTACGCAGCGGCCTTGGCTCCGCACTCAGCGCCCGGCGGCTACATCAACTTCATGGACGGGGACGACCAATCCAGGATCTCGGAAAATTACGGCGGGAACTACGCGCGGCTAGCCTCGATCAAGGCCAAGTATGATCCGCAGAACCTTTTCCACGTGAACCAAAACATCAAGCCACAGTGACCAGACGCAAATGCACCGTGACCGGTCTGAGCTCCGCGGCAGCCCAGTCCCCAGCTTGGGCTCTCACGAAAAAGAAGATGGCCGGCGGATGGTGCGCAGGGGCGTAGGCGGGTACCTATCGGCCCACCCTTGGACCGGGGTCAGCCAGCCTGTGATGCGGGTTCGATAGTGACCGTGAAACCCATGGCTTCGAGCTGGTTGATGGCGTGTGTGCGCGTTTTAGCCGGCTGCAGCCGGGTGAAGTAGTTGGGTCCTGGGTCCTTGTAGAGTTCGCCGGTCCTGAGCATGTTCCATACCGCGGTAAGAATTGCATGTTCGACGGCAACGAGGGCTTTCATGGGCCCCCGCCTGGCGGCAATGCGCCGGTATTCAGCGCCGAAGTACGTCTTCTTCGATCTTGACCCGGCAAGCACCGCTATCCCGAGGGCGCCCTTGAGATACGGGTTGCCGGCTCTGGTCTTGCTGGATTTGATGCGCCCGGCCGATTCATTGTTGCCCGGTGCGGTACCGGCCCAGGATGCCAGGTGCCCGCAGGAGGCGTGGAGACTCTGGGACAGGGTGCAATTTCACGTTAGCGTTGGATATTCGACTAATTCACAAGCCACCCCCTACCGGACCTGGAAGAGCCCTCACCGACGAGTCGCGGCTCGTACCCTCAGCGACGCCGAGGTCGTCGACGTGGTGCGGGAGCTGGCCTGGCAGCCGTGCCCGAAGACCGGGCGCCGTACAGCACTCTGCCGGACGTCACTGGGGCACGCAGCGCACAGTGCGCGACTCGATGGCGGGAAGCACATTGCGTCGGCTCACGCAAGCAGTTCCACCGATCCAGACGCTCAGTCCTTGAGTTCGAAGATGATCGCGACGATCTCGCGGTCACCGATGTTCTCTACCGAGTGCGTCCATGGTTCATGCTCCATGACCATCCCGTCGGGGATGTCCAACTCCATCGCTTCTCCGTCGACGCGGATCACTGCCTTGCTGCCCTTGATGAAGTACACGAACTCATTCGGATGGGAATGTTCGTTGTCCCGGGCGCCTGGGGGAAGCCGCATCTCGATCATCCGCGCCCGCTGGCCGTCCTGTAGCAACTTGTAGTGCTCCGCGGCTGCATTGATGGGGTCGATGTAAGCGGTCATAGTCACACTCCTCGGGTGTCAAAAGTGAGCGCTCGGGCGTTTGCCGACCAGTCGAGTAACCAGGGGGCGCCTGGTGCCCACCGGTCTAGATATACGTCTCGCGCGTCCGGTCCATGGTGGACCATTGCCACCCCCCAGACTGCGCTTCGCTATTGGCTTTGTCCATAGCCCGCGTTGACTCATCAAAGATGCCCGCGTAGCTGCTATCGAAGAATCATTTGGTAATGCCCGCGTAGCGGCGCGTCTGCTGGGGTGGTATCCGC